>NZ_JRGK01000203.1 GCF_000764645.1 Aeromonas finlandensis
GATAGTGGAGTAATAATGAAGTCTGGTACTAAATTTGAAAAACTTACAGAAAAAATATTTTCGCAACTAGTAAAACAACCCGCCTATGAGAAAGTTGAACATAACGTAAACCTAGAAGGTAAAGATGGCCCAAGACAAATCGATGTTTTAATTACCTCCGAAATTGCTGGAATAAAAATTAAAACCATTATCGAGTGCAAAGACTATAAGGGGAAAGTTAGCGTAGGTGTCGTAGATGCACTTCACTCGGTGATGCAGGATGTTAATGCAAACAAAGGAGTGTTAGTTTCCTCCAATGGATTTTCTTCAACAGCTATAAGTAAAGCAAGTCGACTTGGAATTTCACTATATACCGCACATGAAGCATTAAGTGAAAAGTGGAAGATTGATATTGAAATACCTATTTTAGTTACAGAGATATCCTCAGTAAATGTTAACCCAATGTTTCAGGTTTATTTAAATCAAGGAGATCAAATTTACAGAGATGCTATATTCAATGTAAATGACACTGATGTAATTAAAGCATTGACAAGTGACTTAAAAAATCTGACCCCTGAAACTCTATCAACATATGAGAAATTTGAACATGGGTATCTGCCAAGCATAATATCGCCTCCATTTTACATTCGTGACATACATGGTCAAAAAAAATATATTGATAATTTCCTGATCAGCTATGAAATTCAAAAGACATATTATTTTGGCTATCTCAACGAACAAAAAGATGTTACGGCCTTACGCAACGTAATTGAAAAAGGAATAAACATTATTTTCAAATCTGACTTCATCATTGACTATAAAAACACTCTTAAGAAAATAAATAGAGAAGATATTCCATCTATTGGTGAAATCAAGATTAAATGTATAACCAATCCAGTATTCAGTGAATGTCAAATAGACTCTATTAATATATCGCAAATAGGCTAGCCTCAAAACGGCGGCTTGCTTAGCAAAAAAGCGACGTCATATCCTATATTTATAGCCGGATAGCCAGTACACCGGAAGGTGGATGTCCTTTTTATCTTAATGCTGAGATGCACAAAAAATATAAGTACCACAGAACTAAAATGTTATGGGAAATAAAATATCATATGAAAATATATTCTAGGCAGCTCAACGAAGCTGATTTAAAAGCAATGAAGGCACTCCTTATAAAAGAAGGTAAAAATGAGTGGAATTACATTACCGATGCAAGCATCGAGCATCAATTTCAACTTGTTAATCAGGGAAAAGCCATTCCCGTTTTAGCAGAAGACAACGGTATTGTTGGCTTCGCAGTTCTCATTATCAAAGAGGCGTGCCCGGCCAAGTTGAGCAAGTATGCTGAACTATCAGATATCGCGTATGTGAATGACGTCGTTGTTGCCGCAAGTCAACGTGGTAAGGGCCTGGGCAGCCAGCTCCTGAAAGAGTCGATTAAACTGGCTGGCAATCAAAAATGCAGCCATGTCTATATCGAGCGTCACGAAGAGAATTTGCCCTCTGCAGGCATGATGCGAAAAGCTGGATTTGAGCTGGTAGAGACATTCTATGACCCAAATAAACGCACTGCAGGGTCAAGAAAAACCTCGGTGCTAACTATATGCACACAACAAATATGAGGACCCCACCTTTCTGGGCCCGGCGCTGTCTCGCCAGCAAACCAATAGGTGAATGTCCCGGTTCTGATGTTGGCGTGGCTGTGCAGACAACATGACCCCCCCCTGCCACGCCATTCCTCACCCTCTTTCTTTTTTAAAAAGTGAACCCTCTACACTCTCTTATCTCGCAACCAGCTGATCGGCCATCTTGAATATGACTCCCACCGGGATACGTTTCAGCTCGGCTATACACCAGAGTGGCAAGCGCGCGGATTCTCGCTCTCACCGCCGCGGGTGCTGGATAGCTCGCCATCTGCGCCCACATTCGGGAGCTTGTTGGGACCCGCGTCAACCCGGTTGCCTCCACATGTTATCCGGTTTCAACAAGCCAACACGCGCGACTGCCGTTGCGGCCGTTCATCCTGCTCTCAGCCCCCTGTGGTACACTCGCTGCCATCGTCAGTCTGAAGTGTGTATCCGATGAAATCTCCCCGCCCCCGTCTCTCTGTCAGCCGTGCGCCGCGTGACAACGCACCGCGCACCGCGGCCAAACCAGCCGCACCACGCCATGCAGCCCCCCGCAAACCGGAACTGGCAGCGGCTGATCGCAAGTTGCTGCTGTTGAACAAGCCCTACATGGTGCTCTGCCAGTTTACCGACGAGGCAGGCCGTGAGACCCTCAAGGATTACATCAGCGAACCCGGCATCTATGCCGCAGGGCGGCTCGATCGCGACAGCGAGGGGCTGCTGCTGCTTACCAACGACGGCAAGCTGCAGGCTCGCCTCACCCAGCCGGGGGAGAAGACTCCCAAGACCTACTGGGTGCAGGTAGAAGGCATTCCGAGCGAAGAGAAACTGGCGGATCTGCGCGCAGGGGTCGAGCTCAACGACGGCATGACCCTGCCTGCCGGGGCACGCATTATGGCCGAGCCCGATGTGTGGCCGCGCAATCCGCCCATTCGCGAGCGCAAGGAGATCCCCACCAGCTGGCTGGAGATCAAGATTATCGAGGGACGCAACCGGCAGGTGCGGCGGATGACCGCCCATATCGGCCACCCCACCTTGCGCCTGATCCGTTATGCCATCGGTGACTGGACCCTCGATGGTCTGGCACCCGGCGAGAGCCGCAGCCTGCCCGCCCCCGAGCTGGCGCCGCTCGCCACCAGCCGCCCGCGTTCGTCATCATCGCGTTCAGGCGCCCATACCGCCAAACCGGCAGGGGATGCACCACGGCGGGCCAGCCAGCCGAAACGGGACGAGCGCCCCCGCGCTACTCACTCAACTGCGAGTTCAACCCCAAGCCCGACCGGCGGCAAACCCCGCAGCAGCGGGCGCGGTACGGCACGCCGACCGGCCCGCGTGGGCAATCCCAATAGCAACGACAAGGAGTCATGATGAGCAATCAGGCAGAGCAATCGACCACCAGCCATGCCCGCATGGAGGCGCGCCTGACGGTCGCCGCCGTGGTGCAGTGGCAGGGGCGCTTTCTGGTGGTGGAAGAGGAGATAAAAGGCCAGCGCCGTTTCAACCAGCCCGCAGGTCATGTGGAGGCCGGTGAAGATCTGCTCACCGCTGCCTGCCGCGAGCTGAAAGAGGAGACGGGGCTGACCGCCACGCCGACCGCTTGGCTCGGCACCTATCTCTACAAACCGGCCGACAGCGAGGCCACCTATGTGCGCACCGCCATCATCTTTGACCTTGAAAAAGCGCCCGGTCAGCACCATCCAGAGGATCCTGACGGCGATGTGCTCGCTTGCCACTGGCTCACTCTGGAAGAAATAGCGGAATGCAAACCGGCTCTGCGCAGCCCCTTGGTATGGCAGTGCATTCAGGACTATCTGGCGGGCACACGACTGCCACTCTCGGCTCTCAAGGCCTTTATCTGAGGCCATTTGACGCTCTTTTCTGGCGGCGCAGGCCAACAACAGAAAAACGATTTCCTGCTGTCAGGCTCCTGATGGGAACTGCGGCATGGATATGTGACCGGGGGCGCAAAACTCTGGTAGAATACGCCCCGTTTAAACGAACTGGTAACTTCGACTAATGACAGACAACAGCCAAATCAAGGTGATCGTCGGCATGTCCGGCGGCGTGGATTCTTCCGTCTCGGCCTACCTGCTCCAGCAGCAGGGCTATCAGGTCGAAGGCTTGTTCATGAAGAACTGGGAAGAAGACGACACGGACGAGTACTGCTCTGCCGCCCAGGATTTGGCTGATGCCAAGGCCGTCTGCGACAAGCTGGGGATGAAACTCCACACCATCAACTTCGCGGCCGAGTACTGGGACAATGTGTTCGAGCACTTCCTCGAAGAGTACAAGGCGGGCCGCACGCCAAACCCGGATATCCTGTGCAACAAGGAGATCAAGTTCAAGGCGTTCCTCGAATTTGCCGCCGAAGAGCTGGGTGCCACCTACATCGCCACCGGCCACTATGTGCGCCGTGACGACAGCACCGGCCGCCCGCGCCTGCTGCGCGGTCTCGATACCAACAAGGATCAGAGCTACTTCCTCTATACCCTGAGCGAAAAGCAAGTGGGTCAGAGCCTGTTCCCGGTTGGCGATCTGGAGAAGCCGGAGGTGCGCCGCATCGCCGAGCAGCTCGATCTCATCACCGCCAAGAAGAAAGACTCCACCGGCATCTGCTTTATCGGCGAGCGCAAGTTCAAGGACTTCCTGGCCAAGTTCCTGCCCGCCCAGCCCGGTAAAATCGAGACCGTGGATGGCAAGGTGATCGGCGAGCATCAGGGGCTGATGTATCACACCCTGGGCCAGCGCAAGGGGCTCGGTATCGGTGGTCGCAAAGATGCCACCGAAGAGGCCTGGTATGTGGTCGATAAAGAGGTCGAGCGCAACGTACTGGTGGTGGCGCAGGGCGAGCATCCCCGCCTCTACTCCGATGGTCTCATCGCCAGCCAGCTGCACTGGGTGGATCGCACTCCGATCCGCGAGCCGCGCCGCTGCACCGTCAAGACCCGCTACCGCCAGCAGGATATTCCCTGCCTGATCCAGCCCATCGACGATGAGACCATCCGGGTCATCTTCGACGAGAAACAGGCTGCGGTGACCCCGGGCCAATCCGCCGTCTTCTACGACGGGGAAGTGTGTCTGGGCGGCGGCATCATCGAACAACGTTTCAGCCATCCGGTCTAAGGGCTGGGCGCTCACAAGCGTCCGCGCTGTACTCCCTTCTCCCCTCGCGGGAGAAGGGTTGGGGATGAGGGGGTAACCACCCTCACCCTGACCCTCTCCCTGAGGGAGAGGGGACAAAGAAAAAACAGCACAAGGCAGCGATACATGATTGGCAACGTCCAGGCCGGATCATGGCATCGGCCGGTGAATGAACAGAACAGGGCTGTGAAGATATGAGCGATAAATTCCAAGACAGAACAATGGCCTTTGCCGGCATCTGCCAGGCTGCGTATCTGGTGCAGAAGGTGGCCCGTGACGGCAACTGTGACGAGGCCGCCCTGCGCGAGAGCCTCTCCAGCATTCTGGTGACCAACCCGAGCCAGCCGCTCGAGGTGTTCAACAACACCCATCTGGCCATTCGCGACGGCTACCGCGCGC
>NZ_JRGK01000204.1 GCF_000764645.1 Aeromonas finlandensis
CCCCTGAGTAGGCACCAAGGAGCAGAATCCATCTTCTGAAATCCTTTTGTTGGTTTGCCCAGGCAAGATATTTGGAAAGCTCCGAGTCTGTGTAACTGCTCCGAGAGTTAACCTCTTTCACTCGTTGCAGCTTAAGGCCATCAAATGGGTTTGATAGGTTCTCTATGCGTCCAGCTAACCACTTGAAGAGGAGAGCCAGCTTGGCGAGAAACTTGTTAATCGTTGCAGGGCTTTTACCCGAGCCAAGCAGATAATCCTTGAATGTCACAGCATCTTGTTTGGTGTACCCAGTAGGTGCTTTATCACCAGACCTTTCTATAAAGTGTTGGATGTAATAGCGCTGGTTCTTCACCTCTTTCGGTGCCCAAGATAAGGCCTTTTCCCGAAGGTAAGAATCAATCAGGAGAGACAGCCGCTTTACTTGCTGGTCAGCTTTGATGGGCTTTGTTGTCGCTGGTGGGGTCTTCGGCTTGGGCGATACCTCTAGCCTGATAGCCGCTGCCCGAGAACCCTTGCAGGCCAACAAGTCAATTACCTTGGCTTGTGCTGCTCGCTTGTCCCTTGTTGCTAGTGACTTCTTGATTTCTTTACGACTCCCGCAGGGGAGGGTAGTCACCTTGCGAAAGTACCAAATGCCGTGCTTGCTTAACCATAAGTTCATCAGATTGACCCAATAAAGGTCATCCACTTGATGTGTGCAAGATTGCTTGTTGGTCACTCAAGCAATTGATATTAAAGAAGAAAGTTTTCATTATGTGGCTGGTAGGGCCACCACTTGTTTCTGCCATTCAATAAGTTAGCTTCCTAAAGCCCTTGGTCATCCACGTTGTGTGGACGATGAGGAGCTCATCGATGAATCTCTGGCTCAGTCCCCACGGCATCTGGTGTTACCGGAAAGTCACCACGCTCCCCTGTGGTCGTCGTAAAGAGATCAAACAATCCCTGCATACCCGAGACAAGCGTTATACACGCCACAAGGTGACCCAGCTGCTTGCCTGTGTGCGTTCCTGACCGAAATCTGGCGCTGAGCTTATACACCGCCAGAGCCCTCCCGCCTCTAATCAGTAGCCATGCTGATGACTCTGGTAGTCACACCGCTTGCACCGATCCTGTCGACCTTGAGCTGCAGGTCTCTTAAAGAGAAGTCCCATCCCTTGGATGCCGATTGCAAGCCCGCGGTCATATAAACCACCTTTTTGCTCATCCTGGCGAAGGGGAAGGTGTGAATAAAATATGTTTTTTCCCCGAAAAAGGACTAATCTATTAACAGTGTTTAGCGGCGGGATCGATTGTCATGTACATATGTTGCAGGATCTTCGCCACTGCTGTTCAGCACACCATGTCGGCCTCTTGTCTGCACCTGTTCCAGGTTGTCCTGTTTGCTCTGGTGTTGCTCCCCGTAAGCGAGTCACAGGGCGCGGTCATCATCACTGGCGAATTACCCCCTTACTCCTCGGTTGAACTGGCCGATGGCGGGTATTTGGTGCATCAGGTGCTCGCGACGCTTCACGCTGTTGGTTATCAGGATCTACGTGTCTCTTACCAGCCTTGGCCGAGGGGGCTCAAGAATATCGAGCTTGGTAACGCGATTGCGGCTTTTCCTTTTACCTGGAGTAACAAGCGTGGCCTCAGCCTGCTTTTTAGTACGCCCATCGCCTTCGACATACAGTCCTGGTACACCACTGCAGACAAAAAATGGTTGGAGTCAGTGTCGTGGCACAAGAGGAGTGCTTGTGTGCCAAAAGGGTGGTTCTCCGAGGCAATTGAACGGGTCATTATCGAGCAGAAGTTAATCGTCAGAACGACCAACCGTCTCAACCAGTGTTTAGAGTTGCTGAAAAAAGGAAAAGTGGATCTGGTCTCTATTAATGACACCTCCAAAAAGAGTCTTTCAAAGGAGGACAATGAGGCACTGTACCGTCTCTCGTTATTTCGTCAGAACATCACCTTCTATCTTGTCACGCCACGCAGTGAAGCGGGGGAGGCATTTATCAATATCTTCAACGACAAATGGCTGACACAAGCCAACTGATCTTGCCTGCTGTAATGTCCCCCTTCGTGCTCACCTGTCACCGTCTACCCACTCAATACGTGAATAATGCACTACATCTCCTTGTCGCTGCTTGCCAATAAATGGCTGAGTACAAACCCTAAACCCGCACGTTATGATGGATTGCTATGGCTAATCCAATCATCAGGTGGGCGAGTCAGAATTGTTTGACGGATAACGCAATAAGCTGAATATTCGCTACGCTAGTGAAAAGAGATGGAAAGTGTGGTGGTTAGCGTCTGCTTGCAGATAGTGGTCATGGAAAAAGCCTGCATCAGATGGTGCAGGCCCTATTAGTCAGGTAGTGTGCCAACATGGTTTTTTCATGAGGTTAAATAGTAGCGATGCCACATTCCTCCGAAAATAGTTATGAAACAACACTCCTATTTTCAATATAAAGTTGATATGCAACGGCAAATTTATTGCTTTAAATGCAGGTCATTTTTAACAGAAGTAACTCCCTTGATGCTTTTGGCGACAACAACCGCCTTGTTAATATTGTAGTTGCTTGTAACAAAGCCACTTAACTGTACGACACCTTTAAAAGTTTCAACATTAATCTCTGCGGTTTTTAGTTCTGGATCATTGAATATGGCTGTGACAACCTTGGTGGTAATCACGGAATCATCTAAATATTCTCCAGTTCCTTCCTTGGTGGTTGTTGATGCACAACCTACAACCGTGATGAGAACGACGATAGCAAATAAGTGTGAAAAATAGTTGGTGGTTTTCATTAATGGTTTACTCCAAATGATGTTGAAGATTGATTTTTAAAATGTAAGTACGGCATCCGTAAATAAAACACGGCATTGTAATAGCGCACTGTTTATCGTCGATGTCTTTCCTTACGGTTATATATCAATCTGCTAGATGCCTTACTTGTTGGCAGCCATATTGTAATTTACTCCGTTTTGACCCTGTTATCCTTACACTAAGGAGCAACGTATTAAGTTACCTTGCATCTTATCGTTGACTTGTTCAATACGTGTTCGCTATGTTCAGAAATGTAAGATGTAACACCTGCTGTAACTTATAACATTAAGACCGTCCTACTTTTTTAGCTTCGGTTGAATGAACATGGATGATATTAACGAAAGAAGATTTACTCCTGACGTAAAACTACGTATTGCTATTTTATTGATTCTATTATGTGGTCCTTGATAGCCGAGGACGCATCCAATAATGGCTACAGAGCAAAGCGAAGCAGGATGTGTGATGCTGGCTGTAACTCTATGTTTTAATTCATAAGATAGTTTGGTTATCATCAGTTGGCGGGACTGTAATTGTTGCCTCAAGGTGAACATTCTTGCACGGTTATGATGGTTCGCTGCAAGAGTGATGCGCCATGCTCCAGGTATCTTCATAACGATGTTTTAGGCTCTGTTGATGGTTTGTCTGATGATTCATATTCACTATTGGCTGTAGTCGAGATCGTGTTGTTAAATATGTTTGACTTGTGGTGTTTATATCGTATCACGACGCCGAAAATCGCTAATCCATTTAAAAAAGTGATGATAAATAAGGCTGTGCTCGTAGTTATTTCGTGCTCGAGTAACCAGAAGAGTGATGAAAATACCAATGTGAGCCACAGGCTCATGAATAAAAAAGCGCCAACCAGATGACAGACAAGCATACCAATAAGGTTGCTGGAAAAACATTGAATTTCCAGTGTGAATAATTCCATTTGTTCTTGAAACTGTTCACGAAACAGCCCTGTGATGGAGCCAACTAAGTGAGTGATTGACTCCATCTCTTCTGATTTTAATGCTGGTTCAGCAATGGGGTCATTATTTGTGTTGCACATTGCTAATCAGCGCCGCTTAAGTAGCCAACCAACTAAAAATCCAGCAGAGATGGCAATGCCGAGAGCGATGAGTGGCTTATCATTAATTTGCTCCCGACATTTATCAAACAGCTGCGTTTTCATTTTTTTCAAGTTTTCACTTTCTTGCTCGATAGATCCAGCGGCGTTGCCAGCAACATCAGCTAATTCATCCATCATTTTATGAGTGTGTTCGTTTAAACTTTTTAGTACAGGTTGCACCACCTCAGATGTTTTGTCGAATACATCATCTAACGTTTTGCTGGTCTCTTCCACTGAATCAGCAGTTTTATCATTTGTCATGGTTTTAATTGGGTTGTTCATTGTTCCCTCT
>NZ_JRGK01000205.1 GCF_000764645.1 Aeromonas finlandensis
CCCCTAAGTTGCATCAATGCTTTTTTTACGATTACAGCGTATATTTTTCGGCGATATTCAGACATAGATAAAACATAAGGGGTAACGATTTCCTCGACATACTCTAATGCGGTGTCCAGGCCTTTTTGTGCCAGTATATCTGCCAGCTCCTCGAGAGGCACTGGGGCGCCATGCAAGGCTCCCAAAACAATGCGTGCATATCCCCGATCAGGATCAACAACGACGGTTGCGGTCGCTTCAGATAACTCCCCAGGTTTACGGCAGTATTTACTATAACCCCAGCGAGCATTATCACTTAGGCGGGGGACATCTACTGAAACAATTACCTCATCTGCTGTCATCACGGTAGTAAACGCCGCCAACATAAATTCTGTTGCGGTAACACTGCGCTTGCCATTCTTCCCTGTAATATTGATCTTGGCGTCAAGAGCGACCATGGCATTTAACCAGTCTGCAGCAGGATCTGCGTGAGCCAAGCTTCCGCCTATTGTGCCGCGATTGCGTACTGCTCTGTAAGCGATGCCAGCTGCAATGTTTTGTAACATATGTCCAGTAATATCAGGCAATTTGCCATCTTCAAAATCAGCATGACGTGACATGGCACCATAGCGAATATATTGCTTGGTTATTTCTACATGAGTTAATTCTTCAATGCCTGACAGTTGCACAAGGGTATTGGGTCGAGCCAAGCGCAGGTTTAACATCGGACCTAAAGACTGACCGCCACCGAGCCATTTGGTCACTGAGTCCGGTAAAAATTCTTCCCAAGCTTCTGCCAAGGTCTTTGGAGAACAATAATTAAATTGAACAGGTTTCATTTTTCATCTCCGCGGTAGTGGTTGGCACATGATGAGCATTATGGATAGCGGTGAGAATTCTTTCCGGTGAGGCAGGTGTTGTATTGAGATGTACTCCCATGTCTCCCAGAGCATCATTGATAGCATTGAGAATGGAGGCGCCAGGTGCAATAGCACCACCTTCACCGATCCCTTTAATACCAAATTCAGTAAAAGGCGAGAGATGTTCCATATGGCCAATCCGGATTTGGGGAATTTCATTTGGCCCGGGTAAGAGATAATCGCCTAAGGTAGAACTCATAGGCTGACCCTTGCTATCATAACGCACTTCTTCATATAGTGCGGTGCCAATACCTTGAGCAACACCGCCAATAGTTTGACCTTCGACAATCATGGGGTTAACCATTTGGCCACAATCTTCAATAACAACATAATCGAGAATTTTCACCAGTCCGGTCTCTATATCGACCTCAACCACAGCGGCATGGGCGGCATAAGAGAATACACCGCTGTCAACAGCAGGTTTGTAATATCCTGTAGCTTCTAATCCTTCAACGTGAATGCCTTTAGGCAAACGGTCAGGTTGCACATACCAAATATTACCCAGCTCGGCAAAAGATAAGCTCCGAGTCGGGCCAGTTGCATGTCCATCAGCAATCACTATTTCATTTTCTGCGCACTTCATTATTTCCGCAGTTAAACGAGTTATCTTATTGATCAGCTCCTTACAGGCTTGGGAAACTGCACCACCTGCCATGACCATCGCTCTGGATGCGTAGGCCCCTGTCGAGTATGGGGTATTACCTGTATCGCCCAACACCACTTTAATTTGCTCAAAATCAATCCCTGTTATTTCACTGGCGACCTGACCCAATGTGGTCTGGATACCTTGTCCGATACCTTGAGTGCCGGATAGCACCTCAAGCCCACCATCAGGGGTAAGTCGTACGGTTGCGGCTTCATAACCGGGTACCAAGGGTAATCCCCAGGCTGCAAAAACTTGAGTACCGTGGGCACTCTGTTCATTAAAAATGGCAAAACCAATACCAATGCGTTTTTTACTATTGACGGTATCTTTCTGACGTTGGCGAACAGCGTTAAGATCGACCATTTCGATCGCCCGATGTAATGCGGTTGGATAATCGCCACTATCGTAATATTTTCCAGTAATATTGGTGTAAGGCATTGCCTCTGGTGGGATCAAATTCTCCAGACGCACTTCCCATGCTTCGCGGCCCACTGCTCGAGCGATTTCATCAATGGTGCGTTCAATTGCAAAGCATACGCCTGGACGCGCAACCCCCCGATAAGGGCAAAATGCTGGTTTATTCGTCGCAGGAGAAAGCACTTTACAGTGATAATTGGTGATTTTATAAGGACCAGGGAGATTACCACCCGCTTGTGCTGCCTCAAGTCCTACTGTAAATGGCCATACAGAATACGCACCAGAGTCAACAGCGATAACAGCATCTAAACCTAATATACGGCCTTTTTTATCAGTGTATGCTTTCACTTTGTAGTGATGTTCGCGAGTATTTGCTCCTGCGACTAAATGTTCTCGGCGATCTTCTATCCAGCGATAAGCACCACGATTTTTGAGCGCTAACCATGCTATGGCAACTTCTTCTGGTTGTAGAATGCATTTATAACCAAAACCACCACCAACATCCGGAGCGATAACACGTAATTTTCCTTGTGGTATGTTCAAACACTGTGACAAACCAGTCCGAATCAAATGAGGAACCTGCGTAGAGGTATAAACGATAAGTTGATTTTCTTTCTCATCCCAATAGGCAACGATACCTTTTCCTTCCATCGGATTCATCACCTGACGAGACATGCGATATTCACGTTCGATAACAAAATCTGCCTCTTGTTCCAAGTGTGATATATCAGAGCCTATCTCAAAATTAAGAAATAAATTATCGTCCCACTCGTCATGAACACGAACCTCACTAGGCGCAAGGGCAGCTTCAATGCTGGTGATAACAGGCAACTCCTCGATATCAACCTCAACGGTTTCCACCAAGTCTTCTGCATCGGCACGGTTTTTACCAATGCACATGGCAATAATTTCACCGACAAAACGAACTTTATCACGAGCCAGTACCCATTGTTCTGATTGACGAGAACTTGGTAAGCTTGAGTTAGCTTCAATTGGCTTGACGCCCGCAAGATCGTCACTGGTGAAAACCAGTTTTTCACTGCCAGAGGGCTTGGTTATTGAACGAATACGCCCATGTGCCACGGCGCTGCGCAAAAATGCTACATCTTGTAATCCTGCGACCCGAATATCGCTGACAAACTTTGCTTTCCCAAGCAACAGCCGCTTATCTTCGACCCGTTTTGTTCTGCTTCCAACACCATTTTTTTTCATATATTTCCCTTGAAAATTTTTTAAAATTCGTAATGACCCTGGATAAATAATTCCTCAAAATATGTTTATTTAATTGTTTAAATACCATGTGTAAAATTACAAGGTAGGCTTTGATGTGCCAATATGTTG
>NZ_JRGK01000206.1 GCF_000764645.1 Aeromonas finlandensis
CAGTAATAATGCTGATCTTCATCAATAACCTACTCCAGTAGATGGAATCCGAACAATATCATCTTCTGCAAGATAAATTCCGGTACGTACTTCTATAATTTCAAGAGGAACTTTACCTGGATTTTCGATGGAGTGAGCCACACCAACCGGAATATAGGTTGACTCATTCTCTGAAATCAAAAAGTTTTCATCGCCTCGGGTCACTCTTGCCGTGCCAGAGACGACGATCCAATGCTCGGCTCGATGGTAGTGAATTTGTACCGCTGTTTTTTGACCTGGCTTCACCATCACCTGCTTTACATGGTATCGCTCGCCATCAGCAATCGCATCGTGACTTCCCCAGGGGCGAAATACTTCACGGTGCTGCAGTTGCTCTGCGCGATTAGCCGCTTTTAATTGATTGACAATCCCTTTGATATCCTGCACACGATCTTTATGTGCGACCAAAACTGCATCTTTTGTTTCTACCACCACCACATCATCGATTCCTACGGTAGCGGTTAAACGATGTTGGGCATAAATAAAGCTGTTATGGGTCTGCTCGGTCAGTACATCCCCTTGCAACACATTACCTTGTGCATCCTTCTCGCTCACGTCCCATAAGGCAGACCAAGAACCAACATCGCTCCAATTCGCATCAAGCGGCATAACAACTGCATTGGCGGTTTTTTCCATTACCGCATAGTCAATCGAATCATCTGGACAGGCAGCAAAAGCATCCGCGTCAAGCCTTATGAAGTCGAGATCATCTAGCGCAAGCTGTAATGACAACTGACACTGTTCAACTATTTGCGGACAATACTTACCAAGCTCATGTAAGTAGACAGATGCCTTGAATAAGAACATTCCGCTATTCCACAAGTAACGGCCATCTGTCAGATATTGTTGTGCCAATTCTAGGTTAGGCTTTTCGACAAAAGCAGCGACCTTGCTCGCCCCCAGCCCTATCGCATTACCTTGTTGGATATAACCATAGCCTGTCTCTGGCGCTGTGGGCACTATGCCAAAAGTTACCAATTTTCCCTGCTCAGCAAGTGGCATGGCTGCTTGCACCGCCTGGCAAAATGCTGCTGGCTGCGCAATTACATGATCTGCAGCCAATACCAACAGCAAGGGGTCCTCCCCCTTGGCACGAGCATGCAGTGCAGCAATTGCTACCGCAGGGGCTGTATTGCGTCCGACCGGCTCTAACACAATACCACCATGTGCCAGCTTGGCCTTGCGCAACTGTTCTGCCACGATAAAACGATGTTCCTGATTGCAAATTAGAAACGCTGGCTGATGATCCAGAGGAGAAAGGCGCAACAGAGTCTCTTGCAACATAGTAGCCGTACTGGTTAGCGATAAAAACTGTTTGGGAAACAGAGTGCGCGACAAGGGCCACAAGCGAGTCCCCGAGCCCCCAGCCATTACAACTGGCAATAACATGGCATTACATCCTTTCTAAAAAATAATCTTTGGTATGCTGATGCACACTCGGATTTTGTAGCAACTCATTCACCTCAAACCAGCAATATTGATCGTGCTGGCTTACCGGAAGCGCATTGCATTGACCCTGCCATGCCACTTCATATCCCAGTACTACATAATGGGTTGAAAAACCCTCACCCGAGAAATTATCGGCATAAAAGTGTTCATAAGGGCCAAGGAAACGGGCACAATCGCGACTCGTAACAAACCCCAATTCCTCCCTAGTTAAACGCAAAAAAGCTGCATCAAGCCGCTCTTCTTTTCGCACCCGCCCGCCTGGCACAAACCAGAAGCCTTGCGCCGGACGGTTTAACCTGCGACCAAGTAATACCCGCCCTTGCTGATTGCGCACAATCAAATCAAGTGAGATAAGTGGCGTCGCCGCCACTATCTGCTGAAATTGTGTCTTATCCAACCAATAACTAGGTTGATTTTCGACCTCATTATTTACGAAAGGCATCTTGGTGCTCCAAGAACCATTGATAAGTCAGGGTCAGCCCTGCTTCCAATGAATGGGTATAACGCCAGCCTAACTTTGCCAAGCGACTTACATCCATTAACTTGCGCGGAGTGCCGTCAGGTTTGCTCGTATCAAATACGACGTTACCAGAAAAGCCCACAACCTTGGCCATTGTCTCTGCCAGTTCGCGAATGGTGCAATCAACACC
>NZ_JRGK01000207.1 GCF_000764645.1 Aeromonas finlandensis
AGAGTGACTGGTGGGTGGCGTCCAAGCTGGTGCCGGAGTTCAAGCCGGTGATCCAGTGGTTTTTCGGGTTCATGCTGAACTCATCCAGTTTTCTTAAACCGGTATAGTGACTTCGAGGTAGCAAAGACATGTGTGGTATTGTCGGTATAGTTGGCACCACCCCCGTCAATCAGGCCCTCTACGACGCCTTGACGGTGTTGCAGCACAGGGGACAGGATGCCGCCGGGATCGTGACCATTGATAGTGGAAACTTCCGGCAACGCAAGGCCAATGGCCTGGTGAAGGACGTGTTTGAAGTGCGCCACATGCAGCGTCTGCAAGGGAACATCGGCATAGGTCATGTCAGATATCCCACCGCAGGCAGCTCCAGTGCCGCTGAAGCCCAACCTTTTTATGTGAACTCTCCCTACGGCATGGTGCTGGCCCATAACGGCAACCTCACCAATGCCAAGGAGCTCAAGGAGCAGCAGTTCAAGGTCGCCCGTCGTCACATCAACACCACCTCCGATTCGGAAGTGTTGCTGAACGTGCTGGCCCACGAGCTGGATCGCTGCGACAAGATGGCCCTGCGCCCCGAAGATATCTTCGCTGCGGTGCGCCGAACCCATCAGCAGATCCGCGGCGCCTATGCGGTGGTCTCGCTGGTGATTGGCCACGGCCTCATCGGCTTTCGTGATCCCAACGGCATTCGCCCGCTGATCCTCGGTCGTCGTCAGGACGAGCAGGGTCAGGTGGAGTACATGCTCGCCTCCGAGAGCGTGGCGCTCGACGCCATCGGTTTCGAAACGCTGCGTGATATTGCGCCGGGTGAAGCCATCTACATCACCGAGCAGGGCCAGCTCTTCTCCGAGCAGTGTGCGGAGAACCCGCAGATGAGCTCCTGCATCTTCGAATATGTCTACTTCGCCCGTCCCGATTCGTGCATCGATAAAGTATCGGTCTACGCTGCCCGCCTCAACATGGGTCGCAAGCTGGGTCAAAAGATTGCCCGCGAGTGGGAAGATCTCGACGTCGATGTGGTCATCCCCATCCCCGAGACTTCCTGTGACGTGGCGCTGGAGATCGCCCACACCCTCGACCTGCCATACCGTCAGGGCTTCGTGAAGAACCGCTACATTGGCCGTACCTTCATCATGCCGGGCCAGACCCAGCGCAAGAAGTCGGTGCGTCGCAAGCTCAACGCCATCAGCTCAGAGTTCAAGGGCAAGAAGGTGTTGCTGGTGGATGACTCCATTGTGCGCGGTACCACGTCCGAGCAGATCATTCAGATGGCCCGTGAAGCAGGGGCAGCCAAGGTCTACTTCGCCTCGGCAGCGCCGGAAATTCGCTTCCCCAACGTCTACGGTATCGACATGCCCACCGCCAACGAGCTGATCGCCCACGGCCGTGAAGTGGAAGAGGTGTGCAAGCTGATTGGCGCTGACGGCCTGATTTTCCAGGATCTGGAAGATCTGGAAGCGGCAGTGCGGGAGATCAACCCGGATCTGCGTCACTTCGAGACCTCGGTGTTCAATGGCCACTACGTCACCTCCGACGTGGATCAGTCCTATCTGGATCACCTCAATGCCTTGCGCAACGATGACACCAAAGCGGTACGTGAATGGCAGGAAGGCACCAGCAATCTGGAAATTTTTAACGAAGGCAGTTAAACGTTTGCGGTTTTGCCGGATGCGATAGCGAGATGGGGGCCTGTGGCCCCCATTGTCGTTTCTACCTCGCTCGGGTTTAAGGGGGAGGGGATATCTGTTTGAAAAATATCCGTTTATCTTGCCGGATATGGGCACGGCCAGCGGGATCCGCTAGCATAGGCAGCAACATGTATGATCGATACGCTTTTAACAGACGAGAGTTCAGATGGATGATCTGCTAGCCCCAGTGCGCCAGTTTTTGCAGTGCGAGACCCCGGATGAGTGGGTGGAGATAGCGCGGGATCCGGCCCGTTTGCCGACCCTGCTCATCGATCACGCCAACTGCGAGACCAAGGCCGCACTCACCGCCCACAGTCTGGTACGTCGCTACTGCCTGCCCAAGGGCAAGCGCCATCTGCTGCCCAAGCTGGAGTTTTATCGCGAGCTGGATGCTATTCCGGAGAAGGCCGAGATCCTGGGCAAACGCAGCATGGGGGAGTCTGATCGCTCCGTCTTTGCCGAGCTGGAACGCAATCCGCTGCTGTTTCCCATGGTGCGGCTCATTCAGGAGGAGCTGCATCACTTCGAGCAGGTGCTGGAGATCATGCAGGCCCGCGGCATCGAGTACGGGCCGGTGACGGCCTCCCGCTATGCCCGCCAATTGATGCAGCATGTGCGCACCCATGAACCGGCGACCATAGTCGACAAGATGATCATCGGCGCCTATATCGAGGCCCGCTCCTGCGAGCGGTTTGCCAAGTTGGCTCCCCATCTTGACGAAGAGCTGAGCCGCTTCTATGTCTCTTTGCTGCGCTCCGAAGCGCGCCACTATCAGGATTACCTGAGCCTGGCCGAACAGTATGCAGGAGAGGATATCAGCGAGCGGGTGGCCTTCTTTGGCAAGCTGGAAGCCGAGCTTATCTGCGCGCCGGATCCGCAGTTCCGGTTCCATAGCGGTCTCCCTGTCACATCTGACAGTTGTTGACGCACAGGGGGCCACCTACTATTGCCCTGTTCCTACTACGAGCGACAAGTAGTTACTTTGAGCGCAATTCCCGGCCCTGAGCCGGGATCTTTTTTTCTGCAGTACGCCTTTCCTGCTTTTGGCGCTCTATGCTGAATCCCTGGCTATTTTTGCGTCTTCCCCTTGCGATGAAATCCTGTTCGATCAGCCGGTTATTGTGGCGATAAAGTGCTCATTCAGGTGGCTCACCCTTGTAGAAACGGGCGAAACCGTGTACTTTTTTGCCTTCGCAAGATTTGAATAACCAATCAATAGGAGCGTGTATGCGCATTGTTCTGTTGGGGGCTCCGGGC
>NZ_JRGK01000208.1 GCF_000764645.1 Aeromonas finlandensis
CATCAGGCCCTGCATTACACCGGAAATCCACATGGCAACGATGTAGAGCACGGTGCCCACGGTCGCCAGCCAGAAGTGAACGTTGATCAAGCGGATGCTGTACATCCGGCCCTGGCCGAACAGGTTCGGGATCAGGTGATAGACCGCACCGATGGAGACCATGGCAACCCAGCCCAGCGCACCGGAGTGCACGTGACCAACGGTCCAGTCGGTGTAGTGGGAGAGGGCGTTGACGGTTTTGATCGCCATCATCGGGCCTTCGAAGGTCGACATGCCGTAGAAAGAGAGGGAGACGATCAGGAAGCGCAGGATGGGGTCATAACGCAGTTTGTGCCATGCACCGGAGAGGGTCATGATGCCGTTGATCATGCCGCCCCAGGAGGGCACGAACAGGATCAGGGACATCACCATGCCCAGCGACTGGGCCCAGTCAGGCAGCGCTGTGTAGTGCAGGTGGTGCGGACCGGCCCAGATGTAGAGGGAGATCAGCGCCCAGAAGTGCACGATGGAGAGGCGATAGGAGTATACCGGACGACCGGCCTGCTTGGGCACGAAGTAGTACATCATCCCCAGGAAGCCTGCGGTCAGCAGGAAACCTACCGCGTTGTGGCCATACCACCACTGCACCATGGCATCCATGGCACCGGAGTACATGGAGTAGGACTTCATGCCGGAGAGCGGCACTTCCATGTTGTTAACGATGTGCAGCACCGCAACGGTGATGATGAAGGCGCCGAAGAACCAGTTCGCCACATAGATGTGGGAGGTAGTGCGCTTCATCAGGGTGCCGAAGAAGACGATGGCGTAGGCGACCCATACCACTGTGATGGCGATATCAATTGGCCACTCCAGCTCGGCATACTCTTTGGCGGAGGTGTAACCCAGCGGCAGAGAGATCGCAGCAGAGAGGATGATCGCTTGCCAGCCCCAGAAGACGAAGGTCGCCAGAGGGCCACCGAACAGCCTGGTTTGGCAGGTGCGCTGCACAACGTAAAACGACGTTGCCATCAGAGCGCTGACGCCGAAGGCGAAGATCACTGCGTTGGTATGGAGGGGCCGCAGACGACTGTAAGTCAGCCACGGAGTGTCGAAGTTGAGGGCAGGCCAGATCAACTGGGCTGCAATCAGTACGCCAACCGACATGCCGACAATTCCCCAGACTATCGTCATGACGGTAAACTGGCGAACAACGGTGTAGTTGTACTCAGGATGGTTAGTTGTATGGCTCATCGTTATATTCCGCTTCCGATGCTGCTGTTGTTTGGTTTTGTATCCGGAAAACCGGACTGGCTTCATCAGCCACCGCCGACCAGTTGTTAACATCTGTTAACGAAAGGAAAAGCAAAAGATGGCTAAATGAAAACTTCATGGGAATGATACTGAACTGACAGGTAAAATAACAGTATAAACAGTGATATATTTGGCTCCGTCCGGTCTCGTTTTGGCGGTTTTTTACCTTGTTCGAGATCACAAAAAACTATTTTAATTGCATCTTAATCGGGCTGTTTTTGATGAAAGAGAGACTTACCGCACGTAAAGTTTTGCACCTTGCACTGGTATTGGCGCTGTTATTGGTGCTGGTGGCCTATCGCACCTGGTTTTCGACCGATAGCAGCGTGCCTGCTGGTCAGACAAAAGATCAGATTTGTGATCTTTCCCACACCAGTTGCAGCGCGCTGATTGGTGACAAGCCGCTGACGGTGGCCATCAAGGAATTTCCGGTAATAGCCGAACATGATTTTGCCATCGCTATTA
>NZ_JRGK01000209.1 GCF_000764645.1 Aeromonas finlandensis
GGCCGAAGCCCACGACATGGCCCAGCTCGGCAAGGCGGCGGACCGGCTCGCCATCGCCAGTCAGGATCTGCGGCTCGCCTTCGGGGTGGATGGCGGTCGTGGCAATACCCGCGACATGCTGCGCCAATCGCTCTGGGGTCAGGCGCTGGCTCGTCTCAACGACGCCATCGGGCTCTGCTACGAGGTGCTCAAACTCGCGCTCGGCCGTGGCGAGCAGCTGGATCACGCCTTCGAGCGGATCTGCGAGCTGCGCACTCGCCTTGGGGAGGTGCTGGCGGTCAACCAGACCGGTTTCTCCTACTGGTATGACTGCTCGCGGCTCCATTTTTCCCTCAATTTGACCCCGCTCTCGGTGGCCGAGCGATTCAGTGCCGAGGTGCAAAAACCGGAGGTGGCCTGGGTCTTTACCTCCGCCACCCTGACGGTGGATATGCGTTTTGATCACTTCAAGGCCGAGCTGGGGCTGGCGGGCAGCGCCGAGCTTATCCTCGACAGCCCGTTCGACTATGGCGAGCAGGCGCGACTCTGTGTGCCCCGCTATCTGCCGGAGCCCAACGCCTTTGGTCGTGGCGAGCAGCTGGCCAATCTGATGATCCCGCTCATCAACAAGACACCGGGTGGCTGTTTCTTCCTCTGCACCAGCCATCAGGTGATGCGTCAGGTGGCCGAGGTGTTGCGCCGGGAGATTGGCCGTACCGTCTTGCTGCAGGGGGAGGACAACAAGCAGCGGCTGCTCAAGGAGTTTGTCGAGAATGGCCGCGCCGTGCTGGTGGCGACCAGCAGCTTTTGGGAGGGGATCGACGTGCGAGGGGCGGCGTTGTCGTGTGTTATCATCGACAAGCTGCCGTTTGCCAGCCCCGATGATCCGCTGCTCAAGGCGCGGGTGGATGATTGCAAGCTCAAGGGTGGCGATCCCTTCGCCGAACTGCAGTTGCCCAAGGCGGTGATTGCCCTCAAACAGGGGGTGGGGCGGCTTATTCGTGATCGCAGTGATCACGGGGTGCTGGTGATCTGTGATCCACGGATGGTTAACAAACCTTACGGTGCCACCTTTATCAAGAGCCTGCCCGCCATCCCTCGCACCCGGGAGTTGGGGACGCTGGGGAGCTTTTTCGATCGCGGTGAATAAGTTTGCCGCCAGCTAACAGATTTGAACAACGGGTGAGCATATCTCGCTTGCCGGTTATGTAATTGACTGATTTTATAGAGATTGGAAAGCATGAACGAGTTGAAGATCCTGGCCGTTGATACCGCCACCGAAGCCTGCTCCGCCGCCTTGCTGGTGGGTGACACGCTGTTTTCTCGCTGGGAGGAGGCGCCACGGGATCACACCCGAAAAATCCTGCCGATGGTTCAGGCTGTGTTAGACGATGCCGGGATAACCTTGAGTGACCTCGACGCTATCGCGTTCGGCCGCGGTCCGGGCTCCTTTACCGGCGTGCGGATCGGCATCAGCGTGGCGCAGGGACTGGCGTTCGGGGTGGGTGTGCCGCTGATTGGCATCTCGACGCTGGCCGCTATGGCGCAAGGCGCCTATCGACTGGATGGCGTCGAACAGGTGCTGACCGCCATCGATGCGCGGATGAACGAGGTCTATTTCGGCCGCTATGAGCTGATCGAGGGCCGCATGCAGCTGGTGGGCGACGAGGTGGTGAGCGATCCCGCGGCACTGGTTGACGTCCGTGGCAAGCTGGCGGGTCGGGTGACCTGCGTCGGCACCGGTTTTGAGACCTATGGCGAGACCCTGAGTGGTTTGGCCGATGAGCTGGCGGTGAGTCAGGTGCGCTTCCCGGCGGCAGAAGACATGCTGCCGCTGGCCCGCGCCGCCTGGCTGGCGGGGGAGGCGGTGCCGGTGGAGCAGGCGACGCCGGTCTATTTGCGTGACAAGGTGACCTGGAAAAAACTGCCGGGTCGCGAATAAGGGCAGGAGCGCTGACGTCATGTCGCTCTTGCCGCTCATCAGCTGCAACACAAGCGGATGGCCCGACGGGCCACGCTGGCAACAGGAGAGTGACATGATCCGTAATACCAGAAGCGACATGATGAAACGCGGGATGGTGGTCGGGGCGCTGGCCCTGCTGCTCGGGGCCTGTAGCTCGGTCCCCAAGGAGCTGGTCTATGAGCCAGAAAACCAGCTGGTGGCCTATCAGCCAGCCCTTGGCGGGATGGAGGGTAAACCCGCCCGCTGGAGCGGTGTGATCTCGGCGGTGCATAACAAGGCGGATCAGAGCGTCATTGAAGTGGTCTATCTGCCGCTCAAATCCAACGGTGTGCCGGAGCAGACCGAGCAGAGCCCGGGCCGCTTTCTCGCCATTATGAAGGGTTTTGTCGATCCGACTCTCTACGCCAAGGGGCGCAGCCTGACGGTGCTTGGCACCATCGGCAAGCCGGTTGATAGCCAGATTGGCGAGCACAAGTATCGCTTCTCGGTGCTCAATGTGACGGGCAGCAAGCTGTGGCCGCCAGTCAAGGAGGTGGAGGTGCGCTATATGGACCCCTACTTCTACGACCCCTTCTATGATCCCTTCTGGCCGAGACGGCCGCTGCGTCGCTAAGGCTGGCCATGATCAATCCCATGATGAGCACTGTGCACGAGCGTCTACTCACCCTGGCGGATGGTCGGCAGGTGGCCCTGCTGGAGAACCAATCCGCTGATCATGATCAGCAGGGCAAACCCCTGTTGATCGCCCTGCATGGCTGGCTCGACAACAGTGCCAGTTTCTTGCCGCTGGCGCCGCATCTGGGGGATTTTCACCTCATCTGTGTCGATCTGCCGGGGCACGGCCACTCCGATCACAAAACTACCTCTTATGTCTTTGTCGACTGGCTGGACGATCTCTACCAGATCGTCCAGGCAGCAGGCTGGTCGCGTTTCACTCTGCTTGGTCACTCCCTCGGGG
>NZ_JRGK01000021.1 GCF_000764645.1 Aeromonas finlandensis
TCAACGGTCTCACCATGACCCAGTAACCGATCTCGTATCGATGTTTGCAACGCCAGCCTTCGGGCTGGCGTTGTCATATCTGGTGGCGGGGATTCGGGGGCAAAAAAAACGGCAATCCGAAGATTGCCGGGAGGAATGTAGTGACGCGACCTTGCGTGGGTTGAGCGGGTCGCAGGGGCAAGCCCCGGTTTCGCCGCGGGCCATCAGGGATGGCCACACGGCTTACAGCATGTCCGGACTGCGCTCGTTCAGTCCGCACCGCCACACACCTTCAGGGCTGACCCGCTAGCCACAGCTTGCGGGTCAGACCGATGAAATCATCTTGTTTACAGCATGCCCTGTACGGCAGCCTTCATCTCTGATGGCCAGACACCGACCTGTGCCTGTTTGTCGATATGCTTTTTGTGATCAGGCTCTTTGCTTCGACTGGTTTTACAGCATGCCTTGTACGGCAGCCTTCATCTCTGAGGGCCAGACACCAACCTGAACCTGCCCGATATGCTCTTTTTGCAGCAACAGCATGGCCAGACGGGATTGGCCGATGCCACCGCCGATGGTTTGCGGCATCCGCGCTGCCAGCAGATCCTGATGCCAGTCGTACTGCAGGCGATCCTCGTCGCCGGTGATGGCCAGCTGGCGGCGCAGCGCCTCGGCGTCGACCCGGATCCCCATGGAGGAGATCTCGAAGCTGTCTTGCAGCACCGGGTTCCACACCAGAATGTCACCGTTCAGACCCGCCAGACCCAGCTCGCTGTGGCTGCTCCAGTCGTCATAATCCGGGGCGCGCACATCGTGGCGCTCGCCGTGGGAGAGGGCGCCACCGATGCCGATCAGGAACACGGCTCCCAGCTCTTTGGCGATGGCGCGTTCGCGCCCCTTGGCATCGAGGTCCGGGTAGCGGGTCAGCAGCTCTTCGCTGTGCAGGAACTGGATCTCGGCCGGCAGGAAGGGAGTCAGCTCATGCTCGGCGCAGACCGCGCGCTCGGTGGCCTTGATGGCGGCCCAGATGCCGCGCACGGTTTCCTGCAGATAGGCCAGATCGCGGCGCTCGCTCGGCATTACTTTCTCCCAGTCCCACTGATCCACGTAGACGGAGTGGATGGGGGTGAGCTTGTCTTCGTCCGGACGCAGCGCCTTCATGTGGGTGTAGATCCCTTCACCCGGGCCGAACCCGAAGCGACCCAGGGTCTGGCGCTTCCATTTGGCCAGTGAATGCACCACTTCGTAGCTGTGCTCCGGCAGGGTTTTCACTTTGACCTGCACTGCATTCTCGTGGCCAGAGAGGTTGTCCTGAGTGCCATCACCCACCCGGCTCAGAATGGGGGCTTGCACCTCCATCAGGCCCAGTTGCTGGGCGAGTTGGCGGGAGAACATCTCTTTGACAAAGCTGATCTGCTGTTGGCTGCGAATGTAGTGCTGTTTCATGCTGAATTCCTGTTTCAAACCCCGTTGGATGTGGTGATTCTTCAACGGAATGACTACTAAATTCAATATTCGATAATAGAAATAGGCTTTGTGTGTTTTTTTCTTCAAAATAAGCCGTTATTTAATGAGGTATCGTCAACGGGAGTGCAAAAAAATGCCGGAAAATTACCGGATCGATAATCTCGATCAGGCCATCCTTACCGCTCTGATGGAGAATGCGCGGATCCCTTACGCCGAACTGGCGAAACAACTGGCTGTCAGCCCGGGCACCATCCATGTGCGGGTGGAGAAGATGAAGCAGGCGGGGATCATCGAGGGGACGCGGGTGCAGGTGAACGCTAAGAAGCTGGGCTATGACGTCTGCTGCTTTATCGGGATCAATCTGAAGAGCGCCAAGGATTACCCCTCGGCGCTGGCCAAGTTGCAGGCGCTGGACGAGGTGGTGGAGGCTTACTACACCACGGGTCACTACAGCATCTTCATGAAGGTGATGACCCGCTCCATCGATGAGCTGCAGATAGTGCTGATCAACAAGATCCAGACCATCGACGAGATCCAGTCCACTGAAACTCTGATCTCGCTGCAAAACCCGATCCTGCGGGATGTGAAGCCCTGACCCGTTGATCAGGGTTCGATATAGGGGATGGCGTACTTGTCGTAGAGGGCCTTGAGGCTGCCGTTGCGCTTCATGCGCAGCAGCTCGGCATCGTAGGCGGCCATCTGGGCCGGGGTGTTCTTGTCCGCTTTAGCGCGGGCCCAGGTGTTGAAGTAGGGGCTGCTCTTGAGCGGTTTGGGCAGGTAGTCGAGCTTGCCTTCCAGTCCCTCCTCCTTGATCTGGGTGAAGGCGGTGACCAGCGGCATGGGCACGGTATCGATCCGTCCGGCCAGCAGTTTGCGCAGTTGCAGCTGGTTCATTGTGACCTCCTGAAACTGATAGGTCGGGTCGGTCATGGCCGCTGCCAGTTCAGGGGTATAGGAGAAATCCTTGGTCACGCCGATGCGCCAGGGTTTGAGATCGGCCAGCGTCTCGTAGCGGATCTTCAACAGGTCTGCCTTGCGCACGAAGAAGTGCCAGCTGTGGCGGATATGGGCCTGTAGGGGGTAGATGAGATAGCGCTCCCGCTCCGCCTTGTAGGAGTGGGTCATCACCACATCGCAGGCGCCGGTTTCGGCATTGCGGGTGAGACGGGCGGCGGAATCGGCCAGTTCGATCCGAAAGGGCGTCGCCAGCTTGTCGAAGATGGTGGTGATGATCTCGATATCGAGTCCGCGGGGTTTCTGATCGGCATCGAGAAACTTGAGCGGGGGCTCCACAGTGCCGCAGATCACCAGCTCTTTGGCGGGCAACCCGAGTGGAAACAGCAACCAAAACAGGGGGATCACACGCAAACTACGTCTCCTGAGCCCGTTTGAAGATATTCCAGGACCTGATTCCAGTATATTGGGTAGCAACTGATCCGTGAGAAGCGACTGTTTATGGCAAACCCAGAAATCGAGAGCCCGCTGGACGGGATAGACAAGTTGACCGTCTCGCTCTACCGCCTTGGCTTGAGTGCGGCCGCCCTGCTGCTGCTTTGCCGCGGCGCGGCGTTGCTGAGCGGGATGACACTGCTCCCGTCGGCACAATGGTTGATGTTGCTGGCAGTGGCAAGCGCTATCTACGGCTTCTCGCTACATATCTACGACAAGCGGATACGCCTGATCCTGCAGGGATTTGGTTGGGGGGCGCTGGCGCTGGCTGCGGTGGGGGCGCCGGATGCGCTGGTACTGGGGGCTGCGCTGGCGACCCTCTCCGGGCTGGCGTTCAAGGAGCAGTTTTGCTTCGCCATTCCCGGTATCAGGCTGGTGCCCATACTGCTGCCGCTGTTGTGGCTGCTGGAGTGGTTGCGGGTGGAGTGGGCCGCCGCGCTGGTGGCGCTGGTCTGCGGGGCCCTGTTGACCTTGCTGGCGCTGGCAAAATGGCGGATGCCCCTGCACTTTGATATCGGTGACAAGGGGCGTTACCAGATTTAGGTCTGCTGGCACACCTTCATCTGCTGGTTGAGGACCTGCATCACCTGACGGCGGCTGATGATGCCGATCACCTTGCCCTGTTGCAGCACCGGGTAGATCTTGGGCTTGGCGTCGGCCATCTGGCGGGCCAGCTCCAGAATGCTCTCATCCGGCCCGACCGAGAGGGGCGTGCGGTTCATCAGATCTTCCACCCGGGTGCGGGTGTCGCAGTGGTAGCTGCCGGTGAGCAGGCTGGGGATGCAATCCTGCTCCGAGAGAAAGCCGATCAGCCGTTTCTGCTCATCCAGCACCGGCAGGCCGCCAAGGCCGGATTGATGCAGGCGATCCAGTGCCTCGGCCAGGCCGAGTCCGGCAGTGAGAGAGTGGGTCAGGCGACCCATGTGGTGGTGAACTTTCAGCATGGTGGTCACTCTGCAAGAGGGGAATGCCACCACTATGACGCGGGTGGGTGGCCCGCGACCAATGGCTTGTGCCGCAGGGATTGATAGGCACCGGCCATCGGCGGTGATCCGCGGGCAGGCGGGCTTCGTTCATGCAAGACCATGAAAGGGAAAGGAGATCGTATGCGTGCATTGGTAACGGGCTGCGGCCGTCGACTCGGATTTTATCTCTGTGAACAGCTGGTGGCTGCGGGCTGGCAGGTGACGGGCAGCTATCGCAGCGAGCGGCCGGAGCTGGCCATGCTGGCGGCGCTGGGGGTCGAGCTGGTGCAGGCGGATTTTGGCCGGGAAGAGGACGTTGGCAAGCTGATCGCCGTGCTGGCAGTCCATCAAGATCTGGAACTGGTGATCCACAACGCCTCGGCTTTCGAGCCGCAGGCGGCAGATCCAGTGGCGCAACTGGCCCAGTTCGAGCAGTTCTACCGGGTGCATATGGCGGCCCCCTTCCAGCTTAACCGGGCGCTGGCGCCACAGCTGGCCAGCAATCCCAACGCCAGCATCATTCACATCACCGATATCTATATCCATGCTCCGGCCCCCCGTTTTGCAAGCTATGTAGCGACCAAGGCGGGAGCCCATTCGCTGGCCATGAGCTTTGCCCGCGAGCTGGCGCCCACGGTGCGGGTCAACACCATAGAGCCGGGGCCGATCCTGTTTCTCGATGAACATGATGAGAGCTGGCGCCAGCAGGTGTTGGCGAAAACACCGCTGGCGCGGGAGGGGGGGCTTGAGCCTATCTGGCAGGCGGTGCAGCTACTGATGGGGAACAGTTATATGACAGGGGCCAGCATCAAGGTGGATGGCGGGCGCGCTCTGGCTGAGCTGTGAGCTGGCATCCAGAGTGGTTGGCGCCAGCCCGATCTGTTGCACAATCACGGTTTTGCCTGATCCGACGGGCAATTCCAGCTGCAGCGCTACTTTGGGGTCGTGCACTTCACCATGGCCGTACAGCTCGGCCAGTAGCTCCGCCAGATAGGAATCGACCTCGGTCGTGGCAAAGTCACCGTCTGTGCTGTTGGCCAGAATATCGATGTCGAGCGGCCGGTCGTGCACCTTGCAGAGTGGATCGCTGCGATCCCGGCCGTGAGCCACTTCGAGGGCGACAAAGCGCTGCTTGAGGTGGGCGGCATCGAGCCGGCTCTCCATCACCAGCAGGCAGTTGAGAAAGTCGTGGCTGGAGTGCATTCCCACCGGCTTGGTGCGGATCACCGAACTCAGCTGCAGGGAGCCGAAGTGCGCAAGCAGCTCATCCAGTGCTTTGCTGACATGGAGCTCGGGCTCGAGATTGGAACCAATGCTACACAGATAGAACATGCTTACCGTCCTTTGGTTGGGCTCATCTGAAATGTATACGCAGCTCACGGTTATCGGATTAACTATGGCTTAACATTCTATTATCTATTGTGATCCGGCACTGATTGGCAGAAAGGAGGTTTGCATGAGTGTGGAGCTGAAATGGGCGCTGTTGACCGCCTCGGGAGCGTTGGCGATGATCCTGACCATCTGTCTGGCCTCTGTCGCGTTGGCGTGAATCACCACAATCCAGATAATCCAAACCGGCCCGTTGGCCGGTTTTGTTTTTTGGGGCGGTGCGGCTATGCTGGCGCACCGGTGAGAATGCAAGAGACGAGATGATGACCAAGGTTCGCCCACGCTCCCTGCTGCAGGTGGTATTGATGGGATTCATGCTGGTATTGATGCCGCTGGGCGGCATGATCTGGCACAACAGCACAGCCCTTGCCCACCTCAGCCAGCTCACCAGCGACGAGATGGAACGGGCGGTCAAGGATACCCGCCGTGCCACCCTGCTGACGGCACAAGCCATCGATATTGAACGCACCTTGCGCCGCTTCGCGGTGCTGGGGGATCGCCGCAGCCTCACCAGCTATCAGCTGCAACTCGATGGTTATCGGACCTTGTTGGCAGAGCACCGCAACTCTATCTCCGACGGCCAGCTCTACAGCGGGCTTGATCAGGGGCTTGCCTGGCTCTCCAGCCTGCAGGATGCCGCGCTGGCCCGGGCGGCAGTGGCGGGTGACAAGCTTGAACAGTTCAATAATGCTAACGCGCAGTTGGAAGTGATCACTCGCAGCCGGGTTGACGAACACATGGATCGGGTTCGGCTCACCATCGCCGGACTGACCAAAGAGCTCTGGTGGGTGAGCGGCGCCGTGGCGGCCCTCAGCCTGCTGATGGTCTTTATCTTCACCTACCTCATCATCCACCCGGTACGACAGATTGAGTCGCGCATCTTGAGCCTGGGCGCCGGGGTCGAGCCCGATCCTCACCCGGTCGATGGCCCCGCCGAGCTGGTGGTGCTGGGGGAGCGGATCCTCTGGCTGCACGACAAACTCAAGGAGCTGGAGCTGCAGAAATACCAGTTCCTGCGCCATGTTTCCCACGAGCTGAAGACCCCGCTGGCGGTACTGCGAGAGGGGTCGGATCTGCTCTGCGAGCAGCTGGTTGGCCCGCTCACCCCGGATCAGCTGGAGATTTGCCAGATGCTTGATGAAAACAGCCGCCGGCTGCAGACCCTGATCGAGCGGCTGCTCGACTTCAACCGTCTCAGCCAGCAGGAGGCCTTCGAGCTGGAGCCGGTTCAGCTCAACCCCATACTCGCCCAGCTGGTTGCCGAATACCGGCTGGCATTGGAGTCCAAGCAGATCCGTGTACACTTGCCGGTCGAGTCAGTGACCCTGTGGGCGGAGTCTTATCGGTTGAGATTGATCCTCGATAACCTCTTCTCCAACGCCGTCAGTTATGGTGCCCGCGGAGGCAATATCTGGATCCGGGCCAGGCAGGATGAACAGGAGAGCTGGCTGGAAGTGGCCAACGAGGGGCCAGAGATCCCCGCGGCCGATCAGCAACGAATTTTTGAACCCTTCGAGCAGGGCAGCACAGTGCGGCAAGGTCTCTTGAAAGGCTCTGGCATGGGCCTCTCCATCGCCCGCGAGTCTGCCAACAGCCTGGGAGGGGAACTGGTTCTGGTACAGGATGAACAGGCGGATGTCTGCTTCAGGTTGACGTTGAAATGAGGACTATGAAGATACAACGCGTATTTCCAGCTCTGATGGCAGGGCTGCTCGCGGGTTGCTCCTTGCTGCCGCAACAGGCGCAGCGGGAGTCCTCCGATATCGCTTTTGCCAAGCGGATGGAGTTTGCCAACAAGGAGATGCAGGTGCGTCTGCAATACTCCGACTGGTTGCTGGCCAGTCACCCCCAGCAACGGGTGCAGGAGCGTCAGCGGCTGAAAGGGGCCGACGATCTGGAGAGCCGTGTCAGTCTGGCGATGGTGGATTCCCACCCTGCTGAGTCGGTGGCCAATCGTACCGCCGGTCTGGCGCGCCTGAAGAAGATGCTGCCCGAACTGGGTCTCGATGCGCAGGCCTTTTTGCGCAGTTGGATCGCCCTCGGCGAACAGCTGCTGGCTCGCGACAGCCGGCGCGATGACCAGAGTCAGGAGATCCAGCGGCTGCGCCGCCAGATCGAACAGCTCTCTGCCATCGATGAACAGCTGAATCAGCGCAAACTGAACGAGCATCGTGAGGTAGTACCATGAGCCGGATCCTGCTGGTGGATGACGATGCCAGCCTGCTCAAACTGATGAGCATGCGGCTGCGCAGTCAGGGTTATGAAGTGGATACCGCCGACAGTGCGGAAGGGGCCCTCGACCGGCTGCGTCAGCAGCGGGCCGATCTGGTGCTGAGCGATCTGCGGATGGCCGGTATGGACGGCCTGGCGCTGTTCGAGCGGATCCAGGCCCAGTGGCTGGGCCTGCCGGTGATCATCATGACCGCCCACGGCACCATCCCCGATGCCATTCAGGCGACCCGCTCCGGGGTCTTCAGCTTTCTGACCAAACCCATCAACAAGGATGAGCTGTTCGCCACCATCGAACACGCCCTGAGCCTGACGCGGCCGAAACAGCAGCAGGAGTGGCAGTCGCTGATCCTGACCCGCAATCCCCAGCTGGAACAGCTGCTTATTCAGGCCCACAGCATCGCCACCATGGAGGTGCCGGTGCTGATCATGGGACCGTCAGGTTCCGGCAAGGGGGCGATGGCGCAGGCGCTGCATCAGGCCAGCCAGCGGTGTGACAAGCCGATCCACACCATCAACTGCGCCGCCATTCCCTGGGCCTCCCTCGATCTGCAGCTGTTTGGCGAAGATGGCCAATCCGGGCTGTTCGAGCAGGCCAAGGGGGCGACCCTGTTTCTCGACGAGATCGGCAGCCTCTCCGAATCCTTGCAGGCCAAATTGCTGCAAGTGATGGAGGAGTATGGTCAGGGCACGCCAGAGGTGCGGGTGCTCAGCTCCAGCCATCAGGATCTGGTCAAGGCGATGGAGGAGGGGCGCTTTCGGGAAGATCTCTTCTACCGTCTCAACGTTGCCAACATCACTTTGCCATCCCTCAGTGCCCGCAGCGAGGATATCCCCCTGCTGGCCCGGCAGGCGCTCGATGACTACCGCAGCCGTCACAGCGACTGCGCCGCCATGGGCTTCTCGCCGGAGTCGCTGGCGATGCTGGCAGCGGCCGCCTGGCCGGGCAACGTGCGCCAGCTCTGCAACGTGGTTGAGCAGCTCGCCAGCCTCTGCTGCAGTCCGGTGATCGGGGTATCCATGGTGGAGTCCGCCCTGAGCGGCGGTGGCGGCGGCATCCCCTCGTTCAACGAGGCGCGCGCCGAGTTCGAGAAGGAGTATCTGATCCGCTTGCTGCGCACCACCGAGGGCAACGTGACCCTGGCGGCCAACATGGCGGGGAGGAACCGTACCGATTTCTACAAGCTATTGAATCGGCACGGTATCGAGGCGGCAAACTTCAAATCAAAGGGGTAACTCAGGCGGGATCGATCGCCGTAGCTGCATCGTCTTTGTGGGTCTTCCGGGAGAGCCAGAGGCCGCTCTCCTTCATCAGAAAGCCGAACACGGCACCGATGATGAGGGAGGGCAGGATCAGCCGCCACTCGCCAGCTGCCCCGAAGGTGGCACAGCAACCGGCAAAGGTGCCGGGAATGTAGCCGAGCCACCGCTGCTTGGCTTGCACGCACATCAGAGTTGCCACTATCCCCATCATTATGTAGCCCACCACCCCGGCGCCCCACAGGCTGCCGCCATGGATCAGCAACAGTGCCCACAACATGCCGCTGACGTTGCAGAAGATGGTTTGCAGCAGTGCCTTGTAGCCGCCGCTGGAGGCGAAATAGCAGGTGCTGCCGAGGAAGCCGATCCAGGAGATAAGGCCGAACGCGACGGCCAGCCAGCCCCAGATGGCGGAGAGAATTCCAGTGGTGATGGCGATGGCGATCAGTGGGCTCATGGGGCGACTCTTCAGTTGGTTTCGCAAAAAGGGGCAGCCTACCCCCGGCAATCGGGGCGGCAAGCGGGGGGCGAATTGTGTGTGATCCTCATCACCCTTTTCAACTCGGGAATACGCTTGCGCTCGCGAAAAAAATTCATTGGTGACCGACCAGACCGTCGACCATAGTTAGAGGCCCTGTCCTGCTCATGGAGTGAGTCTGATGGCGCCCAATGTGATCGTTCCCCTGCTGGTGTTCGTAGTCCTGTTTCTGGTCGGCACCATGGCCAAGGCACTGCCCCTGCACCACATGATGTAAATTTGTGTGAAATAAAAATCTGCCGGGGCGGGTCTTATCCATACTGCCTCACTCAGCCCCGGGAGTTTTTCATGTTGATCAAGCGTCGTACCGCTCACCCCCTCACCGAACAGGATGTTACCCCGGAAGCCGTCTATCAGGATCGCCGCCTCATTCTCAAGGGGCTGGGTCTGGGCGCTGCCACCCTGGCCTTCCCCACTCAGGCCGGTGTGCTCGATCTGCTGCGTGGCGACCAGAGTGCTGCCAAGCCCGTGACCAAGCCGCTCAACAGCAAGCCTGCGGAGCGCCCGGCCAATCTGGTGCTGACACCGGAAGAGAAGGCGACCAGTTACAACAACTTCTATGAGCTGGGCACCGACAAGTCCGACCCGGCTCGCAACGGCCACTACCTCAAAACCGAACCCTGGACCCTCAAGGTGGAAGGGGAGGTGGCCAAGCCCTTTACCCTCGATGTGTGGGATCTGATCAACAAGAGCGAGCTGGAGGAGCGGATCTACCGGCTGCGCTGCGTGGAAGCCTGGTCCATGGTGCTGCCCTGGAACGGCATCTCGCTGGCAGAGATCATCCGCCGCGCCGAGCCCACCAGTCGCGCCAAGTTTGTCGCCTTCGAGACCCTGTTTGATCCGAAACAGCTGCCGGGACAGGCCTCCAGTCTGGGGGGCGGTATCGAGTATCCCTACGTGGAGGGGCTGCGTATCGACGAGGCGATGCACCCGCTCTCTTTCCTTGCGATGGGGCTCTATGGCAAGACCCTGCCCGCCCAGAATGGCGCGCCGATCCGGCTGGTGGTGCCGTGGAAATATGGCTTCAAGAGCATCAAGAGCATCGTCTCGATCCGGCTGGTGGAGGAGATGCCGCCCACCACCTGGAACCTGCTGGCCCCCAACGAATATGGCTTCTACGCCAACGTCAACCCAGAGGTGGATCACCCGCGCTGGAGTCAGGCCAGCGAGCGCTTTATCGGCGAGGGTGGAGTGTTTGGCGCCAAGCGTCAGCCGACCCTGATGTTCAACGGCTATGGCGATGAGGTCGCCTCGCTCTATCAGGGGATGGATCTGCGCCAATGGTACTGAGATTGAAACCGGCCCATATCAGTGGCTTGCGGGTGCTGGTGCATCTGGGCGCCCTCGGCTTTCTGCTCTGGCTGGGGTTTGCCATTCCGGCGGGCCTGCTGGGGGGCGATCCGGTGCCCGAGCTTATCCACTACCTCGGCAAGGGGGCGCTCAATCTGCTGCTGCTCACCCTGCTGGTGTCGCCGCTGGCCAAGCGCTGGCGGCAGGGGCAGCTCATCAAGCTGCGCCGCCCCCTCGGGCTCTGGTGTTTTGCTTGGGCGCTGCTCCACTTCATGGCGTGGCTGGGGCTGGATCTGCAGTTTGACTGGGGGCTGATTGGCGGGGAGCTGGTCAAGCGCAGCTATATCGTGGTGGGGATGGTGGCACTGCTGCTGCTGGCCGCCCTCAGCATCACCTCGCTGCCCGCATTGCAGCGCAGAATGGGCGCTGCATGGCAGAAGCTGCACAACTGGGTCTATGCCATCGCCTTGCTGGTGCCGGTGCACTACTGGTGGTCGCTCAAGAGCGGCTGGGGGGAGCCCCTCATCTACCTGCTGCTGGCCTGTGCCCTGCTCTGGCCGAGGCGGGAGAAGCTGCTGCGCCCCTGGCGGGGACGCTGGAATGCAAATGCAAAAGAGGCCTAATCGGCCTCTTGTTGTTTGATCTCGCCAGTGTAGGCATCGACGATGAGATGCACCTTCTGATCCTGGCGATTGAGGGTTTTGACCTCGAATTTGTCCCCTTCCAGCTCCACTTCCCGAATGTCGTGATACCCTTGCGCCAGCAGGAGTTTGACCAGCCCGCCCATGTCGAGACGGTTCTGGGCCGCCCAGCTTGTGGCACTCAACAGACAAAGGATCAGCAGGAAACTGCGCGGGATCATATTCATTCCGGATTCATGGCTGGCAGACTATAAACGCCATTATGTTAGGTTTTTGGAGATGAATCATCCATGAATAGAGCGCTCCCTCTACTCGGGTTATTGCTGCCGGTGCTGGCACAGGCGATCACGCCTGATGAAGCCCAGCTGCAGCAAGCTGTCCATGAGGGACGGGTTCGGCCCTTCCATGAAATGATGGAGGTGGCGGCCAGATTGCCGGTGCGGGTGTTGCGGGTGGATCTGGGGGAAGAGGATGGTATCTGGCTCTATGAACTGCGAGTCATCGATCGGGAGAACAGCGTGATCAAGGTGGCCTATCGGGCCGACAACCTTGAGCTGGTGTGGGCCAAGGGCCACCATCTGGAGCGGCTGTTCGAATCGCCAAAGCCCCCGGTCGAGGATGATGAATAACCCCTGTGTGGAAGCCTGTTCATGCGAATTCTGATTGTTGAAGACGAAAAAATTCTGGCCGGCCAGCTGGCTGAACAGCTGCGCCTCTCCGGCTTTGTCACCGACCTCTGCCACGACGGCAACGAGGCCGGTTTCCTCGGCGAGACCGAACCCTACGACGCCATCATTCTCGACCTCGGCCTGCCGGGACGCGATGGCCTGAGCGTGCTGAAGGAGTGGCGCAGCAAGGGGATCGATACCCCGGTGCTGGTGCTGACCGCCCGTGGCCAGCTGCACGAGAAGATCGAGGGACTCAACGCCGGTGCCGATGACTACCTCACCAAGCCGTTCCAGGTGGCCGAGCTGGTGGCGCGGGTCCATGCGCTGGTGCGCCGGGCGGCAGGCAACGCCAGCTCCATTCTGGAGATTGGCGGGGTGCGGCTCGACATGGCGGCGTCGCAGGTGTGGTACGAAGGGACCCCCATCAAGCTGACCGCCCACGAGTTCCGGGTGCTGGGTTACCTGATGCAGCACAGGGGCAAGGTGGTGTCGCGCAGCGAGCTGATCGACCACATCTATGCTCAGGATTTCGATCGCGACTCCAACACCGTCGAGGTGTTCATCGGCCGGATCCGCAAGAAAACCAACCCCGATCTGATTGAGACAGTGCGCGGCCTCGGGTACCGGATCAACGAATGAGGCTGGTCAGAACCCTGCGGGGGCGACTGGTCGCCATCGCGCTGGTGTGGTGCGGACTGTTTCTGTTCGCCACCGGTTTCAGCCTGCAGACCATGATGCGCAACTACTGGCAGGAGGCGGAGGCCGATGGCCTGCGCCTGCAGCTCTATGATCTGCTCTCCCGGCTGGAGGTGGCGAAAACCGGCCTGCCGGTGGTGGTCGAGCCGATGTCTGATCCCCGTTTCAGCCAGCCTTACTCCGGCTACTACTGGCAGCTGGAGCTGGGCCACGATGTGGTGGGGCGCTCCCGCTCCCTGTGGGATACCAACCTGAAGAGCGACGGGCTCAAGTCGGCGTTTGGCGATCCCGACCTCTTCGTCGGCAAGGGGCCCAACAAGGAGCCGCTGCTGATCATGACCCGCACCGTGCTGCTGCCCGGTTCGGATCGGGTGTTTACCCTGGTGATGGCCAAGGACAGCAGTGCCCTGACCCAGACCCTCAACAAGACCCGGATCAGCCTGTTCCTCGGTCTCGGCTTTGCCGCTGCCGGTCTGGTGCTCGGCTTCATGTTCCAGATCGTCTACGGCTTGCGGCCGCTGCACCTGCTGCGCCGCGAACTGGGTCGGGTCCATGAGGGTCATCAGGAGGGGTTCCGGCTGCGCTATCCGCTGGAGATTCAGCCGCTGGTGGAGGATATCAACCGGCTGCTGCACCACTACGGCGAGCTGCTGCAGCGGGCGCGTTCCCACACCGGCAACCTGGCCCACGCCCTCAAGACGCCGCTCAGCATCATGCGCAATCAGGTGGCTCAGTTGCCGCCGGAGGATCAGGCCGCCATCGGCGAGCAGCTCGACCAGATCCAGCGCCATATCGACTATCACCTTGGCAAGGCGCGGGTGACCGGTGCCGCCAAGATCCTCGGGGTTTCGACCCCGGTGCGGGCGCGGGTGGAGTACATCTGCCGCGCCTTCTCCCGCCTCTATCCGGGCAAGACGGTGGATCTGCAGGTGCCCGCCAATCTGGCGGTCGGGGTGGAGGAGCAGGACTTTGACGAGATGGTGGGCAACCTGCTGGAGAACGCCTTCAAGTGGTCTGCCAGCGAGCTGCGCATCTCCAGCGCCGAGCTGGGGGGCTGGATCACCCTGCGCATCGAGGATGACGGCCCCGGCATGAGCGAGGATCAGATCGCCAAGGCGGTGCTGCGCGGGGTGCGGCTCGACGAGAAGGTGCCGGGCTCCGGGCTGGGTCTCAACATCGTCTCCGATCTGGCGGAAGCCTATCGGGGCAGTTTCATTATGGGCCGCGCCGAACTGGGCGGTCTGGCCGCCTCCCTCTCGTTGCCCAAGGTGGCAAGAGTCGAGAGCTAGGCATAACATATGGCATTTGTTTTAGCCTGAGGAAGAGAACCATGACCGACGATCCGTGGGCACTGTGTCACCTTGACGATTCGTTTGATGCCTCTGTGCTGGGGGTCAAGGGCGCCCAGATCCAGTGGTTTGAAGACAGGGATGGCCTGATCGCGTTCCTTCTGGAAGATTTTGTCGACCTGCTGGCCGATGTGGGCGAGCTGGAGGAAGATCAGACCGAACAGGCGCGGGAGCGCTTCACCCTGCTGGTGGAGCAGAGCTTCGACGATCGCACCCTGATGGATGCCATCAACGATCTCGCCTCCGGCCTGCGTCGCATCGCCTGGCTGGGTCCGCTCTCGGAGCTGGCCGAGATCAGCGACGAGTTTGCCTCCGGCCTGCGCCGCTACTTCTGGAGCCAGTACGATGGCGACGAAGATGACCCGGATGCCTGGGTGCCGGAAGAGCTCTGGCCCCAGCTGGTGGAGTGCGCGCAGGAGTATATGGAGGAGGGTGATTTCTGACGCTCTGCCCGCTCCTCGCAGTGACAATAGACGGCGCCTTCGGGCGCCGTTTCTATTGGCATCGGGTCGTCATTGGCATCGGGTCGTTGCGGCGATCCGTTATGGCGGTCAGCAAGAGGTGTGGTGATCGGGGGATGGTGTCTGAGGGCAGGTTAGAGGGAAGAGAGGCAGTCATGGGCCGCGTTGGGTTTGGTATAAGTAAAAATCAGGTCATGTTCCGAAAATCCATAAATTCTATTTATGCCGGCAGGATTGGCCCCTGAGCGGGCCTTCGGTGGTGATCGCAGGCCCCGCGAAGGGCTCCGCCGATCCGGGTGGCAGGATGTCACGGAAAAGGGCTAGGCGGATCCCGACCCGCAGCGTCCTTGTCCGGATACCCGTTCCCGGAGATAAAGAAACGGCGCCTTGATGGCGCCGTTTTTATTGGGTGGCAACCGCCTTAGCCGTTGGCCGGTACCGCGTGGGCGGTGTTGGCCAGCAGCGGGCCTGTGTACTTCTCGATCTGCAGCTGGGCCATGTGGCCACAGTTGCCCTGCGCCAGACTGGACGAGCCTTCGTCGAAGGTGAGGCAGTTGACGTTGCCGTTCTTGCAGATGCTGCCCGCTTCGCCCGGTTTGGCCGGGTCATACCATGCTCCTTCGCAGATCCGCACCACCCCCTGGCGCACATCTTCGGAGAGCAGGGCACCCACCAAAATCTGGCCGCGCTCGTTGAAGGCGCGCACCAGATCCCCCTGAGCGATGCCACGGGCCTTGGCGTCGGCGGGATGGATCATGATCGCCTCGCGGTCGGCGATGGCGAACTTGTCCCGCAGCGGGGTGTTGTCGAGCTGGGAGTGCAGCCGCTGGGTCGGGTGGGAGGTGTTGAGCGACAGCGGATAGCGCGTCGCCACCTCGCTCTTCACCCACTCCTTGGGCTCATACCACTTGGGATGGCCGGCACAGTCGGCATAACCCATCCCTGCCACCGTGTTGGAGAAGATCTCGATCTTGCCGGACGGGGTACCGAGCGGGTTGAGCAGCGGGTTCTCGCGAAAATCGGCGTGACGGATCCACTGGCGGTTGGCCTCTGGGATCGGGAAACTGATGTAGTTGTTGGACTCCCAGAACATGTTGAACGGCGGCAGCGCCACGCGGGCACCGCGGGCCTGTGCCGCCATGCCGTCGTACATCTGCTTGAGCCACAGCATCTCGTCCTTGCCTTCGGTGTACTGCTCCTGCACGCCCAGCTTGGCGGCGATGGCGCTGAAGATGTCGAAGTCGTTGCGGGACTCGTGCTGGGGCGGCACGCACTGGTGCATCGGGAACACATAGCGCTGGGAGTAGTCGCCGCCCATCTCCAGATCGTTGCGCTCGTAGCTGGTGGTGACCGGCAGCACGATATCGGCGTGCTTGGCGGTGGCGGTCCAGTAGGGCTCGTGAACGATCACGGTCTGCGGCTTGCGCCACGCCTGCAGCAGGTTGTTGGTGTCCTGATGGTGGTGGAAGGGGTTGCCGCCCGCCACGTAGACCAGCTTGATGTCCGGATAGGTCACCTTGCGGCCGTTGAAGTCGATGGTCTTGCCGGGGTTGGCGAGACAGTCGGCGATGCGGGCCACCGGGATCGGTGCCGGGCTGTTCTTCGGTGCATTGCCGGCGGAGATACCGGCCAGAATGCCGCCCTTGGCGGTGGGGCTGCCACCGGAGGAGTAGTGGTAGCTGAAGCCGTAGCCGCCGCCCGGCAGACCGATCTGGCCCAGCATGGAAGCCAGTGTGACCAGCATCCAGTTCGGCTGTTCGCCGTGCTGCTGACGCTGCATGCCCCAACCGGCCATGATCATGGTGCGCTTGGCGGCCATGTCGAGGGCCAGCTGGCGAATTACCTTGGCATCGACGCCGCAGACAGTGCTCGCCCACTCGGCGCTCTTCGGCTGACCATCATCCTTGCCGAGCAGATAGGCGAGGAACTTGTCGAAGCCGACGGTGTAGCGATCGAGGAAGGCCTGATCGTGCTTCTTCTCGCTGTAGAGGGTGTGGGCCACACCCAGCATCATGGCCACGTCGGTGTAGGCGTTCGGGGCAATCCACTCGGCGCCGACCAGCTTGGCGGTCTCGTTGTAGATTGGATCGATGCTGATGACGCGGGTGCCTTTCTCTTTCAGTGCCTTGAAGCCAGCCTGACCTTCATGGTCCGGTATGTTCCAGCTGTTTTTCAGGGTCACCTGAGCGTTGACCCCCCACAGCACCACCAGTTCGGCGTTCTCCACCACGTTGGGCCAAGCGGTCTGCTGCTCGTACACCTCGATGGAGCCCATCACGTGGGACATGATCACCTGAGCCGCGCCGGTGGAGTAGTCACCGGCATAACCGGTGAAACCGCCGGAGAGGTTCATCAGGCGGTGCAGCAGGGTGCGGCTGTTGTGGAACATGCCGACGCTCTTCCAGCCGTAGGAACCGGCGTGGATCGCCTGCGGGCCGAAATCAGACTGGACGCGCTGGATCTCGCCGGCCACCAGTTCAATGGCTTTCTCCCAGCTTACTCGCACCCACTCATCGGCGCCGCGCAGCTCCGGCTTGGCGCCCGGGCCGTGTTCCAGCCAGCTCTTGCGTACCATGGGGTACTTGATGCGGTTCTTGGCGTGTACCTGGAACGGTGCCATGTCGATGAGATCGTTCGGCGCCGGATCATCGGCCACCGGCTGGACGCGCACCATGCGGCCATCCTCGACGACTGCTTCAAACGCACCCCAGTGGGCGCCGGTCAGAATGCCCTTCTGGGCGGGCACCAGGGTCGGGAACTGGCTCAATGCGGTGCTGATGGCTTGCGCCAGCGCACTCTTGGGAAAAATGCCGCCGAGCAGGGGTAGGGCTGCGCAGGCGCCGAGCCCCTTGAGCAGGTTGCGGCGGGACAGATTGGTCTTCTTGTCGTTGAAAAAAGTCATAACGGTTTTCCTCTGTGCCAGCCTTAGTGGGCCGCGCTCATGTCACTGGCATGTTTCTGGACATACTGGGTCAGCATGCGAGCCTGTTCCGGGGTCAGGGAGGTACGAGATTCCATCCCCTTGATGACGCCGATCCACTGGTTGGCATTGAAGTGATCCAGCGCGGTGAGGCCGTGGCAGCCGGTACAGTTGTTGGACATCAGGGTGGAGGCGTATTGCCACAGCTTGCCCTGATCGCCGATGAGCTGGCTCTCGTCTACCCAGGCGGTCAGGCTGACCTGATGCCAGGTGAGGTTGGTGGCACTGTCGGTTTCGCTCTTGCCGGTGACCAGCGCTTTCTTGGCGGCATCGCCGACCAGCACGCTGAGGATCCGTTTGCCGGGGGCGGCGTAGAACACTTCGCTCACGCCATCCTGCTGCCAGCCGTCGATGCGCACCCGGGCGCGGCCATTCTCCTTGCCCATCATTTCAACCTGAGTGGAGGGCATCAGGGTGCCTTCGTCGGTCTTGGCGCTGGCATCCAGATAGAGCGGGGTGGTGGCAATGGCGTAGCGGGTGGTGACGCTGGCCGGGGTCTGGGCGGCAGCCTGCGCCAGTTCGCTGGCACCGGCAGCAGCCAGACCGCTCATGTCGGGCATGATGTGGGCGACGCCGCGGTGGCAGTCGATGCAAGTCTGGCCATCCTTGATGGCGATGGGGTGCTCGGCACGGGCATTGGGGCGCTGGGCCAGAATATCCATGGCTGCGTAGCTGTGGCAGCTGCGGCAGGTGGCGGAGTCGTTGGCTTTCAGCTCGTCCCACACGTTCTGGGCCATCCGCAGCTTGTGGGCTTCATACTTTTCCGGGGTATCCAGGGTGCCGATCGCCTCGTGATAGATATCCTTCACGGCGCGGATCTTGGTCCACAGATAGGAAGTCGGGTCACCCGGGATGTGGCAGTCGGCACACTCGGCGCGGATCCCCTTGGTGTTCTGGAAGTGGACGCTGCCCTGATACTCGGCCAGCGGGGTCTGCATGGAGTGGCAGGAGACGCAGAATTCGGTGGAGCTGGTCTTGTGCAGCACGGTCACGGTGACGCCGAGGGCGGCGATACCCAGCATGGCGCCCAGCAGCAGGAGCCAGAACCAGGGTTTTCTTATCAGTTTTCCAATCATGGGGGCTGTGTCCTGTGGTCGATGAATACCAACATAGTAGTAGTCACATGGTAGTTATCGGGGGTGCAGGGGGCGTTGACCTCAATCATGATTTGAATTTTAAGATGTGCGTCACATTGTGATTAATGTTTTGTTATTGACCAATTTGACGAATTTAGTTCTGAAATTTATCGATTTAATGATTCTTTTACTTTCTTTTGCCGCTGTTAGCCCCCTCGCAAAACCCCTCCTGGTTCGTTGATATAGTGAGCAGTAAGCCTCTACGGAGTGTTGCTGATGAGCCCTTTCTCCCTGCTGTGTGTCGCTGCCGATGTGCAACTGCTGACGGAATTTGAACAGGAGCTGGCCCCGCTGCTCGGCCATTTTGCGCTGGTGGTGGTGGTCGGTCAGGAGTCGGCGGCGCTGGCCCTCGATGAGTTGGATCGCAAGGGGCAACCCCCGGCCGTGGTGGTGTGCGACAGCGATCTGGGGGATGGCCGTGGCGCTGACCTGTTGATCCGCCTCGGCAGTCGTCACGAGGCGTGCCGCAAGATCCTGCTGGGCAGCCAGCCGGAGATGAAGTCGATCATCGAAGCGCTCAACCTCGGTCGCCTCGACTACTACCTGCAGCGCCCCTGGCGCGATGGCAGCCTGCGCCGCGCCGTCATCGAGCAGGCAAGCCAGTTTGTGCTGCGTCACCCCGAGGCGGATCTGCTGAGCTATGCGACCGTGCTCGATAACCAGCGGCTGCTGCGGGCTCACGTCGATCGCCAGCTGGCCGCCTATCGGCAAGGCTTTATGGATTACACCCGTTGCAGCGATGAGGAGTTGTCGCGGGTGGTGATTGACGGCCTCTACCAGTTTTTCGAAGGCAACGACGAGGCGCGGGTCTGCCGCCACTACAGTCCGGGTCATGTGCTGACCCGCGAGGGAGAGCCCAACAGCTTCCTCTGGTTTATCGCCAAGGGGGAGGTGGTGCTGCGCAAGCGGGACGAGCAGGGGATCGATCAGGAGGTAGTGCACTACCGCACCGGTGCGCTGGTGGGGGGCATGTCCTTCGTGACCGGCGAGCCCGCCTTTACCACCGGGGTGACCCTGACCGGCGCCGAGGTGATCAAGCTCGACAAGCAGCAGTTCTCCCGGGTCATGGAGGCGCGCAGCGAGCTGCTCCCCTCCTTTACCAACCTGCTGCTGCGCCACTTCAACCGCCGCCTGCAAAACAGCATCCGTACCGAGATGCGGTTGCAGCAGACCCTCAACTCCCTCGATGCCGCTCACGCCCAACTGGTGGAGAGCGAGAAGATGGCGATGCTGGGGCAGCTGGTGGCGGGGGTCGCCCACGAGCTGAACAATCCGGTGGCGGCCATTATCCGTGGCAGCGAGACCCTGCGCGCTGCCATCCCCGATCTGGTCAATCTCGAGCTGCCACCCGCCATTAAGGGGCTGGGTAATCAGACCCTCTGTCAGGCGCTGACCGCCCAGCCGGTCTCGACCAGCGAGATCCGTGACAAGACCCGGCAGGCGGAGGGGCGCTTTGGCGATCGCCAGCAGGCGCGGCTGGCGGTGCAGATGAATCTGGATGACGAGCTGAACTGGCAGCGCTGGTTTGCCGGTCGCACCACTGCCGAGCGGGAGGCTCTGCTCTCCCGGCTGGAGCTGTTCCAGCAGACCGGCAGCTTCCTGCGCAATATCGAGGTGTGCGCCCGCCGCATCGGCGATCTGGTCAAGAGCCTCAAGCAGTATGCGCGGCAGGATCGGGCCGAACCCTCGCTGGTGGACCTGCACGAGGGGCTGGAAGATACCCTGATGATTTTCGAGAACCGCCTCAAGCACCATGAGCTCTGCAAGGAGTACCAGCCGCTGCCGCTGGTACGCTGCCACCCCGTCGCCCTGCAACAGGTGTGGACCAATCTGATCGCCAACAGTCTGGATGCCATGAGCGGCCCGGGGCGGCTCACCATTCGCACCGCCCTGCTGGATCCCGAGTGGGTGATGGTGGAGGTGGAGGACAGTGGCTGCGGTATCGAGCCCGAGCTGTGGCAGCGGATCTTCGATCTCAACTTCACTACCAAGCGGGAGGGGCACTTCGGCCTCGGGATTGGCCTTGGCGTCTCGCTACAAATAGTGCAGCAGCACAACGGCCGGATCGAGGTGGCCTCCGAGCCGGGGCGCTACACCCGGATGCGGGTCTGTCTGCCGCTGGATGGCATGGGGCAGGCCAGTTACGGGGGCGAACCCCATCACAATAAGGAGCATGCGGCCTGAGCCGCCATCAGCATCAATCGGCCGGCGTGCCGAGTCATGCCGCCAAGGAGGAGCAATGAACAAACACTATCTGATCCTGTGTGTCGACGATGAGCGGGAGGTGCTGGATGCGGTGATCCATGATCTCGCCCCGTTCCGTTCCCACTTCGAGCTGGAGGCGGCCGAGAGCGTTGATGAGGCGCGCTCGGTGGTGCATGAGTGGGAGAGCGAGGGGGGCAAGCTGGCGCTGATCCTCTGTGACCACATCATGCCGGGGACATTGGGGGTCGATTTTCTGATCGAGCTGAACCGGCGTGCCGCGACCCGGGCCAGTCGCAAGCTGCTGCTGACCGGGCAGGCGGGGCTGGAGGCGACCGTCGAGGCGGTCAATCGCGGCGGACTGCACTACTACCTTGCCAAACCATGGAAGCTGGAGAGCCTGCAAGAGGCTGTGCGCGAGCAGTTGACCGACTACCTGCTGGCGGAGGATGGCGACAACGCGTTTCACTATGCCCCGGTGCTCAATCAGGCGCGGCTGTTTGCCGCCATTCACGACAACCCGTTCGACGAATAGGGGCTGTTGGGCTTTCGCGGCGGCAGTTGTATACTGTCTGCATATACAGTATTGCAGGTAGCCACCGATGCGACTCTTTATCGCCGAGAAGCCCACGCTGGGCCGCGCCATTGCCGATGCCCTGCCCAAGCCCCACAAGAAGGGCGACGGTTTTATCGAAACCGCCCAGGGGGATGTGGTCACCTGGTGCATCGGCCATCTGCTGGAGCAGGCCGAGCCCGATGCCTATGACGCCGCCTTCAAGCAGTGGCGGATGGAGCACCTCCCCATCATCCCTGCCCAGTGGCAGCTGGTGGCCAAACCCAAGACCAAAACCCAGCTCACCGTCATCAAGCGGCTGATCAAGCAGGCCGACTGCGTGGTCAACGCCGGTGACCCGGACAGGGAAGGGCAATTGCTGGTGGACGAGGTGATCGATTTTCTCGGCTACCCGAAAACCAAGCCGGTGCAGCGTTGTCTCATCAGCGATCTCAACCCGCCCGCGGTGCGCCGCGCCCTCGACAAGCTGAGGGACAACAAGGAGTTCGTGCCGTTGGCGGTCTCGGCGCTGGCCCGCAGCCGGGCCGACTGGCTCTACGGCATCAACATGACCCGCGCCTACACCCTGCTCGGGCGCAAGGCGGGTTGCAGCGAGCTGCTTTCGGTCGGTCGGGTGCAGACCCCGCTGCTGGGGCTGGTGGTGCGGCGGGATCTCGAGATCGAGGCCTTCGTGCCCAAACCCTTCTACGAGGTGCTGGCCCATCTGTTGACCGAGAGCAACGAGCGCTTCACCGCCAAGTGGCTGCCGTCCGAAGCTTGTCTGCCGTGGCAGGACGAAGAGGGGCGGGTGCTCAACCGGGCGCTGGCTGACAAGGTGGTGAGCCGGATCAACGGCCAGCCCGCTCAGGTCGAATCGGTGGAGGAGCAGGCCCGCAAACAGGCGGCGCCGCTGCCCTATAACCTCTCCAGCCTGCAGATCGATGCCGCCAAGCGGTTCGGCATGGATGCCAAGCGGGTGCTCGACATTTGCCAGAGCCTTTACGAGCGCCACAAACTCATCACCTATCCGCGATCCGACAGTCGCTATCTGCCGACCGATCACTTCAAGCGGGCCGAACAGGTGCGCAGCGCCATCGCCGCCACGGCGCCCACGCTGGCCAAGGCGGTCGCCGAGGCGGACGGCAAGATCCGCAGCAAGGCGTGGAACGACAGCAAGGTGGATGCCCACCACGCCATCATCCCCACCGAGAAGCAGGGCAACCCCGCTACGCTGGGAGCCGACGAGGCGAAGCTTTATGGCCTGATTGCCCGCCAGTACCTGCTGCAGTTCTATCCCCCGTTCGAATACAACGACAGCAAGGTGCTGCTGCGCATCGCCGGTGGTCTGTTTCAGGCCAAGGCGCGCCGTATTCTCAAGGCGGGCTGGAAGGCGCTGCTCGGGGTGGAAGAGGATGACGACGAAGAGAAGGCGGGTACCCTGCCTGCCCTGAAAGAGGGGGAGCAGCTGCTCTGCGAGCGGGGCGAACTGCAGGAGAAGATGACCCAGCCGCCCAAGTCATTTACCGATGCCACCCTGCTGGCAGCCATGACCGGTATCGCTCGCTATGTGCAGGATCCCGAGATCCGCAAAACCCTGCGCGACACCGATGGCCTCGGTACCGAGGCGACCCGGGCCGGTATTATCGACCTGCTGTTCAAGCGCCGCTTTCTGGTGCGTCAGGGCAAGAGCATCAAGGCAACCCCGACCGGGCGGGCGCTGGTGCAGGCGCTGCCTGCCACCGCCACTACGCCTGATATGACGGCGCTGTGGGAGCAGAGCCTCGGCCAGATCGCCGAGCGTCACGGCAGCTACCAGCAGTTTATGGGGCCGCTCACCGAGCAGCTACACGGCCTGATCGAGGGGGCGCGGCAGGACTCTGGCGCCAGCTTCAGCGCTCTGCCGAAGGAGGCGCCGGGTGCCAGCAAGCGGCGCTTTACCAAGCGCAAGAGTCCTGCCGCTGGTGGCGCAGGGGCGGCGGTTCGCAAAGGGGCGGGCAAGCGGCCAGCTAAAAGCAAGGCGGCATAAGCTCGCTGCGGTGTCGCAGGTGGAAAACCGGAAAAGAGAGAGGGGCCAATGGCCCCTCTCTTGCTGTTGGTTGCTCGCTCGGTTTGTTGGCGCGGTGGCCGTTAGCCGGTGTAGACGCTCTCTTCCGGATACTTGATGCGGGTCTCGCTCGGGCGAGCCAGCATAAAGGCCAGGGTGAGCGGGCCGAGACGGCCGCAGATCATCACCAGCACCAGAATGAACTTGCCCGGGCTGCTCAGGCTGGGGGTGATACCGGTGGAGAGGCCGACGGTGGCAAATGCCGAGATGGTTTCGAACATTATTTTGTCGAACGGCAGGGCATCGGTGATCATCAGCAGGAACATGAAGAGCATCAGCACCATGGTACTGACGATGATGATGGCCAGCGAACGGGTGACGATCTGGGGCGACAGGGTGCGGCCAAAGGCGGTGACGTGAGGGCGCTTGGTCAAAAACGCCTTGGTCGCCAGCAGCACCACCGCAAAGGTAGTGACCTTGATACCGCCACCGGTGGAGGTTGCCCCGGCACCGATAAACATCAGCATCATCATGAAGAGCAGGGAGGCGGGCACCATCTGGCCGATGTCGATGGAGTTGAAACCGGCAGTACGGGCGCTGGCTGACTGGAAGAAGGCCGCCAGCAGCTGGCTGCCAATCCCGGCGTTGCCAAACGTGCCCGGGTTGTTGTGCTCCAGCAGCCAGAAGATCACCGTCCCCAGCAGCAGCAGGGCGGGCGTCGTCAGGAGCATCAGCTTGCTGTGCAGTTTCAGTTTGCGCCAGCTGCGTTTGCGCACCAGATCGACGATGACGGTAAAGCCGATCCCCCCCAGGATCAACAGGCCCGCGATGGTCAGGCAGATGAGAGGGTCATTTTGGTAGCTGATCAGGTTGTTGGCAAACAGTGAAAAACCGGCGTTGTTGAAGGCCGAGACTGCGTGGAAGAAGCTGACGTAAAGGCCGCGGCCCCAGCCCATCTCGGGTACCCAACGGATAGCCATCAGTCCGGTGCCGATTAACTGGGCAATGAAGGCGAACAGCACGATACGTTTGACCAGCTGGATGATGTTGACCGAGCCCTCCTGCCCCAGTGCCTCCTTGGCCAGCACTTGCTGGCGCAAGCCGACCCGTCTGCTGAAGATAGCGATCAGCAGCAGGGTCATGGTCATCTGGCCCAGACCGCCGATCTCCATCAGCATGATCAGGATAATTTGGCCCTGCAGGGTGAACGCGGTGCCGGTATCCACCACCCCCAGACCGGTCACGCAGATGGCGGAGGTAGCGGTGAACAGGGCGTTGATAAAGGTGACTTCACCATTGTGGCTGGAGGGCTGCACCAGAAAAACGGCGCCAATCAGCAGGATGAGCAAAAAACTGCCGAGGATCTGTTTGGCCTCGCTCCAGCGGGAGTCGTCCTCTCTCGGGAGGGCAAAGGCGAAGTGGCGACGCCCAAGGGTCATAGTGTTTCCAGCCAGTGGTCGATGGCGTGTTTGTTGCCCGCCAGAATGAGGATGTCTCCCAGTTGCAGCTCCATCTTGCCGGTCAGCACGTTGTGCAGCACCTCACCGCGCTTGATGGCGAGCAACTGGAAATCGCTCTGTTGCAGCAGGTGGAGATCTGCGAGCGCCTTGCCATTTTGCGGCAGACCGATAACGAACTCGGTCAGCACCATGTCGTGACCCAGCTCCAGATAGTCGAACAGCCGGTTATCCAGCATGCTCTGGGCGACCCGGCGCCCCATGTCCCACTCCGGGTTGATCACCTTGTCGGCACCGACCTTCTGCAGGATCTTGGCGTGAAACTTGTCACGCGCCTTGACCCACACCTTCTTCACCCCCGCTTCCTTCAGGACGAGCGTGGTGAGGATACTGGTCTCCAGGTTGTCACCGATGGCGACAAAGACGATATCGAAATTGGCCAGTCCCAGTTCGGCCACGGTGGCCTCGTCGGTGGCATCCGCCACGACAACATGGTTGCAGAGGGTGGCAATTTGCCGGGTCTTGCTCTCGTCGATGTCGATGGCCAGCACTTCGGCATCCTGCCGCTGCAGCTCTTCACAGAGGGCGCTGCCAAACAGGCCAAGGCCGATGACGGCAAACTGGTTGTTCATGAGTTATTCCTCAACAGTAGAAGTTGCCTACTCTAAACCACTGTTATTCGCGCGAAAAGAGCTCAGATTTTTCGTCATTGACCAACTTGAGGTAGACTGCGCCCTTGCACCAAGCCGGGATAAACCGATGAAACTGAATGCCAACGCCTCCTTGTTGAATCTCAACACCCTTGCCCTCGATGCTCACTGCCTCTGGCTGGCCGAGGTGGAGCAGGTTGCCGATCTGGCAACCCTGCGTGCCGATCCGCAGCTGAGCCAGTTGCCTCGCCTCAATCTGGGCGGCGGCAGCAATGTGCTTTTTACCACCGATTTTCTCGGTCTGGTGGTGCTTAACCGGCTCAAGGGCATCGTTGTGGAAGATGGCGGCGAGCACTGGTTGCTCCATGTGGCGGCAGGTGAGGATTGGCATCAGCTGGTACGTCACGCTCTGCAGCAAGGCTGGCACGGGCTGGAGAATCTGGCGCTGATCCCCGGTACGGTCGGTGCCGCGCCGGTGCAGAACATCGGTGCCTACGGGGTCGAGCTGGCGGACTTCTGCGCCTATGTCGAGGCATTCAACTGGCAGAGTGGCGAGGTTGAGCGGATCGCGGCGGCAGAGTGTCGCTTCGGTTATCGCGACAGCATCTTCAAGCATGAGTATCAGGATTCCCACCTGATCACCGCCGTCGGGCTCAAGCTGCCCAAGGCGTGGCAGCCGGTGCTGGGCTATGGCCCGCTGGCGGCTCTTGGTGACTCTCCTTCGGCGCAGGCTATCTTCGATACCGTCTGTGCCACCCGTATGGCCAAACTGCCGGATCCCGCCGTGCTCGGCAACGCCGGCAGCTTCTTCAAAAATCCGGTGGTGCCCGCCGCGCTGGCGGAGAAGCTCAAGTCGCGTTATCCGCAGATGCCCTGCTATCCGGCCGGGGAAGGGCAGGCCAAGCTGGCTGCTGGCTGGCTTATTGATCAGTGCGGTCTGAAAGGGTTCGCCATCGGTCGTGCCGCCGTTCATCAGGAGCAGGCGCTGGTGCTGGTCAATCTGGGCGGCACCAGCGCTATGGAGCTGATCGCGCTGGCGGCCCATGTCCGCGACTGTGTGGAGCAGAAGTTTGGCGTAGTGCTGGAGCACGAAGTGCGCTTCATGGGGCCGCAAGGTGAAACCTGGCTCGACGAGGTGCTCTCATGACCCTGACCCCCATCAGGCAGACCCTGATCACCCTGCTCAGCGACGGCCAGTTTCACTCCGGTGAACAGTTGGGTGAGCAGCTTGGCATCAGCCGGGCGGCGGTGAGCAAGCACATGGCTGCGCTCAAGGAGCTGGGGCTGGATCTCTTCAGTCTGACCGGCAAGGGCTACCGGCTGGCGGTGCCGATGGCGCTCTACGATAAAGAGCAGTTGCAGGCGCTGGCGCCGATGGCGCCGGTGCACAGCTTTCCCGTCATCGCTTCGACCAACCAGTTTTTGCTGGATCGGGTCAATGAGCTGCGCTCCGGCGAGAGCTGCCTGGCCGAGTGCCAGACCGCCGGGCGCGGTCGTCGCGGCAAGCCCTGGGTCTCGCCATTCGGTTGCCAGCTGATCCTCAGCATGTACTGGCGGCTGGAGCAGGGGATGGCGGCGGCCATGGGGTTGAGTCTGGCGGTCGGTGTGGCCGTAGTCGAAGCGTTGGAATCCCTTGGCTATCAGGGCGTTGAGCTCAAGTGGCCGAACGACCTCTACTATCAGGGCCGCAAGTTGGCGGGAATACTGGTGGAGATGAGCGGTAGCGCCGGTGCCAGCTGTCATCTGGTGATCGGCATCGGTCTTAATCTGGCGATGCCTGCCCGGGAGGGGGAGAAGATCGATCAGGCTTGGGCCGAGCTGCGCCACATCAATCCGGAACTGGTGGATCGCAATCAGCTGGCGGCCCGGATGATCGTCCATCTGCAGCAGGCGTTGCACACCTTTGAGCAGCAGGGGCTGGCAAGCTTTGTCGATGAGTGGAACCGGCTCGATCACTTTGCCGGTCGCCCGGTGCGTTTGTTGATGGGGGATCAGGAGATCCGCGGCATCGCCCGTGGTATCGACGATCGCGGTGCCCTGCGACTGGAGACAGGGGAAGGGATCAAATTCTATCTGGGGGGCGAGCTCTCCCTGCGCCGGGGCGACTGAGGGCCAGCAAGGCTGCTCATGATGCCAAACAGAAGAGGGGGCCTGCGGGCCCCCTCTGCGTTATCCGGCCAACACAGCCATTATTTGCGCAGCTTGATCTGCTCGATGGCGTGCTCATGGCCCTTGGTCATGATCAGGTTGGCTCGCTCACGAGTCGGCAGGATGTTCTCCTGCAAATTCAGATAGTTGATATCTTTCCAGATGTTGCTGGCGACCTTGGTCGCCTCACTCTCCGCCAATTTGGCGTAGTGGTGGAAATAGGAGTCGGGATCCGAGAAGGCACCGCTTCTGAATTTCAGGAACCGCTCGATATACCAGGTGCGCAGCAGTTCGGCATCGGCGTCCACATAGATGGAGAAGTCGACGAAGTCCGAGACGAAGACCCGATGGGGATCCTGGGGGTAGTCCATGCCGCTCTGCAGCACATTGAGTCCTTCGAGGATCAGGATGTCCGGCTGCTCCACCACCTTCTTCTCATCGGGAATGATGTCGTAGATAAGGTGGGAGTAAACCGGTGCTTCGACCTTCTCGTGACCGGCACGGATATTGGCGACAAACTCCACCAGATGGCGGATGTCGTAGGATTCCGGGAAACCCTTGCGCCGCATCAGGCCGCGCTCTTCCAATACCTTGTTGGGATAGAGGAAGCCGTCGGTGGTGACCAGTTCCACCCGCGGATGTTCCGGCCAGCGCTCCAGCAGGGCCTGCAGAATGCGGGCCGTGGTGCTTTTGCCCCCCGCCACGCTGCCAGCGATGCTGATAATATAGGTACCCTTGCCACGGGACTGGCCGAGGAACTGCTCCAGTACCCGGCTGCGGCGCTGCTTGGCTTTGACATAGAGATTGAGCAGGCGGGAGAGGGGCAGGTAGATCTCTTCCACTTCCCGCAATGACACCTTCTCGTTAATTCCGCGCAGGGTCTGCAGATCGTGTTCGGTCAGGGTCAGGGGGACCGAATCGCGCAATAACGCCCATTGTTCGCGGGTGAATTGCAGATAGGGGTTATGCTCTGTCGTCATGGTGTCATCACTGTTTCTTGGGCACGGCGACCATACACCAAGGGTGGGGGAGCGACAAGGGACGCAGCAGGATTGGCTGGTTTGCCCCTCCTTTTTTGCAAACTTCCCTGCAATAAAGCGCATTTTGCCTGGTTCAATGGTTGCATCCCCCAAATCCTTACAATAAAATGCGCGACGCTTGGATGTCTGTCGTCTTTTTGCCGAGCAAAAGCGATAAAAACAACGGGTGCAAGCAGAATTACCGTTGTGACAATCTGGCATCTGGAGGGGTTCCCGAGCGGCCAAAGGGATCAGACTGTAAATCTGACGGCTCTGCCTTCGAAGGTTCGAATCCTTCTCCCTCCACCATATTTCTCTGCGGTTTGAGTTCTTTGGGTTAGAGAAATGCGGGCATCGTATAATGGCTATTACCTCAGCCTTCCAAGCTGATGATGCGGGTTCGATTCCCGCTGCCCGCTCCAAGATGCTGATATGGCTCAAGCGATACCAAGAGCTACACCCTCGGGTGAGGTCGGCAGTCGAATCTGCCTGTCAGCACCAGCCTCTCTTCCCCACCAGATTCAAATCCATCATATAAACTGTTCTGTGGTTAGCTTGCCACCGCGTACTCAGCGTTAGTTTAGAGGGACGATCATGTCTAAAGAAAAATTTGAGCGTAATAAACCGCACGTTAACGTGGGTACCATCGGCCACGTTGACCACGGTAAAACCACCCTGACTGCAGCTATCACCAACGTGCTGGCCAAGCACTTCGGTGGTAAAGCTTTCGCCTTCGACCAGATCGACAAGGCACCGGAAGAGCGTGAGCGTGGTATCACCATCAACACCTCCCACGTAGAATACGACACCGCTACCCGTCACTACGCACACGTAGATTGCCCGGGTCACGCCGACTACGTTAAAAACATGATCACCGGTGCTGCCCAGATGGACGGCGCGATCCTGGTAGTAGCAGCGACTGACGGCCCGATGCCGCAGACTCGTGAGCACATCCTGCTGGGTCGTCAGGTTGGTATCCCGTACATGATCGTGTTCATGAACAAGTGTGACATGGTTGATGACGAAGAGCTGCTCGAACTGGTAGAGATGGAAGTTCGTGAACTGCTGACCGAGTATGACTTCCCGGGTGATGACCTGCCGGTAGTTCGTGGTTCCGCGCTGAAAGCGCTGGAAGGCGACGCTGCATGGGAAGAGAAGATCATCGAGCTGGCTGGCCACCTGGATACCTATATCCCGGAGCCGGAGCGCGCAATTGACCTGCCGTTCCTGATGCCTATCGAAGACGTATTCTCTATCGCTGGCCGTGGTACCGTAGTTACCGGTCGTGTAGAGCGCGGTATCGTTAAAGTAGGTGAGACCGTAGAAATCGTTGGTATCAAAGATACCGTTTCTACCACCTGTACCGGTGTTGAAATGTTCCGTAAGCTGCTGGACGAAGGTCGTGCAGGCGAGAACATCGGCGCGCTGCTGCGTGGTGTTAAGCGTGAAGACGTAGAGCGTGGTCAGGTGCTGGCCAAGCCGGGTTCTATCAAGCCGCACACCAAGTTTGAATCTGAAGTGTACGTACTGTCCAAAGAAGAAGGTGGTCGTCATACCCCGTTCTTCAAAGGCTACCGTCCGCAGTTCTACTTCCGTACAACCGACGTGACCGGTACCATCGAACTGCCGGAAGGCGTAGAGATGGTAATGCCGGGCGACAACATCAAAATGGTTGTTACCCTGATTGCGCCGATCGCGATGGACGACGGCCTGCGTTTCGCTATCCGTGAAGGTGGCCGTACCGTAGGTGCTGGTGTTGTAGCCAGCGTAATCGCTTAATCTTTGGCTTACATAAATAAAGCAAAGCCCCTATAATAGGGGCTTTCTTGTGTAGGGGCGTAGTTCGAATTGGTAGAACAGCGGTCTCCAAAACCGATGGTTGCGGGTTCGAGTCCTGCCGCCCCTGCCATATACCTCGTCTCGTACGGGGCTTTTGTGTCTTTGGTTACGTCAGATACAGGTGGGTTGTATGAGTGTTAGTTCTGAGAGCCAGGGCGGAAGCAAGGATACCCTGCTTTGGGGCCTGGTTTTCATTATCCTGGCGGCCGCTGTAGTGGGTAATTACCTGCTCAACGATGTTGTCGCTGCCGTCCGCGCCCTGGGTGTGGTCGTTGTCATTGCTGCTGCTGGTGCAGTAGCCCTGCAAACCACCAAGGGAAAGGCAACACTGGCATTCGCCCGTGAGTCTCGCCTGGAAGTCCGCAAGGTCGTATGGCCGACCCGTCAGGAAGCCATTCAGACAACCCTGATTGTGCTGGCGGTGACCGCCGTGATGGGGCTGCTGCTGTTCGTTCTGGACGGTGCCTTGGTCTGGTTGGTCAACCTGATTACCGGTGTGTAAGGATAAGCCATGACTGAACAACGTGAACAACGTATGAGATGGTATGTCGTGCAGGCTTTTTCCGGCTATGAAGGCCGTGTAGCCAAGTCCCTGCGCGAGCATATCAAGATGCATGGCATGGAAGACATGTTCGGTGAAGTACTGGTCCCGACTGAAGAAGTGGTCGAGATGCGTGCTGGCCAGAAGCGCAAGAGTGAGCGCAAGTTTTTCCCGGGTTATGTCCTGGTCCAGATGATCATGGATGAAACCACATGGCACCTGGTGCGTAACGTACCGCGTGTGATGGGCTTCATCGGCGGCACTTCCGACCGCCCGGCACCGATCTCCGACAAAGAGGCCGATGCTATCCTGAACCGTCTGCAGGATGCCCACGACAAGCCGCGTCCGAAAACCCTGTTTGAACCGGGTGAAATGGTGCGGGTTGCCGATGGTCCGTTTGCCGACTTCAACGGTACCGTTGAAGAGGTCGATTATGAGAAGAGCCGCGTGAAGGTCTCTGTACTGATCTTCGGTCGTTCTACTCCTGTTGAACTGGATTTTGGTCAGGTCGAAAAGGGCTGATTGAATTCTGTACGTTTAACGGTTGTCAGGGGCAGCGAATATCTCTATAATTCGCTGCCCCTTTATTAGTTGGGGAGCCGTTTGCAGGAGCAAGTCTCCGAGGCGCTAGAACCCATTTTTGAGGTATTTTCCTAATGGCTAAGAAAGTCACAGCTTATATCAAGCTGCAGGTTGCTGCTGGTGCAGCCAACCCGTCTCCTCCCGTTGGTCCTGCACTGGGTCAACACGGTGTTAACATCATGGAATTCTGTAAGGCGTTCAACGCTCGTACAGAGAAGCTGGAAAAAGGTTCACCGACTCCGGTCGTGATCACCGTTTACAGCGACCGTTCCTTCACCTTCGAAACCAAGACTCCGCCTGCTTCCTTCCTGCTGAAGAAAGCTGCTGGTATCAAGTCTGGTTCTGCCAAGCCGAACAAAGACAAGGTTGGTAAGGTGACCGTAGCCCAGCTGCAAGAAATCGCCAAGACCAAAGAACCGGATATGACCGGTGCCGATCTGGATGCAAAAGTACGTTGCATCGCAGGCTCCGCTCGTTCCATGGGTCTGGTAGTGGAGGATTAAGACAATGGCTAAACTTTCCAAGCGTATGCGCGTTATTCGCGAAAAAGTTGACGGTACCAAAGAGTACTCCATCAACGAAGCCATTGCCCTGCTGAAAGAACTGGCTACTGCCAAGTTCGTTGAAAGCGTTGACGTTGCTGTCAACCTGGGTATCGACGCTCGTAAATCTGACCAAAACGTACGTGGTGCTACTGTACTGCCGCACGGTACCGGTCGTGATGTACGCGTTGCCGTATTTACTCAAGGTGCCAACGCCGAAGCAGCTAAAGCTGCCGGTGCTGACCTGGTAGGTATGGATGACCTGGCCGATCTGGTTAAGAAAGGCGAGATGAACTTCGACGTCGTGATCGCATCCCCGGATGCCATGCGCGTTGTTGGTCAACTGGGTCAAATCCTGGGCCCGCGCGGCCTGATGCCGAACCCGAAAGTTGGTACTGTAACTCCTAACGTTGCTGAAGCGGTCAAGAACGCTAAAGCTGGTCAGGTTCGTTACCGTAACGACAAGAATGGTATCATCCATACCACTCTGGGTAAGGTTTCTTTCGACGAAGTTCAGCTGAAAGAAAACTTGGAAGCTCTGCTGGTTGCCCTGAAAAAAGGCAAACCCTCTTCCGCCAAAGGCGTATTCATCAAGAAAGTCAGCATCTCCACCACTATGGGTGCCGGTGTTGCTGTAGACCAAGCTTCTCTGGAAGCTCAGGCCTAATTGATGGGTTTTACAAGGCGCAAAATTTAATCTATAATTTTGCGCCTTGATTGGTTGGGGGTTTCGACCTCCGTCCAAGACCGCAGGTGGCTGCAAAGCCTTAATGTTTCCTGCGTAGACGGTGCCGGAAACCCAGCGAGAAAGTTTCTTTCTCTTCTGGAATCCTGCTACCGCATCGTTCCCCTCTGTTGTAAAGGTAGGGGGGATGTGTCTGTACTGGGTCAATAGACCCGGATTCAATCCAGGAGTTAAGCCAATGGCATTGGGACTCGAAGACAAAAAGGCAATTGTTGCTGAAGTCAACGAAGCTGCCAAAGGCGCTCTGTCTGCAGTTGTAGCCGATTCTCGCGGTGTGACTGTAGATAAGATGACCGTCCTGCGTAAAACCGCTCGCGAAGCTGGTGTGTACATGCGCGTTGTGCGTAACACCCTGCTGCGTCGTGCAGTTGAAGGTACCGAATTCGAGTGCCTGAACAACGCATTTACCGGTCCTACCTTGATTGCTTTCTCTAACGAACACCCGGGCGCTGCTGCTCGTCTGTTCAAAGAGTTTGCCAAAGCGAACCAAAAGTTCGAAATCAAGGCTGGCGCTTTTAACGGTGAGTTTATCGCCGCAGCACAAATTGATCGTCTGGCCACGCTGCCGACCTACGACGAAGCGATTGCGAAGTTGATGGCGACTATGAAAGAAGCCTCTGCTGGCAAGCTGGTTCGTACCATCGCTGCTGTGCGTGATCAGAAGCAAGCTGCTGCTTGATTCTCGCCTATTTAGGCTGTTTGAGTTTATTCAACATCAGGAATTTTTGTCATGTCTATCACTAAAGACCAAATCATCGAAGCCGTTGCTTCCATGTCTGTAATGGAAGTTGTTGAGCTGATCGAAGCTATGGAAGAGAAGTTCGGTGTTTCTGCCGCTGTTGCTGTTGCTGCCGGTCCGGCTGCTGAAGCAGTAGAAGAGAAAACCGAGTTCGACGTAGTTCTGACCGCTGCTGGCGCCAACAAAGTTGCCGTCATCAAAGCCGTTCGTGGCGCTACCGGTCTGGGCCTGAAAGAAGCCAAAGATCTGGTAGAAGCTGCCCCGGCTAACCTGAAAGAAGGCGTGTCCAAGGACGAAGCTGAAGCTCTGAAGAAGCAGCTTGAAGAAGCTGGTGCTTCTGTTGAGATCAAATAATCTGCATTTATGTAGATTAGCCTGATAAAACAGGCTAGGGCTGGTGAATATTTGTTCACCAGCCTTTTTGCGCTGTAGACTGAGAGCATTTCACACCGTTTACGACTCTCGGTGCACCAGCAATCCGGACTGTTTCCATTCGTCCGGGCCAACACAAAACGGTGTTGAGACAGAGCTGTCCCGCGGGACAGAGTGGGTCACTTATCAGCGAGCTGAGGAACCCTATGGTTTACTCTTATACCGAAAAAAAACGCATTCGTAAGGACTTCGGTAAGCGAGACCAGGTACTGGACACGCCTTATCTGTTGTCCATTCAGCTGGACTCCTTCAAGCAGTTCATCGAGGCTGACCCGGAAGGTGAATATGGCCTAGAGGCCGCTTTCCGTAGCGTTTTCCCGATCACCAGTTACTCCGGTAGTGCTGAGCTTCAGTATGTCAGCTATCGCCTGGGTGAGCCGGTATTTGACGTAAAAGAATGCCAGATCCGTGGAGTGACCTACTCCGCGCCGCTGCGTGTCAAGCTTCGTATGGTTCTGTACGATCGTGAAGCAGCTGCCGGCACCGTCAAAGACATCAAGGAACAAGAAGTATACATGGGCGAAATTCCGCTCATGACCGAGAACGGCACCTTTGTTATCAATGGTACCGAGCGGGTTATCGTCTCCCAGCTGCACCGCAGCCCGGGCGTCTTCTTCGACCACGATAAAGGCAAAACTCATTCATCCGGTAAGGTACTGTATAACGCCCGCGTTATCCCCTACCGTGGTTCCTGGCTGGACTTCGAGTTCGATGCGAAAGACAACCTGTTTGTCCGTATCGACCGTCGTCGCAAACTGCCAGCATCCATTATTCTGCGCGCCCTGGACTTCAGTTCCGAACAAATCCTGGCTACCTTCTTCGAGACCATCGGTTTTGAAGTAAAAGATGGCAAGTTGATGATGGATCTGGTGCCGGAGCGTCTGCGTGGTGAAACTGCGACCTTTGACATCGTGGCCAATGGCGCCGTGGTGGTTGAGACCGGTCGTCGTGTGACTGCGCGTCACATCCGTCAGTTGGAAAAAGACGCCGTTACCCAGATTGAGGTACCGGTTGAGTATGTTGTTGGCAAAGTTGCTGCCAAGGACTACGCACATCCGCAAACTGGCGAGATGGTCGTGACCGCCAACCAGGCACTGAGCCTGGAAGCGATCGCCAACCTGTCCCAAGCCGGCTTCAAGCACTTCGAGGTTCTGTTCACCAACGAACTGGATCACGGTGCCTACATGTCCGAGACCCTGCGTGTCGACTCTAGCTCCAACCGTTTGGAAGCGCTGGTCGAGATCTATCGCATGATGCGTCCGGGCGAGCCACCTACTCGCGAAGCTGCAGAACAGCTGTTCGAAAACCTGTTCTTCTCCGCCGAGCGTTACGACCTGTCTACCGTAGGTCGGATGAAGTTCAACCGCCGTCTGGGTCGTGAAGACGAGACCGGCGTTGGCGTACTGACCAAAGACGACATCGTTGAAGTCATGAAGCGCCTGATCGACATCCGTAACGGCAACGACGAAGTGGACGATATCGACCACTTGGGTAACCGTCGTATCCGTTCTGTCGGTGAAATGGCCGAGAACCAGTTCCGCGTCGGTCTGGTGCGTGTCGAGCGTGCGGTCAAGGAGCGTCTCTCCTTGGGCGACCTGGACACCCTGATGCCGCAGGATCTGATCAACGCCAAGCCGATCTCCGCCGCAGTCAAAGAGTTCTTTGGTTCCAGCCAGCTGTCTCAGTTTATGGACCAGAACAACCCGCTCTCCGAAGTGACCCACAAGCGCCGTATCTCCGCGCTGGGCCCGGGCGGTTTGACTCGTGAGCGTGCCGGCTTTGAAGTCCGAGACGTGCACCCGACTCACTACGGTCGTCTGTGCCCTATCGAGACTCCTGAAGGTCCGAACATCGGTCTGATCAACTCTCTGTCCGTGTACTCTCGTACCAACGAGTATGGTTTCCTCGAGACGCCGTACCGCAAGGTCATTGACGGTGTGATCACCGACGAAGTGGACTATCTGTCTGCTATTGAAGAAGGCAAGTACGTGATCGCACAGGCTAACGCCGCGACCACCGAAGATGGCCGTCTGAAAGATGAATTGATCCCGTGCCGTCACAAAGGTGAATCCACCTTTATGAACGCCGACCAGATCCAGTATATGGACGTGAGCCCGCAGCAGATCGTATCTGTGGCAGCTGCTCTGATCCCGTTCCTGGAACACGATGACGCGAACCGCGCATTGATGGGTTCAAACATGCAACGTCAGGCTGTACCGACTCTGCGTGCTGACAAGCCGCTGGTAGGTACCGGTATGGAACGCGCTGTGGCCGTTGACTCCGGTGTAACCGTAGTAGCCAAGCGTGGCGGCGTAATCGACTATGTCGATGCCTCCCGTATCGTCCTGAAGGTCAATGAAGATGAGCTGATGCCAGGCGAAGCCGGTATCGACATCTACAACCTGACCAAATACACCCGTTCCAACCAGAACACTTGTATCAACCAGCGTCCTTGCGTGATGTTGGGTGAGCCGGTCATGGCTGGCGACGTACTGGCTGACGGCCCGTCCACCGATCTGGGTGAACTGGCGCTGGGTCAGAACATGCGTGTCGCGTTCATGCCGTGGAACGGTTACAACTTTGAAGACTCGATCCTGGTGAACGAGCGTGTTGTTCAGGAAGATCGCCTGACCACCATCCATATCCAGGAACTGGCCTGTATCTCCCGTGACACCAAGCTGGGTCCGGAAGAGATCACTGCTGACATCCCGAACGTGGGTGAAGCCGCTCTGTCCAAACTGGACGAGTCCGGTATCGTCTACGTGGGTGCCGAAGTGAAGGGCGGCGACATTCTGGTCGGTAAGGTAACACCGAAAGGTGAAACCCAGCTGACGCCGGAAGAGAAGCTGCTGCGCGCCATCTTCGGTGAGAAGGCCTCCGATGTGAAGGACTCCTCCCTGCGTGTACCGAACGGTGTGTACGGTACCGTGGTTGACGTGCAAGTCTTTACCCGCGATGGCGTGGAAAAAGACAAGCGTGCCAAAGAAATCGAAGAGATGCAGCTGAAGGAAGCGAAGAAGGACTTGACCGAAGAGTTCAAGATCCTGGAAGACGGCATTTTCGGCCGCTCCCGCAACCTGCTGCTGGCCGCCGGTTACAGCGAAGATCGTCTGAACAAGCTCGATCGCTCCAAGTGGTTTGAACTGGCCATCGAAGACGAAGGCAAGCAGACCGAACTGGAACAGATCGCTGAACAGCACATTGAGCTGAAAGCCGAGTTCGACAAGAAGTTCGAGAACAAGCGTCGCAAGATTATCCAGGGTGATGATCTGGCGCCGGGCGTACTGAAAATCGTCAAGGTTTATCTGGCAGTCAAGCGTCGCATCCAGCCGGGTGACAAGATGGCGGGCCGTCACGGTAACAAGGGTGTTATCTCCAAGATCTGTCCGGTCGAGGATATGCCTCATGACGAGTTCGGCCGTCCGGTCGACATCGTACTGAACCCGTTGGGCGTACCATCCCGTATGAACATCGGTCAGATCCTCGAAGTGCACCTGGGCCTTGCGGCCAAGGGTATCGGCGAGAAGATCGATCGCATGGTCAAAGAGCAGCGCGAGCTGCACGAGATGCGTAACTTCCTGCAGCAGGTCTATGACCTGGGCGAGAAGGACACCCAGCAAGTGAACATCGCCGAACTGTCTGACGACGACGTACGTACCCTGGTGGGTAACCTGCGTAAGGGTCTGCCGGTTGCTACTCCAGTGTTTGATGGTGCCAAAGAGCGCGAAATCAAAGCCCTGCTGAAGCTGGCCGATCTGCCGGAATCCGGTCAGATTGATCTGTTCGATGGCCGTACTGGTAACCGCTTCGAGCGTAAAGTAACCGTTGGTTACATGTACATGCTCAAGCTGAACCACTTGGTCGACGACAAGATGCACGCGCGTTCTACCGGTTCTTACAGCCTGGTTACCCAGCAGCCGCTGGGTGGTAAGGCTCAGTTCGGTGGTCAGCGTTTCGGTGAGATGGAAGTGTGGGCCCTGGAGGCTTACGGTGCGGCATATACCCTGCAGGAAATGCTGACCGTCAAGTCTGACGATGTGAATGGCCGTACCAAGATGTATAAGAACATCGTGGATGGCGACCACCGTATGGAGCCGGGCATGCCCGAATCCTTCAACGTATTGCTGAAGGAAATCCGCTCTCTGGGTATCAACATCGAGCTGGACGAAGAGTAAGAGCTCGCTCTTATTGTTCGAGAATTGACGTGGGCGCCCCGCTGTTTTGGCAGCCGGGGCGCCGAGGTTAGACTCCTGACAGGGGAAACACGTGAAAGACTTACTCAAGTTTTTGAAGGCTCAGACCAAGACCGAAGAGTTTGACAGTATCAAGATCGGTCTGGCCTCTCCTGACATGATCCGCTCCTGGTCATTCGGTGAGGTCAAAAAGCCTGAGACCATCAACTACCGGACTTTCAAGCCGGAGCGTGATGGTCTGTTCTGCGCCCGTATCTTCGGACCGGTGAAGGACTACGAGTGTCTGTGCGGCAAGTACAAGCGCCTGAAACACCGTGGTGTGATCTGTGAGAAGTGCGGCGTTGAAGTGACCCAGACCAAGGTCCGTCGTGAGCGTATGGGCCACATCGAGCTGGCCAGCCCGACTGCCCACATCTGGTTCCTGAAGTCCCTGCCGTCCCGTATCGGTCTGCTGCTGGACATGACCCTGCGCGACATCGAGCGCGTGCTTTACTTCGAATCTTTCGTAGTAATCGAGCCGGGCATGACCAACCTCGAACGCAGCCAGATGCTCTCTGAAGAGCAGTACCTGGATGCGCTGGAAGAGTGGGGCGACGAATTCGACGCCAAGATGGGTGCCGAAGCAATCCTGGCATTGCTGCGCGCCATCGATCTGGAAGGTGAAGTCAAAACCATGCGCGAGGAGCTGGATCAAACCAACTCCGAGACCAAGCGCAAGAAGACCACCAAGCGTCTGAAGCTGATGGAAGCTTTCCTGCAGTCCGGCAACAAGCCGGAGTGGATGATCATGACAGTGCTGCCTGTGCTGCCGCCGGACCTGCGTCCGCTGGTACCGCTGGACGGCGGCCGTTTCGCGACTTCCGATCTGAACGATCTGTACCGTCGCGTGATCAACCGTAACAACCGCTTGAAGCGTCTGCTGGATCTGGCTGCTCCGGACATCATCGTGCGCAACGAAAAGCGTATGCTGCAAGAGTCCGTCGATGCGCTGCTGGATAACGGCCGTCGTGGTCGTGCCATCACCGGTTCCAACAAGCGCCCGCTGAAATCCCTGGCCGACATGATCAAGGGTAAGCAAGGTCGTTTCCGTCAAAACCTGCTGGGTAAACGTGTCGACTACTCTGGTCGTTCCGTTATCACCGTAGGCCCGACCCTGCGCCTGCATCAGTGCGGTCTGCCGAAGAAGATGGCGCTGGAACTGTTCAAGCCGTTCATCTATGGCAAGCTGGAAACCCGCGGTCTGGCGACCACTATCAAGGCCGCCAAGAAGATGGTGGAGCGCGAGGAAGCTGTCGTTTGGGATATCCTGGACGAAGTGATCCGCGAGCACCCGGTGCTGCTGAACCGTGCACCGACCCTGCACCGTCTGGGTATCCAGGCATTCGAACCGACTCTGGTCGAAGGCAAGGCAATCCAGCTGCACCCGCTGGTTTGTGCTGCGTATAACGCGGACTTCGATGGTGACCAGATGGCGGTCCACGTACCGCTGACCCTGGAAGCCCAGCTGGAAGCGCGTGCGCTGATGATGTCTACCAACAACATCCTGTCGCCTGCCTCCGGTGAGCCGATCATCGTTCCTTCTCAGGACGTGGTCTTGGGTCTTTACTACATGACCCGTGCCCGTATCAACGCCAAAGGCGAAGGTATGGTGCTGGCCGGCCCGAAAGAAGCCGAGAAAGTTTATCGCGCCGGTTTGGCCGATCTGCATGCTCGCGTCAAAGTGCGTATCACCGAATATCTCCGTCAGGAAGATGATTCACTGGTTGAGCGCACCGAGATGAAGAACACCACCGTTGGTCGTGCGATCCTGAGCCTGATCCTGCCGAAAGGCATGGAATACGCCCTGATCGACGAACCGAAGGTGCTGACTGCTGCAGAGCAGGCTGACCTGGATGCCAATCCGCAGAACTGGATCAAATCCGTATCCAACAAGGCGCTGGGCAAAAAGCTCATCTCCCGTCTGCTGAACACCTGCTATCGCAAGCAGGGGCTGAAGGACACCGTTATCTTCGCTGACCAGCTGATGTATACCGGTTTCCACTATGCGGCCCTGTCCGGTGCTTCCGTTGGTATCGATGACATGGTCATCCCGGATGCCAAGAAAGACATCATTGCGGCAGCCGAAGCCGAAGTTGCCGAGATCCAGGATCAGTTCCTGTCAGGTCTGGTGACCGCGGGCGAACGCTACAACAAGGTTATCGATATCTGGGCCAGCGCCAACGAGCGCGTCTCCAAGGCCATGATGGAGAACTTGTCCAAAGAGCGTGACGTGAACTCGCTGGGTGAAGAAGAAGAGCAAGCATCGTTCAACAGCATCTTTATGATGGCCGACTCTGGTGCGCGTGGTTCCGCCGCCCAGATCCGTCAGCTGGCCGGTATGCGTGGCCTGATGGCCAAGCCGGATGGCTCCATCATCGAGACCCCGATCGTCGCGAACTTCCGCGAAGGTCTGAACGTATTGCAGTACTTTATCTCCACTCACGGTGCTCGTAAGGGTCTGGCGGATACCGCACTGAAGACTGCGAACTCCGGTTACCTGACTCGTCGTCTGGTAGACGTGGCACAAGACATGGTGATCACCGAGGACGATTGCGGCACTACCGAAGGTCTGTGGATGACTCCGCTGATCGAAGGTGGCGACGTCGTTGAGCCGCTGCGTGAGCGCGTGCTGGGTCGTGTCGTTGCTGATGACGTGATCAAGCCGGGTACTGAAGATGAAGTGCTGGTAGCACGTAACACCCTGCTCGACGAGCAGCTGTGTGACCTGCTGGAGCGCAACTCTGTTGACCGCGTGAAGGTACGTTCTGCCATCACCTGTGAAACCGACTTCGGTAACTGTGCTCACTGCTACGGCCGTGATCTGGCCCGTGGTCACCTGGTTAACAAAGGTGAGGCTGTCGGTGTTATCGCCGCCCAGTCCATCGGTGAACCGGGTACCCAGCTGACGATGCGTACTTTCCACATCGGTGGTGCTGCATCTCGTGCCGCTGCTGAAAGCAGCATCCAGGTCAAGAACACCGGTACCATCAAGCTGCAGAACGCCAAGTTCGTTCACAACAGCGATGACAAACTGGTTATCACCTCCCGTTCTACCGAACTGACCATCATGGATGACATGGGCCGTACCAAGGAAAGCCACAAGCTGCCTTACGGTTCCGTGCTGGAAGTGAAGGACAGCCAGGCTGTGAACGCTGGCGAGACCGTTGCCAACTGGGATCCGCACACCCACCCGATCATCACCGAAGTGGCAGGTCGCCTGCAGTTCGAACACATGATCGATGGCGTGACCATCACTCGTCAGACCGACGAGCTGACCGGTCTCTCTTCTATCGTCGTACTGGATGTCAACGAGCGTCCGAGTGCCGGTAAAGAGATGCGTCCGACCGTTAAACTGGTCGACCTGAACGGCAAAGACGTGATGATCCCGGGTACCGATGTAGCCGCCCAGTACTTCCTGCCGGGCAAGGCGATCGTGAACCTGGAAGATGGTGCCAACGTGGGTGTGGGTGACGCGGTAGCGCGTATCCCGCAAGAATCCGGCGGTACCAAGGACATCACCGGTGGTCTGCCGCGCGTTGCGGATCTGTTCGAAGCACGTCAACCGAAGGAACCGGCAATTCTGGCCGAGATCTCCGGTACCATCTCCTTCGGGAAAGAGACCAAGGGCAAACGCCGTCTGGTCATCACCCCGACCGATGGTGGCAACGTCTACGAAGAGATGATTCCGAAGTGGCGTAACCTGAACGTGTTCGAAGGTGAAAAAGTTGAGAAGGGTGAAGTGCTGGCGGACGGTCCTGAGTCTGCTCACGACATCCTGCGTCTGCGCGGTATCAGCCCGGTCGCCAACTACATCGCCAACGAAGTGCAGGACGTTTACCGTCTGCAAGGCGTTAAGATCAACGACAAGCACATCGAAGTCATCGTTCGTCAGATGTTGCGCAAGTGCGAGATCCTGACTGCTGGCGATACCGATCTGATCGAAGGCGAACAGGTTGAAGTTGCTCGCGTGAAGATTGCCAACCGTAAGCTGGTTGCCGAGGGCAAGACCCCTGCGACCTTCCGTCATGTACTGATGGGTATTACCAAGGCATCTCTGAGCACCGAGTCCTTCATCTCTGCGGCTTCCTTCCAGGAAACCACTCGCGTTCTGACCGAAGCCGCCGTTGGTGGCAAGCGTGATGAACTGCGTGGTCTGAAAGAGAACGTCATCGTGGGTCGTCTGATCCCGGCTGGTACTGGCTTCGCCTACCACCATAGCCGGATCAACCAGCGTGCCGCCGCAGCTCGTGCTGTTGGTACCCCGCAGGTGACCGCTGATGAAGCTCAACAGAACCTGGCGGATCTGCTGAACGCAGCCGGTAGCTTCGACGAAGAGTAACTCGTCATCCGTGATTAAAAAGGGCTCCTTCAAGGAGCCCTTTTTGTTGGCCAATTCCTCGGCAAAAGCCGATGCAGCGCGGTGTTGCAGGATGATCCAGAGCAAAGTTGTAGAGTAAAAAATCAAAAAAAGTTGACTTTACTCCCCTGCAATTTAAAACTCGGGAAAGTTGAATAGTTATTACAGGGGTAGAACATGACTGTCGGTATCGAGGAAGCGATGCTTCCCGAAGAACAGCTGATCAGCCGCACTTTTACAGATGAAGACAGGGAATTGTTGCACTCATACGATGGGCTCATCGATGGCTTGGCCGAATTGTTCGGCAAGCATTGTGAAGTGGTTCTTCACTCCCTGGAAAATCTGCACGAGTCGGTGATCAAGATTGCCAACGGATTCAATACCGGACGCACCCTCGGGGCGCCCATCACCGATCTGGCATTGCGAATGCTCAAGGATATCGAGAGCACCGGCCAGGATTACACCCAGAGCTATTTTGCCCGCAGTCGCACCGGGGCCCTGATGAAGTCGAGCACCATCGCCATTCGCAACAGCGAGCGCCAAGTGGTGGGTCTTATCTGCATCAACTTGCACATCAATGCGCCTTTCCACGAATTCGTGGCCGAATTTTTCCCGACGCCGCAGCAGGCAGCCCGCCAGTCACCAGAGACCTTCGCCAACAGTGTCGAAGAGCTGGTTGCCCAGACGGTGGATAACACCATCGACGAGATCAATCGCGATCCCACTGTGGCCAATAATGCCAAGAACCGTTTCATCGTGACCCAGTTGTTCGAGAAGGGGATCTTTGACATCAAGGACTCCATCAACCTGGTGGCGGACAAACTCAATATTTCGAAACATACCGTTTATCTCTACATCCGACAGCGCAAGCAGGGTGAGGACGAGAACGAGTAAATTATTCCAGAAGGGGTTAGATGAATGGCTAAAGAAGTTATTGCAACCGACAAGGCGCCTGCCGCAATTGGTCCGTATGTTCAGGCCACCAAGGTTGGCGAGATGATCTTCACCTCCGGGCAGATCCCACTCGATCCTGCCACCATGGAAATCGTGGCTGGCGGCATCGAAGAACAGGCCGAGCGGGTGATGAAGAATCTGGTTGCCGTTTTGAGCGCTGCCGGTGCCGATGCCAGCAAAGTGGTAAAAACCACCTGCTTCCTGAGCGACATGAATAACTTCGTTGCCTTCAACCAGGTCTATGCCCGCTACTTTGGCGATGCGGCGCCCGCCCGCTCCTGCGTGGAAGTGGCTCGTCTGCCGAAAGATGTGCTGGTCGAGGTCGAGGCGATTGCCCACCTCTGAGTAACACATCGTATCAAGCCCCTCCTGGCAGGGGCTTTTTTGTTTTTGGCGTAAAATGGACCGGGTCAGCACAGGAGTCCTGCTATGAGTCTGAGTTTTGCCATCCTAGTCACGGGGCCTGCCTACGGCACCCAGTCGGCCAGCACCGCCTATCGTTTTGCCCGCACGCTGTTGGCACAGGGGCATACCTTGTCCCACCTGTTCTTCTATCAGGATGGGGTCTGCAACAGCAACGGTCTGCATCTGCCTGCATCCGATGAGACCGACCTGGTGCGTCTGTGGCGAGAGCTGGCAGAAGAGCAGGGGATCCGTATCGACGTCTGTGTCGCCGCCGCCATGCGGCGCGGTGTGCTCGATGAGCAGGAGGCCAAGGGGGCAGGGCAGGCACACTTCAATCTGCAAGCGCCATTTTGCCTGAGCGGTCTGGGCCAGTTGGCTGAGGCGGCGCTCACCGCCGATCGGTTGGTTCAGTTCTAGGGAGTAGTCATGAGCAAGAAAATCGCCTTTATCTGCAGTCGTGGCCCCCATGGCCATGCCTCCGGCCGGGAAGGACTGGATGCCCTGCTGGCCACCTCGGCCATGACCGATGAACTGGCCCTCTTCCTGATTGGGGACGGTGTGCTGCAACTGCTCAAGGAGCAGCAGCCGGCCGCCATCTTGCAGCGCCACTACGCGCCCACCTTCAAAATGCTTGAACTCTACGACATCGAAGAGGTCTATGTTTGTGCTGACTCGCTGGCAGAGCGTGGCGTGACAGTGGATGATCTGCTGATCCCCGTTGAGAGTGTGTCGCGCCAGGAACTGGCTCGGCGCTGGGCACAATGTTCGACTCACATCAGCTTTTGAGGTCTCCATGTTGCATCTGATATTGAGCTCCCCTTTTCAGAGTCAGGCCCTGGCAGAGGCGCTCTCATACCTCCAGCCCGAGGATGAGCTGGTACTGCTGCAGGACGCCGTGATTGCGGCATCGGCTCCCCAGTGGAGCGAGCGGCTGTCGGGTATCCCGCTTTATGTGATGCAGGAAGATCTGCAAGCCCGCGGTTTGCATCATCGGGTGGGCATTGTGCTCGATATGGCGGGTCTGGTGGCACTGATTGCGCAAAAAGGTTCCCCGCGCACCTGGGGTGGCTGAGAAGCACATTTTCAAGAAAATTCAAGGTGATGTCGTGAAATCAAACGGATCCGAATTGTCCTTTTGTGACGCGAATTGTATAAATCTTGACTCCCCAGACAACAGGGCATAAAATTTCGCGTCCCCGTATCTGCGGGGAGGATTTTCCACACGTTTATGAAGTCATTATCAGGAGCCTTTTGATGGCAACTATTAACCAGTTGGTTCGCAAGCCACGCATCAAGCTCGTTGTGAAAAGCAACGTGCCGGCGCTGGAAGCGTGCCCTCAGAAGCGTGGCGTATGCACTCGTGTATATACCACCACCCCGAAGAAGCCTAACTCTGCACTGCGTAAAGTATGCCGTGTACGTCTGACCAACGGCTTCGAAGTCACCTCCTACATCGGTGGTGAAGGTCACAACCTGCAAGAGCACTCTGTTGTTCTGATCCGTGGCGGTCGTGTAAAAGACTTGCCAGGTGTTCGTTATCACACCGTTCGTGGTGCGTTGGACTGTGCCGGTGTTAAAGACCGTAAGCAGGCTCGCTCCAAGTATGGCGTGAAGCGTCCTAAAGCTTAATGGTTCTCCGTTAAGTAAGGCCAAACGTTAATTCGTTTCTAGTTAGATAGCTTTCTAGTTTTGGGTAATCCCTGAAGTTACGGAGAATTTGAAATGCCAAGACGTCGTGTTGTTGGTCAGCGTAAAATCCTGCCAGATCCCAAGTTCGGATCAGAGCTGCTGGCTAAATTTGTCAACGTAGTAATGGTTGACGGTAAGAAATCTGTTGCAGAAGCCATTGTTTATGGCGCCCTGGACATCATTGCCACCAAATCTGGCAAAGAGCACCTGGCCGTATTCGAAGAAGCTCTGGATAACATTCGTCCGGCGGTCGAGGTTAAATCTCGTCGCGTCGGTGGTGCAACCTATCAGGTGCCGGTAGAAGTTCGTCCGGTACGTCGTAATGCCCTGGCAATGCGCTGGTTGGTTGATGCCGCTCGTAAACGTGGTGAAAAATCAATGGCTCAGCGTCTGGCTGGCGAGCTGCTGGATGCCGCTGACAATAAGGGTTCGTCTGTCAAGAAACGTGAAGACGTTCACCGTATGGCTGAAGCGAACAAAGCCTTCGCTCACTTCCGCTGGTAATCCGCTTGCGCAGGGTCTTTTGGCTCTGCGCACCTTTAATTATCTAGGGACAAGCGCCTTAGTAAGAGGATGACAATGGCTCGTACAACCCCCATTGAGCGTTATCGTAACATCGGTATCTCCGCTCACATTGACGCCGGTAAGACTACTACTACCGAGCGCGTACTGTTTTATACCGGTGTAAGTCACAAGATCGGTGAAGTTCACGATGGCGCTGCCACCATGGACTGGATGGAACAGGAACAAGAGCGTGGTATCACCATCACCTCCGCCGCGACCACCGCTTTCTGGTCCGGTATGGGTAAACAGTTCCAACCGCACCGTATCAACATCATCGATACCCCGGGCCACGTTGACTTTACTATCGAAGTAGAGCGTTCAATGCGTGTTCTGGACGGTGCCGTGATGGTGTACTGTGCCGTAGGTGGCGTACAGCCACAGTCTGAAACCGTATGGCGTCAGGCTAACAAGTACAAGGTTCCCCGTATCGCGTTCGTCAACAAGATGGACCGTACCGGTGCCAACTTCCTGCGCTGCGTTGAGCACATCAAGACCCGTCTGAAAGGCGTTCCGGTTCCCCTTCAGCTGAACATCGGCTCTGAAGAGAACTTCAAGGGCGTTGTTGACCTGGTCAAGATGAAAGCCATCAACTGGAGCGAAGCTGACCAGGGCGTATCCTTCGATTACGAAGACGTCCCGGCTGAGCTGCTGGAACAGGCGCAAGAAATGCGCATGAATCTGGTTGAAGCCGCTGCTGAAGCGTCTGAAGACCTGATGGAAAAATACCTGGGCGGCGAAGAGCTGACCGAGGAAGAGATCAAGAAAGCTCTGCGTCAGCGTGTGCTGAACAACGAAATCATCCTGGTAACCTGTGGCTCCGCGTTCAAGAACAAGGGCGTACAGGCAATGCTGGATGCCGTTGTTGACTATCTGCCGGCTCCGACCGACGTAGCTGCTATCGACGGCCTGAAAATGGACGGCGAGACCAAAGACGAGCGTCATGCTTCTGATGACGAGCCGTTCTCTGCTCTGGCGTTCAAGATCGCTACCGACCCGTTCGTTGGTAACCTGACCTTCTTCCGCGTCTACTCCGGTGTTGTTAACTCCGGTGACACCGTGCTGAACTCCGTCAAGGACAAGCGCGAGCGTTTTGGCCGTATCGTTCAGATGCACGCCAACAAGCGCGAAGAGATCAAAGAAGTACGCGCTGGTGACATCGCTGCTGCTATCGGTCTGAAAGACGTGACCACTGGTGATACCCTGTGTGACCAGAATGCACCGATCATCCTCGAGCGTATGGAATTCCCGGAGCCGGTAATTTCTATCGCGGTTGAGCCGAAAACCAAGGCTGACCAAGAGAAGATGGGTCTGGCACTGGGCCGTCTGGCTCAGGAAGATCCGTCCTTCCGCGTATGGACTGACGAAGAGTCAGGTCAAACCATCATCGCCGGTATGGGTGAGCTGCACCTGGACATCATCGTTGACCGTATGCGTCGCGAGTTCAAGGTAGAAGCGAACGTAGGTAAGCCGCAGGTTGCCTACCGTGAAACCATTCGTACAACCGTTAAGGATGTCGAAGGTAAGCACGCCAAGCAGTCTGGTGGTCGTGGTCAGTACGGTCACGTTGTGATCGACATGTACCCGCTGGAAGAAGGCAAAGCCTACGAATTCGTCAACGACATCAAAGGTGGTGTCATTCCTGGTGAATTCATCCCGGGTGTTGATAAAGGTATCCGCGAGCAGCTCAAATCTGGTCCGCTGGCTGGTTACCCGGTTATGGATCTGGGTGTGCGTCTGCACTTCGGTTCTTACCACGATGTCGACTCTTCCGAACTGGCGTTCAAAATCGCTGCTTCCATGGCCTTTAAGGCTGGCTTCATGAAAGCCAACCCGGTTCTGCTCGAACCGATCATGAAAGTAGAAGTTGAAACTCCGGAAGATTACATGGGCGACGTTATCGGTGACCTGAACCGTCGTCGTGGCCTGATCGAAGGTATGGAAGATGGCCCGTCCGGCAAGATCGTACGTGCTCTGGTGCCGCTGGCCGAAATGTTCGGTTATGCAACTGCACTGCGTTCCGCTACCCAAGGTCGTGCTTCCTACGCCATGGAATTCGCCAAGTATCACGATGCACCGACCAACGTTGCACAAGCCGTGATCGAAGAGCGCAAATCCAAGTAATTTAAGATTCCCCGCCTACGACGGTAGGCGGGTTTAACCTAGAAGGACTACGTCGTGTCTAAAGAAAAATTTGAGCGTAACAAACCGCACGTAAACGTCGGCACCATCGGCCACGTTGA
>NZ_JRGK01000210.1 GCF_000764645.1 Aeromonas finlandensis
CCCTAGTGAAGAACTGCTGGCAATCAGCAAACGGATCAAGGATCTGCGTGAAGGCGATGTAATAGGTGGTGGCTCAAGAGTCGGATTATTGCTTGACAAAGAGATTTAATACGCAAGTTTTACGAGGAGAGTGAGAATGGCCACTATTACGTCTGCTGGTGCGGGCTCTGGACTGGATTTGGAGTCTGTCATTGCTGCGAGCGTCAATGCCAAGAAGGCGCAGCTGATGCAGCCCATCACCACCAAAAAGACCAATGCCCAGATCACTCTCTCAGGGGTTGGACAGTTGAAATCGGCCATCTCCTCTTTTGTTACGACACTCCAGGCCATGTCCAAAGATGATGCGTTCAACAAACGATCGATCAATATTACCCAGGACAAAGACAAACCCGTTCTCAAGGTGGAGAGTAAGGCGGGCGCTTCAAACGGACAATATGATATCAGCGTCGAACAATTGGCGAAGACCAGCAAATTTGACGGTACCTTCGACTCATCGACGACTCCGCTCATCACTCAGGATGGGAAACTTACCTTCAAGGCTGGTGACAAGACCTTCGATGTCGATGTGAAGGCAGGGGATTCGCTACAGTCCATTCGTAAACGCATCAACAATGACGCTGACAATTTCGGTCTGAGCGTCAACATCGTCAATACCTCCGATGGTAAATCCAAGCTGATGATCGATTCCGGGGTCAGCGGCAGCGGCAAGGATCTGCAGATCACCGGCAGCAATACGGACTTGACCGATAATCTGGTGTCCAAGCTGACCAAGCGCCAAGATGCTCAAGATGCCAAGATCACTGTTGATGGCAATACTCTTACCAGTTCGTCCAATACCTTCGATGGCACTATTGTAGGACTCAAACTGACTGTGTTACGGGAGTCGGATAGCACAACCTCTACCGATGCCAGCGGTAATCCGGTCAAGACCTACAGCTCGAACAAGGTTGACGTGACAACCGATAAAGCTGGCATCAAGGATATGGTCAAAAGCTTTGTCGACGGCTACAACGCGCTGGTGAAGAAAAGCAATGAGCTAGGCAAGCGAAACTCGATTGTGGCAGGGAAGAGCCAGAATGATGGCGGTGCTCTGGCTGGCGATGCGACGACGCGTGCCGTGGTTAATATGATGAATGGCATCATCACCGAGCCCTCGCAAAAGTCCTCCACTTACTCAACGATTTTCCAGATGGGTATAAAGATGGATAACAAGGGGGTATTGTCTATCGACGATACCAAGTTCAACGAGGCTATCGACAAGAATTTCGATCAGGTAGTTGCGGTTTTTGGTGGCAAGGATGGGGTCGCAGGTCAGCTGGCCAACCAGCTGGAAACCTACTCCAAGACCGGTGGTTTACTTGCTAAACGGGAAGACTCGCTGAATTCCGATCTACGCGAAGTGAGCCGCAAAGAGTCTGATGTTGCCACTCAGCTGACCAAGTATCAGGAGACCTTGCGTGCCCGTTACGGAAGCCTGGATGCCATGCTGGCCAAGATGAACAAGTCGGCTTCATATTTGAATCTGCTGAATACCAAAAATAGTTAATTTGAAGTGATGAGTGGTGTCTCATATGTATCGTAAAAATATTAAAGCCTATACCACCCAGAATCTGCAATCCGAATTGGCAGTTGCCGATCCTTACCGCGTGATTCAACTTTTGATGCAAGGTTGCCTAGAGCGCCTAGCGCAGGCTCGTGGTGCTATTGAACGTCGAGATTTTGAGCAAAAATCCCAGTTTATCTCCAAAACAATGGCCATTATCAACGGACTGCAAGATTCACTTGATCTCTCTTATGGCAAGGTTCCCGAAGATCTTTTTGCTCTTTATGACTACATGAAAGCCCGGATGATGGATGCCAGCCGTGACATGGATATTACTGCAGTCGATGAGGTCATGAATCTGATGCTGACAGTTAAAAGCGGTTGGGATGCCATTCCTGTTGAGGAGCGTGATAAGGCCTTGGCTCAACAAAAAGTGGGCCGAGCCGAATGAATAATAACTGTTTGCCAGAATTAATCGCAGCTGGTCAAGAATTACTTACCTTGTTCGAACAGGAGGATGTACAAACGGCTGAACAGTTGATCGATCATTATCTAATTCTCCTTGATTCTGTTTTCCAGCATATCCAGCCACGTATGGTTCTTGATATGGATCACCAACAAGCATTGGTGCAGTTTCAAACTCTCCATGAGCGGATAGAACATGCAAAGAATCAGACAGAAGCAGCTTTGTGGAAATTTTCAAAAGCAGGTCGTGCATCTGATATTTACAAGCTGAACGCAGGTTAGGCAGGCATGGATATTAAAAAAGAAATTACAAATATCGAAAGTGAACTTGTTCGTCTTGAGAAGCAAAAGCAACAGGAAATTGCCATGTTGGAGGTGTTGCCTGTTCGTTTTGCAATGAACATGGATGCCTTTAAAAAATTTATGCCAAGCATATATGATTTTTTTGAATCATATAAACCGGTACGGCCATTCCGTTTTTTTTGCAATGAAAATGGTATACCTAACGTATTGTGGCTTGATGAGCAAGTTTCTTTATACGGTGATGATCCATTCTCAGATGCTGAATCACAAATTGATGAAGTAATTGATCAAAGTGTTTTGCAGTGTATTGATTTTGCACCGCAGTGGTATTTTGATGATCAAATACATATAAAGTATAACAACGAAATATCCAAGCTTAAACAGCAATCAGCGCTCGAAGGGTTACCACTCAAGAGTGCACTATCAATGGATATCCCCTTATCCTTGATGTATGGTATAGGTTTGGGTTATCAGCTTGGCTATTTATACGAACGATGCAAAGTAAAGAACTTGTTTGCCTTCGAACCAGATCTTGATATGTTTTATGCATCTTTATATTGCTTTGACTGGAGCTCTCTGTTGAATTATATGGAGCAAGAGTCTTTAAGCTTACATTTATTTATAGGAGTTGATGAGAAATTATTAGCAGCAGATATGATGGAAGCGCTTCATCGTAAAGGTGCATTCTGGTCTGCAGCTTATTTTTCATTCTGCCATTATCATTCTACAAAGTTGCACTCACTTATCAACCAGGTTGAAAATGAGTTCTACTTGCTTCGTACTGGGTGGGGGTTTTTTGATGATAATGTGTATGCATTAGCTCATAGCCATACTCATCTGCAAGATGGCACACCATTTCTTCAGAGCCAACGTGATACATCTTCATCCTCGACCATACCTGTATTTGTTGTTGGAAACGGACCATCGTTAGATCAAAGCATTGATTTTATTCGTGATCATCAACGTCAGGCCATCATTATCGCCTGTGGCACCGCAGTCAGTGCACTTTATAAAGCAGGGATAAAGCCAGATATTTATGTTGCTGTTGAGCGCACCAAGAGTTCAGCGGATTTTTTGCATATTCTAGATGCTGGTGAATTCCTCAAGGATAGCGTTTTTTTAAGCGTCGATGTGATTCATCCCGAGTGCAAAACTTTTTTCCGTAAAACTGGGTTAGCATTTAAACCAAATGAACCCATGTATAAACTGCTGACCACTCACTTGGGTGAACAGTTTGAGTTTGATTCAATCGAGTATTCAAATCCATTTGTTGGTAATACGGGGCTTAATTACGCAGCTTTGCTTGGCTTCAAGGATATTTATCTATTTGGTATTGATAATGGATATAAGTTCGCCGATAAGCATCATTC
>NZ_JRGK01000211.1 GCF_000764645.1 Aeromonas finlandensis
CCTCGATGCCATGCACCGCGGCAATACGCACCACGCTTTTTTGCAATGGGTCAACGCGCTGCAGCGGCGGCAATACCACCAGGGGCGATGAGATTTTTTGCTGTTTATTATCTTCTAACCAGGATTGTGCAAGATAAGGCAAGACCTTATTTTCGTTGGTCACATTCACACTGATAGACTTGGCGCCCCCCGGATAGATAATCCGGGTGCGGTCCAGCACAATGGCGGCGTTTGCCAGCTCCATATAACCAGTACACGCCAACAGGAACAGGGGGGTGAGTTTATGTTTCATATCAGTTCACTACCTTTTGGAGTCGATTGCATTTGAGTTGGATACGTGAAAGGTCGGCTACCGCATCCGGCGCGTAAAAACGGCATTGCTTGAGCCCGCCCCAGGCAATATCAAACGCTTCTGCGGGTTTGACGCCGACCAGATAGACCAAGCCACCCTCGTCGATCACCGAGGTCTCGCCACTACGGGTATTGGTGACACTGGCCCCGAACGGTGGCACAGAACCATCGGCCAGTGTGATGTCTGCCAGCACTTTGAACCCCTGCAACACATCGAACCTGCGATAGCCGATGGCGCCTTCGGTCAGCGTTCCTTCCTGCACCGCTCTGGGGGCTTCAATGTCATCACGCAAGGTATCCACATCGACACGGGTGTCGGTACGGCGGTAATCGCTCACATCACCCAGGACGGCAATGCCGGCACGGTTGGTAGTGGCCCGCCCGCCATCGAAGGAGACATCTTCAATCCCGTCGGTGTCGACCATGATGCGGGCACCGCCACGTCTGCTGGCCTGATGCAGTGCCACCCCATGTTCAGTGGTGGTTACGCCGCCCCTGAGGGTTGCCCCCAGCGATGAGTATTCGCTCTGCACGCCGGTGGCATTGAGGCTAAGGGAGGATTGACTGCCGTTATGGTTGTAATAGGCGCGTCCGACACCATGGCCATTGCTCTGCATCCCCGTCGCAACCTGATAGCTATTGTCAGGATCGACGTAGTTGTTGTAGGTCATCATGTGGCTGACCTGCTTGTTGCCCGACTGCACGGTATAGCCAGCAGTCTGTCGGTCACCAATGGGCAGGCTGAACGCCAGCGCCATCATGTTGTCCCGTCCTCCATCATCATATTGGGAGCGGTAAGCCGAGAGGTACGCCGATATATTGTTGAGCGGCCCGATGCTGAAGGTCTTGTTGAGGCTGACCCCCAGCCGATCATTGCCGCCACCATCCCAGTACGTTTTGTGGCTGTAGTCGAGGTAGGTAGTCAGTGACTTGTCAGGCTCATCGGCCCAAAAGGTCTTGCTGGCGGTAACGGTATAGAGCTCCTTGTCCCTGACCACGCCGCCAAAGCCATGATATCGACGGGTCTGCAGGTACTGAGACATGCCCATGAACTCCTGCTGGGAGAAGCGATAGCCAGCAAAGGTGATGGCACTGTTGTACTCGTCAAATTGCTTGGCATAGTTCAGCTTGAAGGAGTGCCCGACACTGCGTTGACGCGTTTTCACCTCCGGCCCGAAGCGTGCGATGGATTGGGTCAGATCCGCAGAAATGGCCCCCAGGCTATAGAGATCACGCCCCAACCCCAGGCCCCAGCTGTTGTAATGGCCAGCAAGCAGCGCGCCGCCATAAACTGACCAGGCATTGGAGACCCCCCACGAGAAGTCCCCTGTCAGAAATGCGGGGCCCCCTACCGCGTGGGACTGACGCTTATCGTCGGCAGGCAGGCCCGCCGCCATGTTGTAGCGGACATAACCGGGCCTGGTCAGATAGGGAATCGTGGCCGTGTCCACTTGGGTCAGCGTGACGGAGCCATCCTGCTCCTCAACCCGCACATCCAGCTTGCCACGCACCGAACTGTCCAGATCCTGCAGACGAAATGGCCCTGCTGGCACTGTCGTCTCATAAATGATCCTGCCCGCTTGCGAGACGGTGACTCTGGCATTGGTCTTGGCAATGCCACTCACCTCGGGCGCATAGCCTTGCAAGCTGGGTGGCAACATGCGCTCATCGCTGACGAGCTCTGCACCGGTGAAACGAAAACTATCGAATAACTGGGAATTGAGATCCCGTTCACCGAGCGACAACCTGGCAGCATGCATGGGCAGTGGCCGATAAACATAAATTCGGTTCCAACTGAATTGCTGACTATCATCGCGTCCCCGGTGCATCTGAGCCTGGTAATCGGCCCGCATGCGCCAGTGATCGAGGTTGGCCCCCAAGGTGCCGTAACTGCTGAGGTGACGGCTATGACTCTGCTGCGCCTCGTAAAGCTGGCCTGAGAGGTTGTAATCAAGCATTACCCCTGCCACCCCCTTATCCCACTGCTCGGGGGGAGTCCATCTGTCGTCCTGGTACTTCAACCAGGCTTGGGGAATGGTAATCGTCAGGGTGCCGTGACCGACCCGGCTGGTCAGCTGGATCCCCAGCAAGGAGCTCAGGTCAGCACACTGGTTTGGTGCTGCATAAGTCACCAACGCCTTGGCATCATCCTTCAACGCCATGCGGTCAACTACCGCTGCGTTAATACAGGGTTGGGCACTCTGCTTTTTATCCACTGCAGAAAAATAATGGATAGTCTGCAATGGTAATTTGTTCTTGTTTATGATGACTTCCAGAATGTAGTCACCAGGCATCACGTAATCTGTATTTGAGAAACGACTAAGATCTATTTTAGTGCGTTCATCAACATCGAGGGCATCAATATTAAACTCTATCTCTGCCTGTACATTAAAGTGTAACAAAAGTGTCAGCATGACCAACCTGGACACAGGTGATATTGCTGGAATAGGGCTTAAGAATGACATACTGATGTCCATTTACAGTAAATTCAGGAAACTAAAGAGCAGTTATGTCATCTACAAATAAGACAACTCAAACCATGATATATAGTCATTACCAATACTATTGGTCAGCGTGTAAGAAATCGCAGCACTGATATACGCCTGATGCTGTTCATTGAATAACCTCTCACCAGCAATTATTTGACCTTCAATTATTTTTACTCCACTCACCAAGCCAAGCTCAACGGTTGGTGGAGGAGCCAAAAAAGGTGGGCCAGACCCGTTATGGGTCGTTCCCTGATATATAATATCAAGGGCATGGTTCAGCTCTCCGTTGACCGCTAACTGACAACCAGCCAGTGACAATATAATGGTGGTTGTACTCTCACCAACGGTGGCATAGTGAAACGACCGCTCACCCTCAAAAGTACAACTTGATTCAGCTAATGCGTCCCCTATTTGCTGAGGTGAGGCATGTGCTCCTGCTAAAGCAATTATTGTCAATAATCCCCAAGCGACATGATAAGAATGTGATTTCAATATATTGACCCCACTACAGAACGTGATGGACCCCATCACGTTCTGCTATTACCCTATGGATTAATCAGCTTATTCGTAGGCAAGGACAAAATTGGTGACCGCAGTGAACGCACCAGCAACCAATGGCTGAGCATCCTGTACTGCATAGCCCTTCAGCGCCGCATTGAAAATCAAATCATTGTTACCATTGGTGAGTTTAAAAGCGGCGGTCGGTTTACCCAACTCAACCTTGCTACCACCAGGTGCAGTCATCGCAATACCCGCCCCTTTGGCTTCACCACTACTCAGAATCAACAAACCGGCTTGCAGCGGATCAGCGACACCGCTAAAGGTGACCTTGAGTGAATCCAAACCTTCATCGATTTCACAATTACGCAGACTAATAGTGAATGGCTGGGCATCAGATTCCCCACCGATCACCAGCTCTTTGGTGCTGACCTGACCCAATTGGACAATCTGATCAACAGACTCAGGAGCCACTGAACAGGGGGCATTAATAATTTCGCCAATAAAAGTGACTTTACCACCACCCATGTTGCCGGCAGCCATAACGGAACCACACACCATGATGGCGCTAAAACCAAGGGCAGTAACAATCTTGTTCATGTTCATCTATCTCACCTTTTATAAAAACGGGTAATACGGCATTCCTGCCTTATTGAAAGGAAAACGTTAACTATAACTGATAAAAATCAGTCGCTACCGCCATGGCAATGAAGACGTACATATGAAGAAGTACATCTGCCATGACTTATGATCCCGCCTTGTTTCTCATACTTGTTCCTGTTTCACACCAAACAGGTTCAAGTAGATAGAAAGGCCTTATCAATTAGCGAT
>NZ_JRGK01000212.1 GCF_000764645.1 Aeromonas finlandensis
GTCAATACCAGATGGTCGATATGGCTGATCATGGTTACCTCCAGGTGGTGATCTATCACTGCCCAACCACAAGAGATAAAACCATATTTGATAACTAATTACTGTTAGTGCTATCTCTTTTTAGAAAAGAAAAATTCAAGTACAACCGTTAGGTGTCAAGAAAGTCTATTTTTTGCAATCAACCCCTGCCGTTTTAATTACATTTGACAGAGAACCTGAAAATACCATCCTAGCAATTAAACCTTCGTCATCATCATATGAAAATGATAGTAACTCATACAAACCGCTATCTTCATTTTCGAAGATCACCAGTCCGTTAGTTACATCACCGCTTATTAACCATGTCTGATAAACCCAATCTGCAGAAAAACCAATCATAGGGTAACGACGATTCAACACACCTATCAAAACATCAGAATTCATATCACCACCATTACCAGTAAAACCATTTTACAACATTCAAAATCATACCATTTCCACATATGAATGGATAATAAAAAATAATATCCGCCACACATCAAAACCATACAAATTGATATAACAAGGCGGTTGAATAAAGAGCATTTTTCAATATTAATGTGATTATTTTCTATTCATCCTGATAATTTAACTCACATCCACCAGCAATTTCACAATGACTTGTACCACTGGTCAGCCACCAGCTGATAACCAGAATCAATCTTTCTGGATCATGTCGCAAGCGCCCTTTCAGGGCACACTCCCAGATCGTCAAACGGCGGATCCCCAGCTGTTCAAGCTCGGCCAGATGACGGGCATCACGCGCACGATTGCTGGCAATCTTGGTTTGCCAGAAGTCGGTTCTGGTCGATGGTAGTTTGAAGAGATGGCAGTCATGTCCGTGCCAGAAACAACCATTCACCTCGATCACTGCACGGTAGCGCGCCAGCCAAAGATCCGGCTTGCCTGGCAAGGCTGCATTGTGCAGACGGTAGCGAAATCCAGCATGATGCAGCAACTGACGAATCTGTATCTCCGGCTTGGTATTGGCATTCTTAATCCCGGCCATCAACCGGCTTCTGGTCTCTGCACTCACTATGTCAGGCATACAGATACTCGTTTGAAGGCGAATAATAGATACTGTGTTTTTTTACAGCCTTGGGCGTTCTCTCTGGGTTAAATGAGTGATAAGATTCCGCGCAACTGCAACACGCCCAGATTTTGATATGACACATTCAACCTCCTCTGCACACAACACACC
>NZ_JRGK01000213.1 GCF_000764645.1 Aeromonas finlandensis
GGCCAACACCGCCGAGATCACCCCGCCGGGTGGCATCACCGAGGTGCTGCAGACCCTGCTGTTCAACGTGGTGACCAACCCGGTGAAGGCGCTGATGGATGCCAACTATATCGGTATTCTGGCGTGGGCTATTGGTCTGGGCATCGCTATGCGTCATGCCAACGAGAGCACCAAGGCGCTGATCACCGACTTGTCCCACGGCGTCTCGGCCATCGTGAAAGCGGTGATCCGCTGCGCGCCGCTCGGGATCCTGGGTCTGGTTGCCTCCACCCTGGCGGAAACCGGCTTTGACGCCCTGTTTGGCTATGCCCAATTGCTGGTGGTGCTGATCGGTTCCATGCTCTTTATCGCCTTCGTGGTCAACCCGCTGATCGTCTTCTGGAAGATCAAGCGCAACCCCTATCCGCTGGTGCTGACCTGCCTCAAAGAGAGTGGTGTGACCGCCTTCTTTACCCGCAGCTCTGCCGCCAACATTCCGGTCAACATGGCGCTGTGTGAAAAACTGCGTCTGCCGGAAGATACCTACGCGGTCTCCATCCCGCTGGGTGCCACCATCAACATGGCGGGGGCGGCCATCACCATCACTGTACTCTCCATGGCGGCGGTACATACCCTGGGGATGGAAGTGGATCTGGCGACGGCTGTACTGCTCTCCGTGGTAGCCACCATCAGTGCCTGTGGTGCGTCTGGTGTGGCTGGGGGCTCCCTGCTGCTGATCCCGCTGGCGTGCAGCCTGTTTGGTATCGGCAACGACATCGCCATGCAGGTGGTGGCTGTCGGCTTTATCATCGGCGTGCTGCAGGATTCTGCCGAGACAGCGCTTAACAGCTCTACTGACGTGCTGTTCACCGCAGCTGCCTGTATGGCCGAAGATGAAACCCTGCTGGAACCTGCCGCGCTGCCCAGCAGCGAGGCGTGATCCGGTCGTTTGCGTTTTCGATTCAGCCCCTCTTCTCGAGGGGTTTTTTACATCGGCTGGACGAGATTGTTTGAGGGGAGGCGTTCACAAGAAAACATCTATTTTGATGAAATGTTTGGTTACAAATGGCAGGCAGACAGTGGGGAACCATCCCCCCTAAAATGACAACAGTAATAATAAAGTTCAGGCATAAAGAGAGATTGAATTATGAAAAAAGCGACACTTTCGTGGGCGATAGTCGGGGCATTGGGATTGGCAGGTTGTGGTGGCGGCGGCGGGGATAGTGGCGGCGGCGGTACCACGCCACCGGAGCCGCAACCGAGGGCGTTGCCGGAGGCCGGCGTCTATCTCCCCGTCCTGATGGACGCGCAGGGGCAGTTAATCAACCGTCCGGTCAACGACAGCTATCGTGCGGTCGGTTTTGTCTATCCAGCGTCCACAGAGGGCACGGGTTGGGCGATGAACATTGCTGAAAAAAGAAGTGCCACTGTCAGCACTTATACCTTCCCTCAAGGTTTTTCTTCTCTGAACAAAGGTGAGGGCTACCCACTGACGTTGTCGCTGCTGGTGAACAAAAGCCAGCCCAGTACCTTCGACTCGGCGGAGCAAAAGTCCAATACCAATGTCGATGGGTTGGTCAAGGTGGCGTCTGTGCCAGATGCGACGGGAAGCAGTCAGTCACTCTGGGTACTCGATTATCGCCCCGTCAAAGCCAAAATCGATTCAGCGCTCACTATTCAGAATTGGGGCGGCCAAGTGGCATTGAAACCGATGGTAACCGCGCCTATCAACGCGGACTCTTGGTACAACCTTGGGGAGAGCGCACTGTTTCAGGATTTCAAAACCGAGCGCAGTAACAATGGCTTGGGGATCAAGCTGACCATCCAGTTTATAGAGGGGTGTTCTGTCAGCGGTGAGACAGAGGTCAACACTCAAGGTCTGAACAAGCTGACGCTGACCGGTTGGAATAATCGATCATGCAGCTTTAATACCTTAAAAGGCTCTGCTGATATCAAAGACGGAAAAATTTATGAGGGGCTCTGGGAAACAAAGATGCGCGATTTTGCCAATCGCAACGCCAGTGTCACTGCATATCTGACCATGAAGCCGGGTAGCAATGGCCAGAAAGACACCCTGGTGCTCGGTATTCCTGAAATCACTGGTATCGCGCCGTTCATTTTGGAAGCGCAGCCACTCTAATCTGTAAGAGACAGTGTGTGTTTTGCAAGAGATGCCAGTTGTTTACCCGACTGGCATTTTTGTTGGTCGAGGTTCGGTGCGAAGCCCTGAAACACCATGATGCTGTTGCCGGATAAGGGCTGTGTCCCAGGTTGCTGCGTGAGTGTGGATTACGTCACCGCAATAACCGCATGATGAGGCGTAAGCATATTCAGGACGGGACAAACGCAATAAAAAAAGCCAGCCGGTTAACCGGCTGGCTTTTTGCTATTAGTGGCAGGTGGGGGATTAACCGACCAGCTGATAGAGGATGGCAGAGATGGCGATCATCCCCATGGTTGCAACGAAGACGTTGCTGATATGGCCCTGATATTTCGCCATGGCCGGTACACGCTTGATGGCGTACATCGGCAT
>NZ_JRGK01000214.1 GCF_000764645.1 Aeromonas finlandensis
GCTCTATGGCCTATTGGTTGACACAATACAATAAACCACCCCATTCAGAAAAATTTGACCATTATTGTGCATCCCTATTACTCCTTGTACTCAATAGTGGCAAGGATATTCCACCACCCTTTATTACACTCAACGTTAATCACAGTTCATTATTTAACAAACGGCTATTTAATTGCATCATTGCGATTCAGGAAAAACTGCTCTCGATGGGGAAATACTTGACTGTTGAATTGGTTGAATATAGCCACCCGCAAAAGGATATCAACCCACTACTGTATAAACTGTGCTTGCACGGGGTACATATAGCCATTGATGATTTTGGCACTGGCTATAACCGTTTGGAGTATACCAAACACTTGGTGCAGGTTGATTTAATCAAGATTAGCTTTGATTGCCAGGATCTCGACTATGTTGCGCTACTCGCAGATACGGCTCTTGACCATTTCAAACATTTAACCACCGAGAATATCATCGTCGAAAAGATAGATAGCCCAATAAAGGCTAGTCAAGTCAGTTCGCTGGGCATAAATTTATTACAGGGCTATCTGTTTGGAAAGCCCTCTAGTCACTGGTTACCATGTAAATAATAGGAGTCATGATAATGCACATTACAACGTTGTTTTTTACCTCGATACTCATCATCGAGCTGATAATAGCCGTCTTGATTTTTCATTGATCATTTATTTTTGGGGATTGCGTGAATGGTTAGGTAAGGCATATCCGTGCTAACACTCTGCCGGGGTCAGACATCTACTGACTGATGTTTAACTTTAGAGGCAACAGCACAAAGTGCATCCACGTTGTCATATGCATTGCAGCAGCCAACTCTGTGTTCACATAAGAAAAAAGGACTGTGCGCGCTGGAGGAGGAGTAGGCGGGTTATTTTTGGGGATGCATATAAGGGAGTAAACGTTCAGTTTCCTTTTTCACCACTGAGTAACATTCACAACTCAATCGTTCGAGTTTGGGCCGATCCAACACGGTGATTTGACCTCGATGATATTTTATAACTCCCAATTTCTGCAGTTTCCCCGCCGCCTCCGTGACCCCCTCACGAC
>NZ_JRGK01000215.1 GCF_000764645.1 Aeromonas finlandensis
CCATTGCGATGTTTCGCGTTCTCTCAGAACTGGGATAAATAGTTTCTTATTGCCAAGGATAGCACCTAAAGCAATTAGTGCCGGCATAGGGCCAATAGGGAAAATACAAGCGGGAACATTATCGAACTTACATTGCGCTATAATCTCTCTTGCAGTAACCTCTACTGATTCAATTAGAATCGGCCAATAATGGTTGTTTGTGGAGTTCATCAGAATTTCATTGTTTTTTGAGATTTCAGATATATTACCAGCTAATCTCATTTTTATTGATGATAAACAGCTATATACTTGTTGATAGCTAGGTCCATCATTTATATTTCCACGAACTGGCCATAACACAGAAAAAGCTTTACATGCAGGATACCTGAGCCCATCTAGAAGGTTGTTGGCTAACCTTATATGTTCTGCTCTCATTTTAGAGAGTAATGAAGCTGGATAATCTGCTAATGCGACCTTATCAATTAATCTATGATGTTTGTCACACAGATGTAAAATATTATTGGGGTCATTCGATATAACTTTTGAAAATATATTCCCTCTTGGCCCATTCTCTGATGCCGCAATATTGTGAGCTAAATATGCATAGTTCCCATATTCTCCTGTGGTTGCGTCAATCTCAAGATTTTCTCCACACCCTTCAAACATGCATCGACCAAAAGAAGCGTCTCTGACAGCCCTTTTGGTGTCAATAGTGAAGTCGGGACCGCGTCCCTTATCTTTATCTTTTGTCCAATAGGAGGTTAAGAGTGAAGGGATATTATCAATGTTAACTATTACTGACTGATCTTTAGACTGATGCCAAACATCATTCATTTTGTTCAAAGAAGAAATATCTTCGTTATTTAAAAATACTCCTTGATAGGAGCGAAAATCAATATTTTTTTTACCGGCTGTGAATATTTCTAGTCCGTCTTTATACTGAGCCGGAGTAAGATTAAATCGCAACAACGCTTGAGCATGATCCTGCGTCATCAATAGTACAACCACATTGGATTTACTTTCATCAATAACAAGTCCAATATCTTCCCATCTAATATCATTTATTAACTTATCGTGATAAGTTTTGATGTCGGTCAGATTATCTAATGGTTGTTGTAAAACTTGTAAATTTAATGAATTATCCATTTCTAG
>NZ_JRGK01000216.1 GCF_000764645.1 Aeromonas finlandensis
GAGAAAAGGCAGCGGCTAACACCGCTGCCTTTTTTGATCACCAGATAGGCTGGGTCAGGTAGGGGTTGCTCACCTTCTCGCGACCGAAGGTGGAGCTGGGGCCATGGCCCGGGATAAAGACGATCTCGTCACCCAGCGGCAGCAGGGTCTCGGTGATCGACTTTATCAGGGTAGCGTGATCGCCACGGGGGAAGTCGGTGCGGCCGATGCTGCCGGCAAACAGCACATCGCCAACCCAGGCGAGTTTTTCGGCTTGGTTCAGCAGCACGATATGGCCCGGGGTGTGGCCGGGGCAGAAGTAGACATCCAGCTCGCACTGGCCAAGTTGCACCTTGTCACCCTGCTCCAGCCACTGGTCGGGGCTAAAGGCAGGAGTATGGGCGAAGCCGAACATCTGGCTCTGCTGGGGCAGCATGTCGAGCCAGAAGGCGTCCTCCTTGTGGGGGCCGGTAATGGCGACGCCGGTCTTTTCCCGCAGCTCGGCGGCGGCACCCACATGATCCAGATGACCGTGGGTCAGCAGGATGTGGGTCAGGGTCAGGCCGCGTTTGGCGATGGCGGCCAGCAGTTTGTCCGCTTCGCCACCCGGGTCGATCAGCGCCGCCTGGTGGGTCTCGTCACACCAGATGAGGGAGCAGTTCTGGGCGAACTGGGTGACCGGGATCACCTCGAATTTCAACATGTGGGGTCCTCTTGTTGGAAAGGCGACGGGGTCAGCCCGGTTGCCCGTTGGCGCGCTGCTCGGCGAAGTAGTCGAGACAGGCTTGCTTGTCACCGCGGAACACGATGCGCTCACGCTTGTTGCCAAGCTGGTAGAGATACATGGGGTCGTAGTAACGGGTCAGCAGCAGGGTGATCCAGGCCAGATGCAGCGCGGTATCGCCGCTCTTTTCCTGCTCGGCGAGGGCGGTCTGCATCAGGGCATCCAGCTCGCGGTGGGCCTGATCACCGAGGCGGCGCTTGAGGCGAGCCAGCGCATCGGTGAGATAGGCGGCAAACAGCGGCCAACCGGCTTCCTGACCATACATGGCTTGATAGCGCAGCCAGAGATCGTGCACGTAATCCTCGCGGATCTGCTCGGCCCGATCGCACTGCGGCACATCTACCACCACCAGCGGTGCCTGACTCATTGCCTCATGGAGGGAGATAGGCAGGCAGCAGCGACCGATCAGGCGGCTCTCATCTTCCACCACAAAGGCATGTTCGCCCTGCTGGCGGCGCTTGAGCAGTTCGATGGCCATGTTGTTTTCAAAGTTGATGTTGCTGGGCTGGCCACCGGGCAGTTGACCGAAGGAGGAGCCCCGGTGGTGGGCGTGTCCTTCCAGATCGAGCGCCTGGGCCACATGGTCCAGCATATGAGTCTTGCCGGAGCCGGTCATGCCGGTCAGCACCGTCCAGTGGCACTCGGCAGAGGCCTTGTCCTGGGTGTCGATCAGAAAGCGGCGCAGCTCCTTGTAGCCACCGGCGACGCGGGGGCGAGTGACCCCCGCTTCATGGAGCCACAGTTGTACCGTTTGCGAGCGCAGGCCGCCGCGAAAGCAGTAGAGCACGGCATCGGGCTGCTGGCGCAACTGCGCCAGCCAGCCTTCGATGCGCTCGGCACGAACTGCTCCCCCCACCAGCTTGTGACCAAGCTCAATGGCGGCGGCCTGACCCTGCTTCTTGAAGCAGGTCCCCACCTTGGCACGCTCATCGTCTGTCATTAACGGCAGATTGGTCGAGCAGGGGAAGGCCCCCTCCTTGAACTCGATGGGGG
>NZ_JRGK01000217.1 GCF_000764645.1 Aeromonas finlandensis
GAGTAAGCTCGCGCGCAGCGCTATCTGCCAAGCCCAAAACTGCACCTGCCAAATCCAAAGAGGGAGCCTTCAAGGCTCCCTCTTTCGTTATGGATCGCAAGGATCTATGCAAGTGCTCCGTGCAAATGCTCCGCTCGGGCTCAGACCAGCGAATGGCGCACCGCAGCGGTACCATGGCTGGGTGGCGCTGAACCATCGAGCGGATTGAGCTGCAAGAACTCGAACAAGCCAGCCTGCATATTAACATTCCAGAAGCGCCCGGCGAGGGTCAGTTGCAGCCGAGCGCTCTCGATCTCGGCCAACCCGTGCTGCTGCCAGGCGGCAAAGAGCGGCATCAGATGGGTCAGCAAAAGCGCAGGCAGACGATCCAGTGCCAGCACACCGCTGTCGAGGGCGCCGCGCAGCAGACCATCTATTCGCGCATTGGGATTGCGCCCCATCACCATGCCGGGGGCCCGCTTGCCGTTGGCCAGCGCGTCGTGCCAAGGGGCCAGCTCCCGCCCATACATCAAGCCGTGACCAAGAATGCTGCCCCCAGCACCGGCGCCAAAGGGGAGGATCTCGGCGCCACGCTTGGCCATCTGGTTATAACGGCTCTGCTCGGCCGGGCTGCGCCGCCAGTGACTGCAAGAGAGCCGCTCCCAGCCATGGGCTTCCAGTTGCGCGCCGCCATAGGCATACATGGCCGCTCGCTGCTGGCCATCGGCGAGCCAATCCAGGGTGCCCTTCTCCTGCGCCCGCTCCAGATTGGTGCCCTGCATGGCGATCAGCTGGTAGAGATCGACCCCGTGCACGCCGCTCGCCATCACATCCGTGATGTCCTGCTGCCACACGGCATCATCCTGACCGGGCAGACCGAAAATGAGATCCGCCACGATCACCGCCGCATCATCCCGGGTCAGCTCGCCCAGGCGGGTCAACAGGGTCTCCCTGTCATCGAAACGGGCTGCCTGCTGGCGGACCCGGGTATCAAAACTCTGCACCCCGAACGAGAAGCGGTTGAAGCC
>NZ_JRGK01000218.1 GCF_000764645.1 Aeromonas finlandensis
GTATTGCCCTGAGCAACTTGGCTTGGTTAGCACGAATCAGCTGAACCAACATAATCGAGTTTGGCTCAATTGAGTTAACCCCAAGATTAATAACACAGATATCCCCTTGGATAACTCCGTGCTTAGCAAGTTGATCATTCGGAGCTTCGACACCAATGGTTGCCCCTGGTGTCTCAGTAAGCAGAACTCTATTTGAGCTGACTAGTGGTAGTGAGTCTGTTGGGTGTTGTAGCACTTCATCAATGGTGAGTACCGGTATCCTGTAAACGCTGTTGACGAAATCGTTGACCACATCAACAGAAGGACGGCCGGTGTACAACTCTATGGGATCACATGAAAGAGCTTTTGCTAGCCCGAATAACGTTGAAACCCTCACGTCTTTCAGAGGATTACTCAGAAGATTTGATACAAGGGACTTTGAGATGCCAGCTCTCCTGGCTATTTCAGAAACGCCAAGACCCCGCTCTTCCATCTTCGCTCTGACTCGTTCGTTAAATGACGGTTTCATGTCGCCTGCCGTTCGTTATCGTTTGTGAACAAATTTTAAGGTGTAGGGTGTTCTCATTGGTTGTTGATCGTGATGTTGAATGTGGTTACGATGGTGAACGATTATTTATGCATCGAATACAGGACCCGACCAATGAAGAAACGTGAAGTGATCAAGTATTTCGGCAACATGGCCCGCGCCATGAAAGCGATCGGTATCTCTCGAAGCCTGGCTGTGAAGTGGAGTGATGTGATCCCGGCCCAGCATGCTGTCAGCTTTGTTATCGCCAGTAATGGTGAGTTGCGCCTGGGGTTGGAGGATTATCCCTTGAGCAAAGAGCTGCAACTGCCTACTCAGCAAGCCGCCTGACCACCGGCTTTATGACCACACCAAAAGGACCTGACCAATGGGACGACCAGCCCTCCCTGACTACGCCAAAATGGACTCCATTTCTCCACTACGACTACGCGGCAATCCAGCCCAACGTTGTGTATGGCAAGAAGTCGGAGCTGAATTCGGTATGACTGAAACTGCATTTGCTCGCACCTCTTTGCTGATCTTGCTGAATTCCATATCACAGCATGAGCCCGAGATATTGGCGAGAGCCGTCAAACGGGCCAATCGAAGCCTAATCGAACAGGGATTCCCACCCGTGACTGCCGAGGAGATCTTGAACGGTGCCGGTTTGCCAGAGCGGGGCCTGCTCACGTTTAACTACATTGATGGGGAATGTTATGAGGTGGAGCGCCCTAAGAAGCCGCTTCAAAAGCTCATCTCTCTCGTCAATTTCATCCTCGGGAGAACACCATGTCCAGCCTTACCCGACCACCACGCCCAGCATCAGAACGTGTCAACGAACGAGACAACATCGTGTTGAAAGCGGTTATGCATGAGCTGGCATTAGTGATTGATGAACCTTTGATCTCAACGGCCCAGGCTGCAGGGACTGACCGGCAGGCTCTTCGCTTGGCGCGAGAGCTCCAGGCCAGTGCCGTTAAACGTGCAGAAGGACAATTTAGCGCTTAGCCAATATCTGCCCGACTGACCGCCGGGCACTCTGATCGCCATAACAGGACCTAGACCATGACCAAACCAACTTTGGCCAATGGGGTTTGCCCCATGCTGCATGCTTTTAAAAACGACACCGGTATTGAAGAACAGGCTTCCGAGAGTTTGGGGGGAGGGCAAGAATGAACATCAACTTTCTTGACCGACCAATCGCCTTTCATCGCCCCTTTGTAGCCATCACGGGTTCAGTCACCGGCGCTCTATTTTTATCGCAGGCCCTCTATTGGGCAAAGCGCTGCAAAGAGCATGAAGATGGCTGCTCATGGTTCTATAAGACCCAGGCTGACTGGGAGGAAGAGACGGGGCTGACCCGCTACGAACAGGAGGGGGCGCGCAAGGCATTACGCAATCTTGGGGTGTTGAAAGAAAAACGGGTGGGACTACCTGCGCAGCTATATTTCTGCATCGATCTGGTAGCGCTTGAAGCTGTCATGAATGAGTGTGATTTCTTGCAACCTAGTATGCGGAAAACCAGCAAACAGGCTAGGGGAAAACCAGCAATCAGTAGTGCTGGAAACCCGCTATCTATTACAGAGATTACTACAGAGACTACTACAGAGATCCAAGATCCCCCTTTGGTCCCCCAGGGGAAAACGCGACCTGAAAGCGAAACTTCGCGTCGAGGTACCCGCTTGCCGAACGACTGGGGACTACCGGCAGAGTGGGGTAGGTGGGCGATGCAAGAGACCGGGCTGCCCAAGGAACGGGTCTTGATGGAAGCGGCTACGTTCGCAGATTACTGGCAAGCCTTGCCTGGTGCCAAAGCGGTGAAGCTGGACTGGGAGAAGACCTGGCATAACTGGGTTCGTCGTGCGGCTAGCTCATACCGAACAGCTGCACAACGCAAGCCCTTGGCCAACATCCAGGCGGCCCAGCAGGCCGCACAGGCGCTTCGAGAGTCGGGGAGGGGAGGTTATGACGACAGCACTCCGCTCTAACCAAACCAGCGCCCTGAGCGTTCCAGAGGATGCGCTTCAGATTAGTGCTCGCATGTCGGTATTCTTGGCTGAGGAACTACTGCCGCTGATGGCCGGGCTTTGGCCAGCCAGTTCCAACCTGCTGGATGGTAATGCTCGTGGCGTAGCGCTGGCCTGGGGGAGTCTGCTTAGGGGATTTAATGCGCAGCAGATCCGCGAGGCGGTGCTGCTTCTTGGGGAAAATGCCGATCGGCAGTTTGTTCCGCGCCCGGCAGAGGTGCGGGCCGCCATTTTGCGGAATAATCCTGTCCCCCTTACCGCGCCAGTTGGTCGCCAGGTGTCTCTTCGAGTTTGTGAGATGGAGGCGGAGGTTCGAGTCTATCTTCGCGACCGTAGCGTGCTTGCTGAGGAGGTCGCTGCTGAACTGCAGAAGGTGTTGGCCGAGAAGGCCCTGCAGGGGTTAGCTGTGATTGGGAGAGCAGCATGAG
>NZ_JRGK01000219.1 GCF_000764645.1 Aeromonas finlandensis
GGTTCGGCATGGGATTACCAGGGCAGTGCGTGGGTTTGATATGCACACCGGTTTGCCGATAGAGAGGCCGAGCTGACGGGTTATGGCACTGCTGGCGGTTTGCGGATTGCTGCAAACATTTTGCATAAATGAGCGGGTATAAATGAATGCTTCATTGATGCGGATAAATTAATTTTTGGCCAGCGAGATAACCTGTGTTCGGATTATATTGGCAAGCGGCAAGCACCTTTACTAAGGTATTCTTTAAAACATATTGAACAAGCGATTAAAAATAGCATACAGGCCGATAAAGCTCAGCAAGATGGCATTTATTCAATATATAAAATTGGCGGAAGAGGCAGGAATCGAACCTGCCAAAGCCTTCTCGGCTCACATCGGTTTTGAAGACCGAGGAGGCCACCAGACCCCATCAACTTCCGTAATGGCCGCCATTTTGTGGCAAATTTCTGTGACTGGCAACGCTTTTTTTGTGATAAAAAAGCGAGAGTTAGCGATTTTTTGAAAAATCCAAAGAACCTTGTTTTATATCAAGTTCCGCACAATTAGCCCGATGTTTTTAATTTAACATCGGGCCGTGATCACATTGCTGTAACCGTCGGTCAATAACGGTCGTTAACAACTCTATAAATAGTTATCGCTCGGCGTTGGTAATATTCCACTGGTCCAGTCGTTCTATTAACAAGCTGGTATCTTTGGCGGCATCAAGATGCTGATAAAGATAATCCATCGCCTCACTCACCATCTCGGTCATCGGGAAGGAGAACGCAACGATGGCCGGCTGTACCCCGACAAAAATCACCTCGGGGACAAAGGTCTTGAGCTCGTCGATCAGGAAATTGAGCGGCATATTGTGGGTCGAGAAGATAAACATTTCGGCGATAGTCTCGGGGGGGATCACCTGCAGGGTACCCGCCTTCTCGCCGATCTCGGCGGCATCCACCAGCACCACCCGCTCCGGTTGCAGCTCCCGCACCTTGTAGACCACATTTTCCGGCGCGATGCCGCCGTCGATATGGATCCAGCCGGGCAGGGGGGCCGTTTGCAGCTTGTCGGCGAGATAAGGGCCGGCACCGTCGTCCCCCATCATGGCATTGCCCACGGTCAACACGAGATTGCAGCCCATCAGCGGCTCCTTACCATCAGGTACATATGGGGGTCGTTATAGAGGGCGGTGAGCTGATCCATAAAGGTGTTGGTCCAGCCCAGCTCCTGCTCAGCGAGCACATTGTCGGCTTTGCGCAGCCGGTCGAAGGCGCAGGCCAGCATATGGCAGTGTTCGCGATAGATGGTGATCTCGCCAAAGGTGAGAAATCCCTCCATCTTGCGGCGCGCTTCGCTCCCCTCTGGCAGCTTGGCTACCCAGTCGCGATAACCGGTCAGCGAGCAGGCCAGGTCTGCTCGCAGGCAATCGACGATGCCGAGGTGGTGGCCGATGGCGAGGCTGTAGTACATCACCTCTTTGGCTTCCTCGGGGACGTCGAACTGCTCGTCGACGAACTTGCGCGACAGGCGATAGAAGAAAACTTCGTCAGCCATGCACCGCCTCTCCCTTGCCGGCCGCCCGGTTGAGGCAGGCGTTTGCGAGGTTGTTGACGATCTCCGCCAGGCGCGGATCGTCGTGCTGATCGAGGTAGCTCTGGATGCGCAGATCCACATCCTGTTGGGTCGCCCCTTCGAGCAGGGC
>NZ_JRGK01000022.1 GCF_000764645.1 Aeromonas finlandensis
GTCAATGGCTTGCCGGTGAGTGGCCACAATGGCCTGAGTTTCACCCTGAGCAACGGCCAGACCATCACTGTTGCGGCGGGCCAGACCAGCGGCAGCGTGAGCGTGACCGCAGGGGATGATGTTTACACTGGTGGCCAGGCTGACCTGAGCGCCAAGTTGACCGGGGTGAGCGGTGCGGACAAGTTTGAGCAACTGACGCTGGGCAAAGAGACGGTGACCACCAAGGTGACCGACGAGCCCAGCGGGGAAGGCGACAAGGTCTCGGTGACCATCGAGAGCAATGGCGACGTGACCGAGGCCGACAAGCCGGTGTTTACCGTCAAGGTGAGTCAGGTGCTGGGCAGCGACCTGACCGTCAAGCTGAGCAACGGCGACAGCGTGGTGATCCTGGCTGGCAAGACCAGCGCGACGTACAGCCCGGCGGCGCAGGGTGATGACGTGTTCAAGGATGGCGAGACCCTGACCGTGGGTCTGAAGGATGCGGTGGTTGACGGCAAGAGCTTTGAAAACCTGGTACTGGGTGGCGATGCCACGGTCACTATCAGCGATACCGTGAGTGAAGTGGTAGCCACCCTGACAGCAGACAAGAGCAGCGTGGCCGAAGGGGGGCAGGTGACTTACACCGTGACCCTGAGCACCGTCAATGGCTTGCCGGTGAGTGGCCACAATGGCCTGAGTTTCACCCTGAGCAACGGCCAGACCATCACTGTTGCGGCGGGCCAGACCAGCGGCAGCGTGAGCGTGACCGCAGGGGATGATGTTTACACTGGTGGCCAGGCTGACCTGAGCGCCAAGTTGACCGGGGTGAGCGGTGCGGACAAGTTTGAGCAACTGACGCTGGGCAAAGAGACGGTGACCACCAAGGTGACCGACGAGCCCAGCGGGGAAGGCGACAAGGTCTCGGTGACCATCGAGAGC
>NZ_JRGK01000220.1 GCF_000764645.1 Aeromonas finlandensis
GTGGGGGGAATCGAAAGTGCGGGGGGGCACCGCGCTGGATCCTGGCCGACTTTGACGACACTCTGGCCCCCGGCGACAGTCATGCCGGTCTGCTGCGCTATATTCTGCGCCGCCGGATCTGGCCGCTGCTATTGCTGCCGGTGATTGCGCTGGGTGGGGTGGTCTATCTGCTGCCCAGCCAGCGGCGGCGCGGTATCTCCCTTATCTGGTGGGCCATCACGCTTTGGCTCTCTCCCCTCGGTTGGCGCAAGCTGGTGCGCGCCTATTGCCGCACCAGGCCGGGACTGTTTCGTCAGGCTAGCGATCTACTGCAACGGGAGGGGCATCGCTGCTGGGTGATCTCCGCCAGTCCCTGCGCGCTGGTGCGAGCCCAGCTCCATCAGCAACTACCCGGCCAGTTGCCCCACCGGATCATTGGCTCGCAGATGCACTACCGTTTTGGCGGCCTGATGCCACGCTTCTATTGCCACGGTCAGCACAAGCTGCTGCCGGAGATCTGCGCCCTCGATGCCGGGCTGGCCCTGAGCGACAGCCTGCACGATCTGCCGCTGCTGGGGTTGGGGAAAGAGGCGTGGCTGATCAATCCCACCCCGGCGCGACTGCATACAGCCCGGGCCCGCTTGCCCCATCTGATGGTCAAAAACTGGCAACTGTAAGCCAAAGCTGACAGCCATGCGGGTCGTCACAGGTTGATCTGCAAGGCTGTGGCTTCAATGTCACAATCCGTTTACATCTTTTGCCCGCCAGGCCCGCACAACTATCTGCGACCTGCCTCTTCTCTTCCTGCTACGCCCTGCTTCTAATGAAACAAGTTGTTAACACTTGCCGCGCCGATGCGTGCCGCAATCCGTTTTAACCGAATCAAGAGCAAGGAGCGCCCGATGAATGCCACCTCTTCCGCCACCCACACCATCAATCCGTTAGGCACGGACGGCTTCGAGTTTGTCGAGTACACAGCCCCCGACGCCAAGGGGATTGCCGCCCTCAAGAGCCTGTTTGTCTCGCTCGGGTTTGCCGAGGTCGCCAAGCACAAGCACAAGCAGTGCTGGCTCTACCGGCAGGGGGATATCAACTTCGTGGTCAATGCCGAGCCCCACTCCCAGGCGGAGCAGTTTGCCAGCCTGCACGGGCCGAGCGTCTGTGGCATGGCATTTCGGGTTAGCGATGCGGGCAAGGCCCAGCAGTTCGCCATCACCAAGGGGGCCAAGCCCTTTGTCGGCAAGATTGGCCCGATGGAGCTCAACATTCCCGCCATTTACGGTATCGGCGAGAGCACTCTCTCCTTTGTCGACCGCTACGGCGACAAGGGCTCCATCTATGATGTGGATTTTGTCTTCTACCCGGACTGGCAGGCCCGGATGGCGGAGGTGGATGCCGGTCTTGTCGAGATCGATCACCTGACCCACAACGTTCATCGGGGCAATATGGATGTCTGGTCCAATTTCTATGAGCGGATCGGCAATTTCCGCGAAATCCGCTACTTCGATATTGAGGGCAAGCTGACCGGGCTGCATTCGCGCGCCATGACCGCCCCCTGCGGCAAGATCCGCATCCCCATCAACGAGTCGGCGGATGACAAGTCGCAGATTGAGGAGTACCTGCGTCAGTACAAGGG
>NZ_JRGK01000221.1 GCF_000764645.1 Aeromonas finlandensis
GCGCCAGTGACTTCATACGTTGCCACAAGATTGAGAATACAGCCATCACCTTTGGGTTCTAATTTAAAACTTAATGCACCACTGGCCCCGGAGCCGCTTCGTGAATCTTTCCCTCGCCCCTCAAAACGTCCGGTATGATCACTGTCATTGAAGGTAAAACAACCATCGCCTTTAAAAGAGGCACTAATAGCACCGAAAGAGGCTTCCATTAATATTTTCAAGTCATCACCATCTTGTCCCAGCAGGCGGGCACCTGGGACACAATTAACGACTTGTTCGACATTACACATTAATGTCCAGACATTATCTATTGAATGACTCAGTACAATATTTTCGACAATTCGATTGTTATCATCATCGTGATCTTGTGTACTCTGTATCTGTTTATCGAGCTTACCGATGCGACGTTCAAATGTTGGTAGTTCACCTGCATAAGTGTGGGGAGGTACGATTTTTTTTACTTCGGTATCAATGGTTCCAATTAGCGATTCTCTTTTAGCTAGCACGCTTCTTACCGATTTGATGATCCCCATATAACCAGTACAGCGGCAAAGGTTTCCACTCATGGCGGTACGGATAGTTTCCTCATCATTATTCAGGCCAAGCACCACTATTTCACGTGCTGAGGCAAGCATGCCCGGAGTACAAAAGCCACATTGCAACGCGTGATTTTCACTGAAAGCATCACGTAACGCGTTTGTGACAGGATCATCCTCGTAACCTTCAATAGTACGTATTTTAGCGTTATGGCAATTTTTGGCCAGGGTGATACAGGAGCGTGATGGCTTACCATTAATCTCGAATGTACAAGCACCGCAAATTCCGTGTTCACAACCAAGGTGGGTGCCTGTCAGATTAAGCTCATCTCGTAGCAGGTCGGCTAAGCTGGTGCGATCTTCAACCAAAACAGAAACTGGTTTGCCATTAACCTCAAGGTTTATTTGGCTTAGTTGATTGTTTGACATATTTACTG
>NZ_JRGK01000222.1 GCF_000764645.1 Aeromonas finlandensis
ATCATGACCGTGTGTCGCCCGGTTTCGATAAAGCCCAAGCGGCACATGGCGGACAGCACCACTCTCCAATGGCAGCGGCAGTAGCGAGCCGTCTTGCAGTTCAGTCTGGATCAAGTGACACGGCAACCAGCCATAACAGAACCCACACCGTGCGGCGCTGATGGCCGACTCGACGGTGTTCATGCGCCAGCGGCGCCCCAGCCTTGATGAAGGCTCCTCAACGCTATCGTAACCACGAATTTCGGCGAAAGGGTATCGGGCCAGTGTCACTTTGGTCACAGGACGCTTGTTGGCAAGCAGGGGGTGGGTAGCCGATGCAACCGCGATGAGGCGAATATCCGCAATCCTGTCTACATCCATCGAGTCCGGTTCGATGATCAGAATGGCCAAGTCATAGGAATCAGCAGGCACGTCATGCACGGTTTGGCGAACGGTTTCCAGCAACTGAAGCTCTGCTTCCGGATAGCGTTCCATGATCTGCCCAATCGCCTTGAACAGGCGTTTTTTGGGGAACAAGGTGTCAACCAACAGACGGATACGCACAGCTTCGCCATGCGCTATACCGCACCCGCGCCGTTCGATCCGGTTCAGCTCCTCGATCAATGGCGTGACTTCGGCAAGCAGGGCCGCCCCCGCCTCGGTCAGAAACGCACGTCTGCCACGATGTTCGAGCAACTCGACACCAACAGCGTCGCGCAAACGAGCAACAGCATAACTGATCGAAGACTGGCTACGGTGCAACCGTTCCGCTGCCGGGGCAAATCCCCCCTCTTCGACGACGGCTCGTAACACACCCCATTGTTCAATGGTCGATTTGGGCAACATGGTCATGTCTGCTCCTGACTGAATGCCCCAATACATCAAAAAAATAGATTACTTACAACCATAATCAGAATTATTAATTTCAAAAAACAAAACTAATATGCTGCGTACACCGACCATGGAGACAGCGACATGAATAACGAATTCGAATCTACCAAACCGGAAGAGTTGGCCGACTTTATCGGTCATCATTTCATTTACACCTATGAAAATGGATGGCAGTACGAGCTTTACGTCAAGAATGACCGCACGATCGACTACCGTATCCATAGCGGCATGGTCGGCGGCCGCTGGGTGCGCGACCAGCTCGTCCATATCGTGCGACTGTCAGCCGAGGTCTTCAAGGTATCCTGGGATGAGCCAACCGGCACAAGTGTCAGCGTCGCTTTCAACCTCGCCACTCGCAAGCTGCATGGCGTGATCTTCTTTCCCCGCTGGATCGCAGAAGCGCCACAGAAAACCGTATGTTTCCAGAATGAGCATCTGGACAAGATGCAAGCCTATCGCGATGCTGGCCCAACCTACCCAAGACTGGTTATCGACGAATTTGCCGATATCACCTTCCTGGAAAAGTGTGGTGCAAACGATGAAACGGTTATCGCCTGCAGCCCGGCAGCACTGCCGGAAGGTTACGCATCGCGGCACAACTGATCGCACAATATTCAGCCGGAAAGGCTGGGGCTCCTACCTTTCTGAGCATTGCCCAAATCAATACAGCCCGAACGGAACTCAACGAGGAGTAGTGGTCTGATCGCCACCATTCAACGCAATCCAAGAGAAAGTCGGTAAAGTTGAGTGGCGACCTTAATTCCTCGCCCAAGCAGGACAACAACATGGAGAAAGGGGTGGCATCTTGATATACCCACCCCTTGTTTGCTCTTGTTTCAGATTGTCCCATCCATTGCCGGTGACCGCTTAGGTGGTCACCAAATTTGATCAAAAACACCCATCCCTTTTCTCCCCCCATCGAGAAGTCAAAAACGAGTTGGATGGGCATTGATACAAGTCTATCACTTGCTAAATGTGGTACCCCACGTGGTACCCCAAGCCAAAAAGCACAAAGGGTGAGCCTCAAAATGAAGCTCACCCTTTGTTTTATCTGGTGCCGATAAGGGGAATCGAACTCCTGACCTTCGCATTACGAAAGCAAAATGCAATTCATATAAATCAATAGCTTTTTCCATTTAATAGGGTTTATGCCACAATCTTGCCACACTCAGCAGCAAGTTATGGTATTTGGCTATGGCAACGTTCCGTAAGCGCGGCCCCTATCAATGGGAAGCCCAGGTACGCCGCAAGGGGTA
>NZ_JRGK01000223.1 GCF_000764645.1 Aeromonas finlandensis
CTTTAGTACTCTAGCCAAACGATATGAATAATAAAAATAAATTATCAGACATGGTATGACAATAACAGAGAATGGTTTTATTATATACCCATACTGGGCGTAAATTCCCACTTGAGGTTTGGGACCATATCGCCATTGATATGCAATATTTGATAAGTGTGATGGTAAGCTGAGGGAAAGTGCAGCATCAATTATTTTCAAAAGATATGTATCATCATTACGCACAGAAAAAACTCGCTCAATTGCTTGATTATTTATCGTTTTAATTATCTTGTAAGGTCTTGATGATATTTTTCTATAGTATTCTGCCGTATAGAGTGAAACCACCGCCTTATTTATCAAGCCTGACTCCAATTTGCGAAGCACATCAAAGTCTGTATCAAAATAAATGAACTTGTTTCCTATATCTCTAGCTAATAATGAGTAATTAATTTCATGACTATTTGAAGATGCGGCGCCATATAAATGACTGCCATGTTTCTTAATATTTTTTGCGACAACCTCAACCAACACATCATCGGCATTATAATAAAGCGATGTTAAATATGCACCTTTAGGTACATGACTTGCCAACGCACCAATAATATCAACTTCATTATTTAATAATCCCTGTTCGGCTTCATCGAAGCGATCATATGCGACCTCAACAAACTTTAACCCTGTTTGTAAAGATATATAATCCAAGATACTAATTATCATACCTTGCCATTGCCCATTATTGTTCACAAATGAGAATGGTAAGTTATTTTTTATCAAACCAACCCGTAGCTCTCTTTCTTTTAAGCTATCATAGACGTCGGATGTCAAATAGTCTGATGGTATAAGCTGTTCAGTAC
>NZ_JRGK01000224.1 GCF_000764645.1 Aeromonas finlandensis
CAATATAAGTATTAGCCTGTACAATGACCTCATCACCCGAGCTTATTTTCCCAAGCTTTTTCCAAGCACGCAGGGTTAGGATTAACGCATCCAGTCCATTGGCGACCCCAATAGCATGTCTGGTTCCGCAGTATATGGCGAAATCTTTTTCAAAGGCAGCGAGCTCATTACCCATGATATACCAACCAGAGTCTATTACACGAGCACAGGCATTTTTGAGCTCTTGTTGGTATTTGCAATTGATAGATTTCAAATCGAGAAAATTAATCACTTTACACCTACAATGTTCTATGAGTAGATTAAACTACAATGATAATAAAACACTCAGCCAATATTCGTTTTTTTGATTTTCAAGATAATCAAAAACAGTCATACCTCTATAGTCAGATAGACTCAAATCGGCACCGAGAGATTTCAACTCTTCAAGATATTTAACTGAGTTATGTTCAATTGCATAATCTTTGGCATACATAAAAACTGTGGTGCCATTATAATTAGTGTCATTTATATTTGCACCACACTCTAACAGCTGGCGAATAACATTAAGCTGGCCATTATATGCCGCCACAATTATTGGCGACCATCCTTTTTCATTTTTTTCATTAACATTGAACTTATTAAGATAAGTTCTTACCAACTCTAAATCATTTTTCGCACAAGACTGCATTAATAGAGAAAATGTATCTTTATATACTTTCACATCAAAATCTATACTACTCAATATGATATGTTGATTTGTCTCTTCTAAAACAGTTCCGGCTTTGGGTGCTGAGTTTGTATCCAAAATTTCACAACCACATACGTGACATCCGAAAACCCTAGGAAGTTGATATGATCTGAAAGTAAAAGCATTAATTGAATTTTTAATTTCAATGGCAGTTTTATTTAAATCAATTACAACATTACTATAG
>NZ_JRGK01000225.1 GCF_000764645.1 Aeromonas finlandensis
GCTGGAAGGGCAGCCTGTGCCTGAACAGGTAAAAGGTTATAACCCCATCCAGCTGGTGCCCCAGCACCCGGAACTCACTTTCAATCCCTATCGCACCACCGGGCAGGCGCTTTGGGATGTATGGCGCCCCGATGAGGCCATGCTGGCCCGCTTTATGGTCAAGCCTGAATGGCTCGGTCGTAAACCCGGCCAGCTCTCCGGCGGTGAGCTGGCCCGCATCGCGCTGCTGCGCGCCCTCGATCCCCGCACCCGACTGCTGATTGCCGACGAGGTGACTGCCCAGCTGGATCCGCAAATCCAGCGCCAGCTCTGGCGGGAGTTGATGCGCGAGTGCGAGCAGCGTGGACTGGGCATGGTGATCTTCAGTCACCAGCAGGCGCTGCTGCGCCAGATCTGCCATCGGGTGCTGCGCTTTGGTGAAGTTCCACCTGCGACGGGGGTATTGGCCGAAAGCGCGGCCTGAGGATTGGCTTCCCCTCATCCCCAACCCTTCTCCCGCAAGGGGAGAAGGGAGCGGAAGGTGCCATTTCACCACGCTCAGGGTTTAGGGTTTGGAAAATCTCGGGTTTGAAAATATGGCTGGTTGTTATGTTCGCAAACTCTCTCAAGCGGCGAATATTTCGAGCATATTGCCAGCCCCCATGAATCGGTTCCCCTTTCCCTGTTGAGACAGGAGCGGAATGCGGCATCCACAAATCGGTTCCCTCTCCCTGGGGAGAGGGCCAGGGTGAGGGGATGCGAGTATAAAACGCTGGCCAGTCTGGATAGAGAGAACTCTTGATAAGGTTTACAGATAAAAGAGAGGGAGGCATCAGCCTCCCTCTCTTGTTTTCTACCGTTATCAGCGGCGTTTAACCGGTTCTGGTTCAGGCCGTAGCCAGCCAGTTGAGCCAGGCATCCATCCCTTCGCCTGTTGTGGCGCTGACCTGGATCACCTGGATATAGGGGTTGACCCGTTTGGCGTTCTTGATGCAGCGGGCCATGTCAAAGCTGACGTAGGGCAGCAGATCGATCTTGTTGATCACCATCAGTTGGGCGGCGGCAAACATGTCCGGGTATTTCAGCGGCTTCTCTTCCCCCTCGGTGACGGAGAGGATCGCCACCTTGTACTTCTCGCCGAGATCGAAGCTGGCGGGGCAGACCAGATTGCCCACGTTCTCGATAAAGAG
>NZ_JRGK01000226.1 GCF_000764645.1 Aeromonas finlandensis
GAACAGCATGAACCATAAATCTTATCAAGAGCTCGTCACAGAAACATATTGTAATAATGCAATTCGAAGTGTCATGATGGTTGATGATGATTTCATATCCTACCCAAACTTGATTGCTCTCTTGAACAATCCAGGTGATATTAATCAAAATAAAATTAATGCTTCAAAACAGGCAGCCTCATTAGTTAACTTTTTCCAATCGAAGAACATGCTTTGTGATATAGATAACGGTGAATCAAACGATTTTTTAGAGGTGGACCGTCTTAGAAAGTCCGATCTAATAATAATTGACTATCATCTTGAGAATAACTCACCAGAGAAGACTCTTAGTATCCTTAGCAAACTAAGAGAGTCAAAACAAATGAATATGGTTGTTGTATATACCAACGAAGATCTCGATAACGTATTCATGAGCATTCTTGCAAAATTTCATGGTATAAAAAACATCAACGATCTGATCATTGCTGAAGATTGTGAAGAACTAAATGATTATTGGCAAGACATTTTAATAAGAGACATTGAGGCAAGAACTAACATATATCCGAGTATAGATGAAACTATAAATTACATAACTACTAGGAACATAAATACAACTAGAGGAAAGCTTTTCTCTAGGGCAGACTTCAGGAGTAGTCAAGAGCTTCGCAATCGAGCCAATGTAATTGCTGCAATTATTCTTGAGTATTCTGTTACCGCTATTCTACATTCAAGCGCAGTTGATAATGAACATAAATCGTTCACTATTGAACAAGGAAGAAATGGCGCTATGTGGATCAAATCCAACAATGTCTTCATCACATTATTTAATAAGAGTACAACTAATGATGACTCACAAGACATATGGGATCAATTGAATTCATCCCTACATAGCTGGGAACCATCATATTACAACATAATAAGATCTGAAATTCAGAATGAAATATATTCAGATTCATTGGCATTCAGCATAAACCTTGATAATGACAACTATGGTCAAGCAGCCTTACTAAATGAAATATTAAAAAACAATGACCCGTTATATCTTAAAAACAATATAAATGCCATTTATCAAAACATCGCAGAGGAGTTTTTATTAAAGCTCAGTAGCAATAAAGACCTACAAGACTT
>NZ_JRGK01000227.1 GCF_000764645.1 Aeromonas finlandensis
CGTCACAAGCACCCTACTTTTTAACGAAAAACCTCGAGACGATAGAGATCCGTTACAGATATCTATGAATCATACTCCCTATATGGTTGAGCGATTCTCTATGACACCAATCAATGGAGGTCGGTATGACATCGATTTTCGTTTGCCATGCCATTCTGATGGCTATCGCGGACATGGTGATGTATATGGAAGAATACGGTTGGCACAACCGGGACCAACAATTACAACTGGATGCTTCAATCCTTCTAAGGGCAGATTTTTACATCCATGGGAAAACCATGGCATAACGTTGAGGCATGCAGCTCGATTTCAGACATTTCCTGATGACTACATTTTTTCAGGTGGGATCATAAGCCAAGGTAAGCAAATTGGTAATGCAGTCCCAGTCTTGATGGGCAAGGCTTTACTAAGTTCATGTTTAGATATTCTTAAAGCAAACGGATGATCCTCGTATGCAGAGTCAAATATTAACATTTCGAGCACGAGCCAGAACAATTGAACACTTGGGAAAGGGGCAGATTGCTGATTGCCCAACAGCAGTGAGTGAATTGTGGAAAAACTCATACGACGCTTATGCACGCGACGTATCATTATTTACCATCGATAGTGAGTGCCCATGTGGGGCCCTCATTGATAACGGATGTGGGATGTCTCTTGAGCAACTAATAGACAGCTGGTTGATTGTTGGTACTGACTCTAAAAGTAGAAAGAACACCCTTAATTCGAGTGAACGTTTTGGTCTCGATGTTAGAAAAACTCAAGGTGAGAAAGGAATTGGTAGATTATCAGCGGCCTTTTTATCTCCAGTTACATTTTTAGTAACGAAGAAAAACACTACTAATTTTACAGCCCTATTAATTGACTGGCGTTTATTCGAGAATCCTTATTTATCATTTGAGGATATACCGATTCCTTCAAGTGAGTTCGAGTCACTTGATAACATAGGTACTGTTTTTGAAAGCCTAATAAATG
>NZ_JRGK01000228.1 GCF_000764645.1 Aeromonas finlandensis
GGGTTGCTTAATGGTTACTATAATATGGGTATGCTGGCACCATTAATATTAAGTGTTTTTCTGGTTAGAAAATTCTCTAAAATAGAGGGGGGGAGTGAATATCGAAATTCAAAATACATTATTCATTCTTGTGCTATTTCATCTTGCGTGCTGACATTGGCATTAATTTCAATGTTAATGATGGATAACCCATCAAATGACATCTCAGAACTCCCAAAGAATGTCAACCAATTGGTTGCATATGCGGATGGTTTTTTTAGTCAATTATGGCAAGTAGCGTTTATATTAATCAACATAATAGCAAACATAACTTTTGCTACATGCTTGCTGTCTATTTGTGCTTTATACTTCCAGAGTTTGACTCGCCTGACCTATCGTCGATGTGTTATTTTAATGTCCATAGAGAGTATTGCTGTTGCCACTTCAGAGTTTACGATGCTGATGGAGATAGCATTTCTATTATTACTCATAATTTATCCAGCAATAATCACACTACTCACTATTTACATGTTAAATGTGTACGTTAACCATAGTAAAACAACCATTAAAATAACAACTCTGAATGCTTTGCTATTTGGTTTTTTTGATGGGCTCGCAACTCAAGCTGTCTCT
>NZ_JRGK01000229.1 GCF_000764645.1 Aeromonas finlandensis
TGAGAATCTCTACCAAGGTGTAAATAGTCGCCTAGATGAGATTCAGGCTGCCATGCTACGGGTTAAACTCCCATATCTGGAAGATGAAACACTGCGGCGTCAACAGATTGCGATAATGTATCGTGAAAATATTAACAACTCGTTGATCACTCTACCACAAGTAGTGGTTGAAAGTGGACATGTATGGCATTTATTTGTTATTCGCTCAGCTAAAAGGGAAGAGTTACAGCGGTGGCTGAGTGAGCAAGGTGTCCAAACTCTTATCCATTACCCGATTCCTCCTCATAAACAGCAAGCATATCGGGAATGGAATTGTTTTTCTTTACCATTGACTGAGACCCTTCACCAAGAGGTTCTATCTCTCCCTCTCGATCCCACAATGAGTAATGAAGCCGTTTCTCATGTTATTAATGCAATAAACGGTTTTGTTGCATGAGGCGTTTGCTAAAGGTCACTGCTATGTCAGGGTTGTTAACCCTGTTACGTATGGGCATGGGGTTTGTTATTGCTAAAGTTGTTGCTATATATACTGGTCCAACAGGTATGGCTATGCTAGGGCAAATCCAAAGCTTGATTGCAACTCTAAATGGAGTCATTAATTCACCTGTTGGCAGTGGTATAGTGCGGTATACTGCGGAAAAACAAGATGCAGGATATGATGCATGTGCCCCATGGTGGAAAGCATCACTCCAATGGGTACTAGTGATTCTGTCAATAGTTCTGCCGTTAACAATTTTATTTTCAAACGCTATATCTCAATGGTTATTTAATGATACCCAATTTTACTGGGTAATTATTGTTACAGTAATTTCATTGCCTTTAGCTGCGATCGGTACTTTTTTAAACTCGGTGATTAATGGTTTACAGAATTATCGTCGATTTATTATTTTTGGCATGATGTCTTCGATAGTCTCTGGTTTAGTGATGCTATACATGATTATGGAGGCAAATCTCAATGGGGCTTTGTTTGCAGCATCAGTACAAAGTGCTTTAATCGGTGGTGTTATGCTTGCTGGGAATTTACGGCAACCTTGGTTTAAGATACGTTATTTCTGGGGGAAAACAGAAAAAGTAGAAAGAATGGCTATTGGTCATTATATGCTAATGGCTTTGACTAGTTCTTTAACTATGCCTGTATCATTGATTTTGGTCAGGAATATATTGGTAAGTAATGTTGGGTGGGAAGCTGCTGGGAATTGGCAAGCTGTATGGAAAATTTCAGAGGTATACCTAGGTGTTATAACGATTGCTCTAAGCACTTATTACTTACCTCGTCTGTCATCATTGAGTTGTGGCAAACTTATTTTAAGAGAAATAAATAATACTGCATTGCTAATTGTTCCTATTGTTTCCTTACTTGCTCTCTTGGTATATGCGT
>NZ_JRGK01000023.1 GCF_000764645.1 Aeromonas finlandensis
TTTGTATCAGATTTCAGAAATGAGGCAATGATTGTCACAAAAATCGCCAAAAAAGGGCTGGATTGACTCTACTGCGGATTATATTGGACGGTTAGTCGGTGTGGTGATGCCAGTAAGGGGGCAGGGAAGCGGATGGCCGGAATATTTGTTGCGCGAAACACTTGCGCCTTGGGCCTATCTTGGGATAATTCGCTCCCCTGTTTTCGCGGGTCGATGAAATGACGAGCCGCGAGCGGTCCCGCTCGGGACCGGACACAAGATGTATTACCCGGATTGATGAAATAACGAGACCATTATGCCTGTGACCCAAGATGTATTTAACGAAGACGGCAAGTTCATGCGCAAGATCCGCAGCTTTGTCCGTCGCGAAGGCCGCCTGACCAAAGGGCAGGAGAAGGCTCTGGAAGATCTCTGGCCGGTCATGGGTATCGATTTTGCGCCAGCGCCGCTCGATCTGGTCGCCCTGTTTGGCCGCGAGGCCCCGGTGGTGCTGGAGATCGGTTTTGGCATGGGTGCCTCTCTGGTGGAGATGGCCAAGAATGCCCCCGAGAAGAACTTCATCGGTATTGAAGTACACTCCCCAGGTGTGGGTGCCTGTCTGGGCACCGCTCAGGAAGCGGGCGTTACCAACCTGAAGGTGATCTGCCACGATGCGGTCGAGGTGCTGGAGCACATGATCCCGAACGGTTCACTCTCCTGCCTGCAGCTCTTCTTCCCGGATCCCTGGCACAAGAGCCGTCACCACAAGCGCCGCATCGTACAGCCTGCGTTTGCCCAGGATATTCGCCAGAAGCTGGCCATCGGTGGTGTGTTCCACATGGCCACCGACTGGGAAAACTATGCCGAGCACATGCTGGAAGTAATGAGCGCCGCCGAGGGTTACGAGAACACCTCCGCTACCGGCAACTGGGTGCCCCGTCCGGACTGGCGTCCGCTGACCAAATTTGAACAACGCGGCCATCGTCTCGGCCACGGGGTGTGGGACCTGATTTTCAAGCGTGTCAGCTAAGCTGGCACGTCCACTCGCGTATCAACTAACTTGAGGAGCTATCATGGCCAATCGTAGCCGCCGTCTGCGTAAGAAACTGCGCGTCGATGAATTCCAGGAAATGGGTTTCGACATCAGTTTCAACTTCCCGGTCGGCACTGCCGAAGAGACCATCGATGCCGTAGTCGATGCGATGATCGATGAGGTTATTGAACCCCGCAAACTTGCTTTTGCCGGTTCCGGCCACCTGGCCTGGGAAGGGATGATCTGCACCCAGCAACTGGGCAAATGTACCGAAGAAGACCGCGCTGCGATCAAATCCTGGCTGGAAGGCAAGGGGATGGAAGCTGTGGTGGTTACCGAGCTGTTCGACCTCTGGTACGGTGAACCGGCCTGATACAAGGCTGCCGCGTCTGGCGCCTTGTTGTGGGTAACTGGAAAAATCCCGCCGCTGGCGGGATTTTTGTCAGTGGGGATGGGATCTCCACCGCTGTTTTAGTCATGGAATCGCTTATTGCTTATGGTGTTGTCATCCGAATTACTGGCCAGCATCCTTGAAGAGGTGCGCCCGTTGCTGGGACAAGGCAAGGTGGCCGACTACATTCCGGCACTGGCTCAGGTACCGGCCGATCGGCTCGGTATCGCGGTCTGTACCGTCGAGGGGGAGCTGTTCACCGCCGGTGACGCTTTTGAACCCTTCTCCATCCAGAGTATCTCCAAGGCCCTGAGCCTGACCCTGGCGCTCACCCTCTATCAGGAGGAGGAGATCTGGGCCCGGGTTGGCAAGGAGCCCTCCGGCCAGCCCTTCAACTCGCTGGTGCAGCTCGAGTTCGAGCAGGGCATTCCCCGCAACCCCTTTATCAATGCCGGGGCGCTGGTGGTGAGCGATCTGCTGGAGACCCGCCTCACTGCGCCGCGTCAACGCACCCTTGAGCTGGCGCGCCGACTCTCCGGCAATCTGGCCATCATGGCGGATCAGGTGGTGGCCCGCTCCGAATATCAGCACTCAGCCCGCAACGCCGCGATCGCTTACTTGATGAAGGCCTATGGCAACTTCGAAAACGAAGTGGACAAGGTGCTGCAGAGCTATTTCAATGCTTGTGCCATCCGCATGAGTTGCGTCGATCTGGCGCGGACATTTATCTATCTGGCCAACCGTGGTGTACCTCTGGGCGAGGTCACGCCGCTGCTGCCAGCCCGCACCACCAAACAGGTCAACGCCCTGCTCGCCACCTGCGGCCTCTATGATGAGGCGGGGGATTTTGCCTATCGGGTGGGGATGCCAGGAAAATCAGGGGTCGGTGGCGGTATCATCGCCATCATCCCGGGGGAATTGTCGGTCTGCGTCTGGTCGCCCGAGCTTAACAAGGCGGGCAACTCGCTGGCAGGCACGGCGGCACTGGAGCTGCTGGCCGAACGTCTGGGCCGTTCCATTTTTTAACCTTGTTCACTATGAATCGAGAAATCACCATGAAACGACATCTTCGCTTCCTGCAGGCCGCGCTGGCGACCTTACTGCTCTGGTGTACGCTGCCGGCCTTTGCGGCCGAACTGCCACCGCTCTCGCTGGCCGATGCCAAAGCCAAACAGGCGGTCATTCTGGATGCCCGCGCCAGCTTCTTCTATCAGGGGTGGCCGATGGAGGGCGAAACGCAGGGGGGCCACGTGGCTGGCGCAGAGAACCTCTCCGCCGAGTGGAAATACAGTGATGACGAATGGCCAGCGGCGCTCAAGACCAAGGGGCTGAAGGCCGATCGTCCGGTCGCCCTCTATGGTGCACCCCGTGAAGTGGCAGAAGTGGCCCGTCTGCTGCGCAAGCAGGGGATTAAGCAGCTGTTCGAGCTGCAAGGGTGGCAAGCCGCACCGCGTGAGCGTCTGGCTCGCTGGCAGCAGCTGGTCTACCCGCGCTGGTTGGCGGCTTTGCAAGAGGGCAAGCCGGTTGCCGCAGCACCCAAAGGTGACTGGAAGCTGTTTGAAGTGGATTGGGGCTCACCCAAGGCCTACCTCATCAGCCACATCCCGGGGGCCGGTTATATCGATACCAACAGCCTTGAAGAGGAGCCGCTGTGGAACAAGGTCTCTGACGAAGCGCTCAAGAAGCTGCTGCTGGAAAACGGCATCCGTCACGACACCACCGTCATCCTCTATGGTCGCAACACCATGGCGGCCGCCCGTGCCGCGCATCTGATGATGTATGCGGGGGTGGAAGATGTGCGTCTGCTGGACGGTGGTCTGGATGCCTGGTTTATCCAGCACCTGCGCACCGAAACCGGTCTGCCCAACAAATATGAGCCGGTGAAGGAGTTTGGTGTGGCCATTCCCGCTCACCCCGAGTACTACACCACCTTGGATCAGGCCAAGGCGCTGCTCAAGCAGCCCGATAGCGCACTGGTCAGCGTGCGCACCTGGGACGAGTTTGTCGGCAACACCTCCGGCTATAGCTACATCAAGCCGAAGGGCGATATCCCGGGGGCCAAGTGGGGTCATGGTGGCGTCGATGCCAACAGCATGAGCGATTTCCACAACCCGGACGGTACCATGAAGCCGGCCCGCGAGATCCTCGCCATGTGGGACCACTGGAACATCGAGCCGACCCAGCAGGCCGCGTTTTACTGCGGTACCGGCTGGCGTGCCTCCGAGGCCTTCTTCTATGCTTGGCTGATGGACTGGAAACGGATCAGCGTCTACGACGGCGGCTGGTACGAGTGGAGCATGGATCCCAAGAACCCGACTGTGACCGGTGAGCGTCAGCCCGCCAAGTCATGATTGCGCTCTTGCGCTGAAAAGAAGAGGCCGGACAGAGATGTCCGGCCTTTTTCATGGGGCTCGCCACCCGGTCAGATAGCGATGCTAAGTCGCTGATTATTGACGGCGATCTCGCTTTGCTCATCCCGCCATCCTGTGCCGTGCGCTTGAACTAGGCTTCAAGAAACATCCTCGTGGTGAGGATGAGCGCAGAAGAGGCCGCAATGAAAAAACTGATGATGATCCTGGTGTGCGCCCTGGGGCTGGTTGCATGCAGCTCCCAATACATCATGAGCACCAAGGATGGCAAGATGATCACCACCGAGAGCAAGCCCAAGCTGGATGAGAGCACCGGTATGTATCGCTATTACGACCACGAAGGGCGCGAGGTGATGATCAAGAAAGATGACGTCACCCAAATCATGGAGCGTTAAGCGCTGTCTGGCAGCAAGGGCCGCCGTGAGCGGCCTTTCTTATTTTTGCCGGAAATTCGCACTATTTTCCCTGTTAATCCCTGCACATTCGCAGCAAATTCAGCTGTGGTACAGCTTCCGTTATGGTTTGGCCCGTATCATCACACTCCGTTTTTTATTGGAGGTGTTATGTCCTTGATGTCTAGCTGGAATTCCCGTTTTTCTGCACGCAGCTTGCTGGGTGGTGTCTTGTTGGTGGTGGCGTCAGCCAGCCATGCCGGCGACGATCAGTTCACGCTGGGGCGGACTATTTTGCTGGGGGCCGGTGATCATGGTGCGACAATTCCTTTGGTGATTTGCCGTCAGACCAAATATATCAAGGTGAAGGCGGAGCGTGATTTGACCCTGGATCGGGTGGTGGTGACCTATGGCGGTGATCGTACCAAGACCATTCATTTCGATCGGGATATGAGCAGTGATAAAGAGACCGAGTGGAAATCACTGGGCTCGCGCCGTTGTGTGAAAAAAATCGAAGTTTACGGTAATTCAGAGCGCAGCAAAGCGGGTGTCAAAGTATTCGGCCGCAAATAATCGATGCAGTTTGTCTGCGCAAAAAGATGAGTTAAAAATAATGGCGAGCCGTGGCTCGCCATTATTTTTTTATGGTCGGGTCCGCTATTTTTTTGGTCGAAATGGTTTGATGACGGTTTCATCGCACTCGAGATAAGGCCCCTCCATCAAATCGATGCAGTAGGGGATGGCGGGGAAGACCGCATCCAGACATTCGCGGATCGATTTGGGTTTGCCCGGCAGGTTGACGATCAGAGTATCGTCGCGCAGTCCGGCAGTCTGGCGCGACAGAATGGCGGTCGGCACAAACTTGAGGGATTCGGCCCGCATCAGCTCGCCAAAGCCCGGCATCATGCGATCACACACCGCCTCGGTCGCTTCCGGTGTAACATCCCGCTTGGCCGGGCCGGTACCGCCAGTGGTGACGATGAGACAACACTGCTCCTCATCCGCCAGCCGGATCAGGGTCGCTTCAATCTGCTCCTGCTCATCGGGGATCACCTGATAGACGGGCTCCCACTCCGAGGTCAGATAGGCGTTCAGGGTGTCGATGATGGCCTTGCCGGAGAGGTCTTCATAGATGCCCGCGCTGGCGCGATCGCTGACGGTGACGATACCGATTTTTGCCTTGCTCATGGTCTGCTCTTGAATGTCCGATAAAAGTGGAAATTAAAATAACATAATCAGTGAGATATGTTAAAGCGTCAGGTGATGACGCGGGCCGGTGAGGGGATAAGAAAGTGTCGAATGAAGCAAAATAAGGCCATACTGACTTTTATTTGCAATAAAAAACATAAAATCACAGCCTAAAATGTATAAGTGTTTTATCTCGCCTAAATTAAAAATAATCGCTTGTTTCTAAACATAATTAAAATAGACAGACACCCTCGCTGTGACCATTGTCCGGTTCAGTCGTGAGTGGATGGATTGAACCCTTTTTAGCCGCGTCGTATATACAGGATTATATGGCTGGAGCGTGATGGTGTGGTACCGCAGTGTGTTGCCAGCAATAATCGCCGAGGAGGGCATATGGAGCTGCCTGATTTTGACACCCTGAAAGAGTTGGCTGCCAGTGAGCCTTCCCGGCTGGATGCGATCCTGGTGCAGCAGATCGACCAGTTGATGGCCCGTGCGAGCCCCGATCAGCAGCGCCGTCTGCGTGGATTGCAGTTCAAGATTGATGGCCAGCGTCGCCTGGCGAAAAACAATCTCGATAGCTGTATCCGGATTGCCAACATGATGCGGGAATCTTTTTATTTGATGCGCAGCGAAATGATCCAGTTCAGAGAAGAGGGTGACCCACCGCCTGAAAACGATGGCAGTGGTAAAATAATCCGTCTGGCAGACTATCGACGTCGTAAATAACCTGCAATAAACCTGTTGGCTGATATTTCAGCCAAATAGGGGAAGCCAAAATAAAGGGGATTTATGGCGAACTGATTGTTATGGTTTTTAATGTTAGTCGTAATGTATTTGTAATGTGACCTCTCTTTTCCTTCCTGTAATAACTCATCGCTCAGCTTGTGATAAGGATGGATGAATAGCGGCAAGAGTTAGGCTAATATGGCCGCAATATTTATTGCTACGACTCGAAGGGATTATGAGAAGTATCACACCAAGACGGGTGTTGTCGCGGGAGCAACAGACAGAGATCACCCGCATTATCGTCAAGGTGGGTCAGATGTTGGCCCAGTTCGGGGCGGAGAGCCGGATCATCGAGCAGACCACGGTGCGGCTGGGGATGGCGCTGGGGCTGGAGAGTGTCGAAATGGCCATCTCTTCGAGCGCTATCGTGCTCACCAGCCTCTATCAGGGGGGCTGTGTCACCACTACCCGGCGGGTGCGCGAACACGGCATCAACATGCAGGTCGTGTGCGAGATCCAGCGGATCTGCATCATGGCAGAGAAAGAGCTGATCGGTGCCCGTGAAGTGCGCCAGCGCCTCGAAGCCATCGTCCCCTTCCACTATCACCCCTGGCTGGTGGTGCCCATGGTGGGGCTCTCCTGTGGTGCCTTCAGCCTGCTGTTCGGCGGTGACTGGCCGATTTTTCTGGTGACCTGTTTCTCGTCCGCCGTGGCGATGCGAGTGCGTCAGTTGATTGCCCGTCATCACCACAGCCCGCTCATCAACTTTGCTGCCACCGGCTTTATCGCCACCCTGCTGGCCTCCAGCGCCACTTTCTTCAACTGGGGCGCGCAACCCTATCTCGCCATGGCGGCCAGCGTGCTGCTGCTGGTGCCGGGCTTCCCGCTGATCAATGCGGTCTCCGACATGGTGAAGGGTTACTTCAATATGGGGCTGGCCCGTTGGGGCACGGCGACCCTGCTCACCATCAGCGCAGCGATCGGCATTATTCTCGCCATGTCGCTGACCGGGATCTGGGGGTGGAAAGTATGATGGAACTGCTCTGGCTACTGGCCAAAGATGCCTTCTGGTCTTCCATCCCGGCGGTGGGATTTGCCATGTTGTTCAACGTGCCGCCACGGATGCTGAAGTATTGCGCCATGGGCGGGGCGCTGGCCCACAGCTTGCGAACCCTGCAGATCCATTACGGTATGCCCATCGAGTGGGCGACGCTGGCGGCAGCGACCACAGTCGGCTTTGTCTGCGTCTATTGGTCGCGCCGTCTGCTGGCGCCGCGTCCGGTGTTCAGCGTCGCCTCCATCATTCCGATGATCCCGGGTAGCTACGCGTTCAAGACCATGATTGCGGTGGTGGAGCTCAACATCAACGGCGTGACCATGGAGTTGATCCAGAGTGCGGTGGAGAACGGCCTCAAGGCGCTCTTTATCGTCGGCGCCCTCAGTTTCGGTTTGGCGATCCCCTCTCTGGTCGTGTACCGTAACCGCCCCATAATCTGACAGACGGTGAGAGGCCCCATGAAGATTTCCATGATTGCCGCGATGGCCCACGACAGGGTGATCGGCAAGGATAACCAGATGCCCTGGCATCTGCCTGCTGACCTGGCCCACTTCAAACGGGTGACCCTCGGCAAACCGGTATTGATGGGGCGCAAGACCTTCGAATCCATCGGTCGACCGCTGCCCGGACGGCGCAATCTGGTGATCAGTCGCAATCCTGACTATCAGGCCGAGGGCATCGAGGTGGTGGGCTCTGTCGAGGCTGCGCTGGCCCTGCTGGCGAGCAGCTCGGTGGAGGAGTTGATGGTGATCGGCGGAGGCCATCTCTATGCCGAGATGTTGCCGAGCGCAGATTGCCTCTACCTGACGCAAATCGATCTGGCGGTTGAAGGGGATACCCGCTTCCCCGCTTTTGATGATGGCCAGTGGCAACGCATCGACTGCGAGAGTCACCCTGCCGATGAGAAGAACCCGCACCCCTACCGCTTCGAGACCTGGCAGCGCCGCTGATTCATGGCGATGTGCTAACCGATAGCCACTAGAAAGCCCCTTGTGTTGCACAAGGGGCTTTTTTCGCACTGGCGGTTTGCCAGAAGCAAGGTGTTCAGCAGGCCGATTATTCAGAGGTGGCCGCTGGGATCTCACCGCGGCGTTTGAACGCTTCCTCAGACCCTCCTCAGCCCCTTGTCATGTCCCCCAATCTATTCCCATTTCGATCACAAAATAATTAGATGTGTAATCATTTTGTCTGCCGTGACGATCTGGATGGCGTGTCACTCTCCCATCGCCATTGAGCTGCCTTGACTTGCCACTGTTTTGATTGTTTTTAAATGGCTTTTTCCAGTGGGAGCTTGTTGGTTATGGCGGTCGTCATGGATAAAACCCGACCCTATCCGGTTTTTATTGATAAAAATAGTCACATAAAATCAATGGTTTATTGAGGTGTTTGTTTTGCGGGACTCTCGTGGTTCTTTTGTTTTGGTTGTTTATTGCTTAGTGTATAAAGTAATTGGTTCGCGTTCGGCAGGTTAATCACCAAGATGTCGACCATGAAAAAAGGGCAGTATGACAGTCAAACTCGAAGTCAAAGCACTCTATAAAATCTTCGGCGATCAGCCGGAAAAAGCATTCAAATTGCTGGCGAAAGGGCATGACCGTGCCAGCATCCTGCAAAAGAGCGGACAGACCCTGGGTGTGCAGGGGGTCGATCTGGCCATCCACGAAGGGGAGATCTTCGTGGTGATGGGCTTGTCCGGCTCAGGCAAATCGACGCTGGTGCGGCTCTTCAACCGCCTTATCGAACCGACCCGTGGTCAGGTGTTGATCGACGGTGAAGATATTGCCGCCATGTCAGATGGCGAACTGCGTCAGGTGCGGCGCAAGAAGATCAGCATGGTGTTTCAATCCTTTGCCCTGATGCCGCACCTGAGCGTGCTGGAAAACACCGCCTTCGGGTTGGCGCTGGCCGGTGTGCCACTGGCGGAGCGCCAGCAGAGTGCCCGTCAGGCGCTCCATCAGGTGGGATTGGGTCAGTGGATTGACGCCTTCCCCGATGCCCTCTCCGGTGGCATGAAACAGCGGGTCGGTCTGGCCCGGGCGCTTGCCAACGACCCGGACATCCTGCTGATGGATGAGGCCTTCTCCGCGCTGGACCCGCTGATCCGCACCGAGATGCAGGACGAGTTGCTCAAGCTGCAGGCGAGCCAGCAGCGCACCATCGTGTTTATCTCCCACGATCTGGACGAGGCGATGCGCATCGGCGATCGCATCGCCATCATGCAGGATGGTCAGGTGGTACAGGTCGGCACCCCGGACGAGATCCTGAGTCAGCCCGCCAACGACTATGTGCGCGCCTTCTTTCGCGGGGTGGATTTGGCCAACGTCTTCAGCGCCCGCGATATCGTCAGTCGCAAGCAGATGCCGCTTATCAAGAAACACACCACCGACGGGCCGGGCAACGCCCTGCGTCAGCTCAAGGAGCTGGAGCGGGAGTTTGGCTATGTGGTGGATCGCAGCCGCCGCTTCATCGGCGTCGTCTCGGTCGAGTCGCTCAGTGAGGCCGTGCGTGGCAAGGGGAATCTGGAACAGGCGTTGCTGGCGGATATCCAGCCGATCTTGGCCGACACCTCCCTCAATGAACTGATCAGCCAGGTGGCTGCCGCACCCTGTCAGGTGCCCGTGGTCGAGGAGGATGGCACCTATCTGGGGCTCATCTCCAAGGCCAATCTGCTCAACACCCTGGACAGGAGTACCCCGGTATGAAGCTGAACAATCCCCACGCGTTGCTGATCGGCCTGCTGGCATGTTTGCTGCTGGCGAGCCCCTCCCTGCGGGCTGACGATGTTGATGCTGACCCTTGGGGCGCCGCGGCCACCACCACTGCCGCCGATCCCTGGGGCAGTACCGCCACCGAGGGGGCCGACTGGCAAAACCAGATTGCTGTCGTGGATACCGAGGCTGCCGTCGACTGGCTGGATCCTTTCCAGCAGGCGCTGGTGCCGCTGGACCGCTGGGTTGAAGGGGGTATCGGCTGGCTGGTGGAGAACCTGCGCCCGCTGTTCCAGCTGATCCGCGCGCCGGTGGAGGTGACCCTCAATGCCATGACCCATCTGCTGCAGACGGTGCCGTCCATCCTGATGATCGGGCTATTGACCCTGATCGCCTGGCAACTGGTCAACGGCCGGATGGCGCTTGGTACCCTCGCCGCGCTGGTCGGGATCGGGCTGATCGGCGCCTGGTCCGATGCCATGGTGACCCTGTCGCTGGTGCTGACCTCACTCTTCTTCTGCATCCTGATTGGTTTGCCGGTGGGCATTTTGCTGGCCCGCTGTGAACGGATCTCTCGCTGGACCCGGCCGCTGCTGGATGCGATGCAGACCACTCCGGCTTTCGTCTATCTCATCCCCATCGTCATGCTGTTTGGCATCGGCAACGTGCCCGGCGTCGTGGTGACCGTGATCTTTGCCCTGCCGCCGATGATCCGTCTCACCATGCTGGGGATAAGACAGGTGCCTGCGGATCTGGTGGAGGCGGCCCACTCCTTTGGCGCCAGCCCCTCCCAGCTGCTGTTCAAGGTGCAGTTGCCGCTCGCTATGCCCACCATCATGGCGGGGGTCAACCAGACCCTGATGCTGTCGCTCTCCATGGTGGTGATCGCCTCGATGATCGCGGTCGGCGGGTTGGGTCAGATGGTGCTGCGCGGCATCGGGCGCCTCGATATGGGGCTCGCCTCCATTGGCGGCCTCGGCATCGTGCTGCTGGCCATCGTGCTCGACCGTCTGACCCAGGCGATGGGTCAACCGGATCGCAACCGGGTTGGCCGCTGGTATCAGCGTGGCCCCGTTGCCTTGCTGCTGCGCCTCACTGGCCGCAGCAAATCCATTGATTACAAAGGAGTAAAGGCATGAGCCTCATCACCACAACACGCCCCCGTCACTCCTTACTGCTGAACACCCTGTTCTTGAGCTCCTCCCTGCTGAGCCCGCTGGCCATGGCCAGCACCGAGCTGCCAGGGGAGGGGATCCGCGTTCAACCCTTGCAGAGCTCATTGCCGGAGGAGACCTTTCAGACCCTGTTGGTCAGCAAGCTGATGGGGCGCCTCGGCTACGACGTCCAGCCGGTGCAGGAGGTGGATTACAACGTGGCTTATGCCTCTGTGGCGCAGGGGGATGGTACCTTCCTTGCCTTTAACTGGATCCCGCTGCAGGACAACAAGTACCAACAGGCGGGGGGAGACAAGGTGTTCTTCCGTCAGGGCACCTATGTGGCCGGTGCAGCGCAGGGATATCTCATCGACAAGCAGACTGCGACCCGATATGGCATCACCAATCTGGGGCAGCTCAAGGATCCCAAGCTGGCGGCGCTGTTTGACGGCGATGGGGATGGCAAGGCCGATCTGGTGGGCTGCAACCCGGGCTGGGGCTGCGAAGAGTCCATCAATCATCATCTGGATGAGTTCGGCCTGACCCCCACCATTACTCACAAGCAGGGTAACTATGCGGCGCTGATCGCCGATACCCGTGCCCGCTTCCAGAGCGGCAAGCCGGTGCTCTACTACACCTGGACCCCCTACTGGCTCAGCAGCGAGCTGGTACCGGGGCGGGACGTGGTGTGGCTGGAGGTGTCTGCTGGCACCAAGGATGCCGACAACACCCGCCTGCCCAACGGCAAGAACTACGGTTTTGCCGTCAACACCATGCATATTGTGGCCAACAAAGACTTCACCAATGCCAACCCGGCGGCCGCCAAGCTGTTTTCCATCGTCAAGCTGCCGCTGAACGACATCAACATCCAGAACGGGCTGATGAACAAGGGGCAGAACACCCAGGCGGATATCGAGCGCCATGTGATGGCCTGGCTCAAGGGGCACGAAGCCCAGGTCAACGACTGGTTGACTCAGGCGCGGGCGGCTGCACAGTAAGTCTTGCCAGCGGGGAACACGCTCCGCTCTCAGCAATAAAAAACGCCCGGCATTTGTCGGGCGCTTTTTATGGTCAGGATCCGGCCTTATCTGCGGGCTCAGATGCCGGAGCCGCTCTGCTCACCACTTTCCTCGACACTCTCCTCGTGCAGGCCGCACTCGCGCTTGAGGCCGAAGAAGCGGGTCTGCTCCTCGCTCATGCCGGGCTCCCACTTGGTGGTGGTGTGGACATCGCCCACCGAGAGGTAACCCTGCTCCCACAGTGGGTGGTAGGGGAGGTCGAACTCCTTGAAGTAGTAGAAGATGTCTTTGTTGCTCCAGTCGATCACCGGCAGGAACTTGAAGCGGCCGCGCTGGATGCCCAGCACCGGCAACTTGCCACGGCTGCCGGACTGCTCCCGGCGCAGGCCGGAGAACCAGGTCTTGGCCCCCAGCTCATGCAGGGCTCTGTCCATCGGCTCCACCTTGTTGAGCTGGTTGTAGCGGGTGATCCCCTCCACTCCCTGCTCCCACAGCTTGCCATAACGCGCCTCCTGCCAGGCCGGTGACAACTCGGCCCGGTAGATCTTCAGGTTGAGCGCGAGGCGCTCGGTCAGCTCATCGATAAAGCGGTAGGTCTCCGGGAAGAGATAACCGGTATCGGTTAGCACCACCGGCACGTCAGCTCGCTCGCGGCTCACTAGATGGAGCATCAGCGCCGCCTGAATGCCGAAGCTCGATGACAGCAGATGCTCCCCCGGCAGATTGGCCAGGGCCCAGCGCACCCGCTCGGGGGCGCTCATGGTATCCAGCTCCCGGTTGAGGGGCGCCAGCGCCTCGCTCTGCTCTTCACGGCCGAGGGCCAGCAGTGCCTGCAGGTCAAGGCGGCCATCTTCGGTGACATCAAGCGGCAGATTAAGCAGCATAGAAGTCCCTCGCGGAATCGATAACGGGAGCAATCACCCCAACCCGGATCACGAAGTCGCCAAAGCACTCGCCCTGATTGCGCTCTTTTGCCCAGCGGCCGATCAGCGCGTCCAGTTCGGCCAGGATCTGCGGTTCGGTGATGTTCTCCTGATAGAGGCGCGGAATGCGGGTGCCCTCCAGGTTGCCCCCCAGATGGAGGTTATAGCGGCCGGGCGCCTTGCCCACCAGACCTACTTCCGCCAGCATGGCGCGGCCGCAGCCGTTGGGGCAGCCGGTGACCCGGAAGATGATGGCGTCATCCGCCAGTTCGTGCTTGGCCAGCAGCCCTTCAAGGTCGGTGACAAAGGCTGGCAGCATGCGCTCGGCCTCGGCCATCGCCAGCGGGCAGGTGGGCAGGGCCACGCAGGCCATCGACTGCTTGCGCTGCTCGCTGACACCGTCGTCCAGCAGGCCGTATTGGCGCGCCAGCCCTTCGATGCGGGCTTTCTCGCTGGCAGGCACCCCGGCGATGATCAGGTTCTGGTTGGCGGTCAGGCGAAAATCCCCCTGATGCACCTTGGCGATCTCCAGCATGCCGGTTTTGAGCGGCTTGCCCGGGAAGTCCAGCAGGCGTCCATTCTCGATAAACAGGGTGAGGTGATGCTTGCCGTCGATCCCCTCGACCCAACCGAAGCGATCGCCACGGCTGGTAAATTCGTAGGGACGCACCTCGCCAAACTGGATGCCGGCGCGGCTCTCCACCTCGGCCTTGAACGCCTCGACGCCCACTCGCTCGAGGGTGTACTTGGTCTTGGCGTTCTTGCGGTTGACCCGGTTGCCCCAGTCGCGCTGGGTGCTGACCACGGCGGCCGCCACCTCCAGCACGTGGGAGAGGGGAATAAAGCCAAAGTCGCTCGCCTTGCGCGGATAGGTACTGGTGTCGCCGTGGGTCATGGCGAGGCCACCTCCCACCAGCACGTTGAAGCCCACCAGCTTGCCGTGATCGCTAATCGCCACGAAGTTGAGATCATTGGCGTGGATATCCACGTCGTTGTGGGGCGGGATCACCACTGTGGTCTTGAATTTGCGCGGCAGGTAGTTGGAACCCAGGATTGGCTCTTCGTCATCCCCCAGTTTCTCGCCGTCCAGCCAGATCTCCACGTAGGCGCGGGTTTTGGGCAGCAGGTGCTCGGAGATCTTCTTGGCCCACTCGTAGGCCTCCTGATGCAGCTCTGACTCCACCGGGTTGCTGGTGCAGAGCACGTTGCGGTTCACGTCGCCAGCGGTGGCGATGGAATCGATGCCGGTGCTGTTGAGGGTTTGGTGCATCAGCTTGATGTCGCGCTTCAATACCCCGTGAAACTGGAAGGTTTGCCGGGTGGTCAGGCGGATGCTGCCATACAGACTGTGCTCCTCGGCGAACTTGTCGATGATCTGCCACTGGGCAGGGGTGATGATCCCGCCGGGCAGGCGGGCACGCAGCATGACGTTGTGCAGGGGCTCCAGCTTCTGGGCGGCGCGCTCGGGGCGGATGTCGCGGTCATCTTGCTGGTACATGCCGTGAAAGCGGATCAGCTGGAAGTTGTCGCCGTTGAAGCCGCCGGTGAGCGGGTCCTGCAGATCCTGCTCTATGGTGCCGCGCAGAAAGTTGCTTTCGCGTTTCAGACGTTCGTTGTCGGCCAGCGGTCCTTCGACCGGTCCCGCTTTTGGGTGAGAAAGAGGTTGTTTGCTCATCAATAGACATCCCTTTGATAACGTTTGGCACGACGCAATTCGCTCAAATACTCTTCTGCTTCCTCACGGCTCTTGTGGCCGTGTTCGGCAATCAGATCCAGCAGGGCTTCCTGCACATCCTTGGCCATCTTGTTGGCGTCACCACACACATAGAAGTGAGCGCCTGCTTCCAGCCACTGATAGAGTTCCTGGCCCGCTTCACGCAGGCGGTCCTGCACATAAATTTTGTTGGCCTGATCCCGGCTGAAGGCCAGGGAGATCTTCGACAGCAGCCCCGATTTCACATAACGCTGCCACTCCACCTGATAGAGGAAATCCTGGGTAAAGTGGGGGTTGCCGAAGAAGAGCCAGTTTTTGCCTTCCGCACCCTGAGCTTCCCGTTCCTGCATAAAGGCGCGGAACGGGGCGATGCCGGTGCCGGGGCCCACCATGATGACGGGGGTGTCGGGATTGGTGGGCAGGCGGAAGTTGTCGTTGTGCTCGACAAACACCCGTACCTCGGTTCCCTCTTCAAGGCGATCAGCGAGGAACGAAGAGGCACCGCCACTGCGCACCGTGCCGTCCTCTTGCGGATAGCGAACCACCCCGACGGTCAGGTGCACCTCCTCTTCCACCTCGCTTTGGCTGGAAGCGATGGAGTAGAGGCGCGGGGTGAGGGGGCGCAGCAGCTCGATCAGCTGCTCGGCCGTGAGGGCGGTCGGGAAGCGTTTCAGTACATTCACAATCTGGGCAGAGGCTACCAGTGCATTGACCTGGGCTTTATCGCCCGCCAGATCTTTCAGCGCCGCGTTGCCCGCGATCTCGGCAAGCCCTGTGATAAAGCCACCGTGCAGCCGGGTCAGCTCGAAGTGACCGGTCAGTGCGGCGCGCAAGCTGCCGTGGGCAGTGGCTTCATCGCCAGAGAGGGCAGTCAGGGCCAGCACTTCGCCCACCAGTTCGGCATCGTTGTCGAACCAGACGCCGAGGGCATCACCCGGTTGATAGGTGAGGCCGGAGTCGGCCAGATTGATCTCGATATGGCGGATATCCTTGGTGGAGTCACGGCCGGTGATCTGCTGATTGACCGACAGACGGGCAGGGAAGGGGTTCTCCTTGCTGTATTGGCTATGACCAACCGCCTGCTGCACCGCGCTTGCCACATTGTTGCTGGCCGCACCGGTAGAGAGGGTCGCGGTGATGGCGTTGAGCGCCTGCTCGCCCCAGCTCTTGGCGGCATCCTGATAATCCACATCGAGGCTCGCGAGCTCATAAATCCGCTCGGCCCCGGCGGTGGCGAGGAAGTTGTCAAAATCTTTGCCGGTCTGGCAGAAAAATTCGTAGGAGCTGTCACCCAGCCCCAGCACCGCGAACTTGAGACCGTCCAGCTTGCCAAGCTTGCCTTTTTTAAGCTGCTCGAACAGATCGACGGCGCTCTCCGGCGGTTCCCCCTCCCCGTAAGTGCTCACTACCACCAGCAGGTGGCTCTCTTTCTTGAGCTGCTTGGGTTTGTAGTCGGCCATCGACGCGAGGGTGACAGGTAGGCCGCGGGCCTCGGCCTGTGCCTTGATGGCAGTGGCGACACCTTTGGCGTTGCCGGTCTGGGAGCCGTAGAGAATGGTCAGGCTGCCACTGGGCGCAGCCAAGGCGGCGCTGGCAGCGACGCTCTGGTGACCGGTTTGGGAGAGGCCGTAGAGATATCCGCTCACCCAGGCCAGTTGCTGGGTATTGAGGGTCGAGAGTACCTGACCCAGCTGACGTTGCTGCTCGTCAGAGAGGGGGGATAGGTTGAATGGGGAATCCTTCAATTGCATCACACGCGTCTTCCATGGTCTGATTTTTGGCCAGATTAAAGGGCGTGTTGGCTAACAACAAAGAATAAAAATATCTTCTTTATTCCATTATTGAATTTTGAAAGTGATTTTGCGGTAAAGGAGATAGAAAAACGCCCCGCAGTTGCGGGGCGTTTTCAAGCTATCGCGCTCGGGATGGATCCCGGCGGGCATGAACCTTACTTCTGCGGACGCAGGGCCGGGAACAGAATGACGTCGCGGATGGTGTGGCTGTTGGTGAACAGCATTACCAGACGGTCGATACCGATACCCTGACCGGCAGTCGGCGGCAGGCCGTGTTCCAGCGCGGTAACGAAGTCGGCGTCGTAGAACATGGCTTCGTCGTCGCCCGCTTCTTTCTGATCAACCTGATCCTGGAAGCGTTTGGCCTGGTCTTCTGCATCGTTCAGCTCGGAGAAGCCGTTGGCCAGCTCGCGGCCACCGATGAAGAATTCGAAGCGGTCGGTCACGTCCGGGTTCACGTCGTTGCGGCGAGCCAGCGGAGAGACGGCTGCCGGGTACTCGGTGATGAAGGTCGGTTGCAGCAGCATGTGCTCCACGGTCTCTTCGAAGATCGCAGTGATCACGTGGCCCAGTTCCCAACCTTTCATCAGCTCGATGTGCAGACGCTTGGCAACGGCCTTGGCGCTCTCGAGGGTAGCCAGATCGTCCAGAGTTACATCCGCGTTGAACTTCAGGATGGACTCAACCATGGTGAGGCGCTGGAACGGTTGACCGAAATCGATGGTCAGACCCTCTTCACCCTCTTTGGCGTAACGGATCTTGGTGTCGCCCAGAATGTCCTGCGCCAGGGTGCGCAGCAGCTCTTCGGTCAGGTCCATCAGATCGATGTAGTCGGCATAGGCCATGTAGAACTCGATCATGGTGAACTCGGGGTTGTGACGCACCGAGATACCTTCGTTACGGAAGTTGCGGTTGATCTCGTAGACACGCTCGAAGCCACCGACCACCAGACGCTTCAGGTAGAGCTCCGGTGCGATACGCAGGTACATGTCGATGTCCAGCGCATTGTGGTGAGTCACGAACGGACGCGCGGAGGCGCCACCCGGGATGACTTGCATCATCGGGGTTTCCACTTCCATGAAGCGCTTGTCGTTGAAGAACTTGCGGATACCGGCAACCACTTTGGTGCGGATCATGAAGGTCTTGCGGGACTCTTCGTTGGCGATCAGATCCAGGTAACGCTGGCGGCAGCGAGCTTCCTGGTCGGTCAGGCCTTTGTGCTTCTCAGGCAGCGGACGCAGTGCCTTGGTCAGCAGGCGGATATCGGAAACGTGAACGGAGAGCTCACCGGTCTGGGTCTTGAACAGGGTACCTTCGACACCGACGATGTCACCCAGATCCCACTTCTTGAACTGCTCGTTGTAGAAACCTTCCGGCAGGTCGTCACGGGTGACGTAGACCTGGATCTTGCCGGCCATGTCCTGCAGGGTGGCGAAAGAAGCCTTGCCCATGATCCGGCGGGTCATGATGCGACCGGCAATCTTCACCCGTTTACCCAGGCTCGTCAGCTCCTCGGCGCTCTTGTCGTCAAACTCTGCGTGCAGATCGCCGGAGAGGCTGTCGCGACGGAAGTCGTTGGGGAAAGGATTACCCTGAGCGCGCAGGGCGGCCAGCTTGGAACGACGCTCAGTCATCTCGTTGTTGAGTTCGAGTGAATGATCGACTTCCGGAGTGGTGGTTTGTTCAGACATGGTGATTCCTGCTTGTTTACAGACCTGATTTCAGGCTGGCTTCGATAAACTTGTCCAAGTCACCGTCGAGCACCGATTGGGTATTACGGGTTTCGACGCCGGTACGCAGATCCTTGATACGGGAGTCATCCAGCACATAGGAACGGATCTGGCTGCCCCAACCGATATCAGACTTGGTCTCTTCCAGGGCTTGTTTCTCAGCGTTCTGCTTCTGAATCTCCAGCTCGTAGAGCTTGGCTTTCAGCTGCTTCATACACTGGTCTTTGTTTTTGTGCTGGGAACGGTCGTTCTGGCACTGTACCACGACACCGGTCGGAACGTGGGTAATACGCACCGCGGATTCGGTTCGGTTAACGTGCTGACCACCGGCACCGGAGGCGCGATAGACGTCGATCCGCAGATCTGCCGGGTTGATCTCGATGTCGATATCATCGTCGATCTCGGGGTAGACGAACACAGAACAGAAAGAGGTGTGACGGCGGCCACCGGAATCGAACGGGGACTTGCGAACCAGACGGTGTACGCCGGTTTCGGTACGCAGCCAGCCGAACGCATATTCGCCGGTGAACTTGATGGTGGCGGACTTGATGCCAGCCACGTCGCCGTCAGAGAGCTCGATCAGCTCCGGCTTGTAGCCGTGGGCATCGCCCCAGCGCAGGTACATGCGCAGCACCATGTTGGCCCAATCCTGTGCTTCGGTACCACCGGAGCCGGACTGGATATCGATATAGCAGTCTGAGCCGTCGTGCTGACCGGAGAACATGCGGCGGAACTCTAGATCCACCAGCTTGGTTTCCAGCTGTTCGGATTCGACGATGGCTTCGTTGAAGGTCTCTTCGTCTTCCCCTTCCACGGCCAGGCTCACCAGCATCTCGACGTCATCCACGCCCTGGGTCAGGGTGTCGATGGTGCTGACGACGTTTTCCAGCGCCACGCGCTCTTTGCCCAGCGCCTGTGCGCGGTCGGGTTCATTCCAGACGTCCGGCTGTTCCAGCTCGGCGTTGACCTCTTCTAGACGCTCTTTCTTGGCGTCATAGTCAAAGGTACCCCCTAAGAAGCTCGGTCCGCTCAGACAGCTCCTTAAGTTTATTTAATACGGGATTAACTTCGAACATCGTGAAAACTCTCAGGGTCGATGTGACTTAAAAACGGGATATTCTAGCCAATTGTGGAAGGAATAAACAGGGTTGCCTTGGCTTGTGCGGCTCATGCAGTCAATTTCTGGGGCAGTTTTCCCCACCTCGGTAGAAAATATCGCCCGCAGACTCATTTTTAGGTTCAGTTTCGGCCGCTCGGGTCGTTAAAGAGTTTGTAGTGTTGTGCTCTTTTAGGGAAAAACCCGCTCCTCACCTCAATAAGAAGAACCTATGATGAAAAACCTATCACTCAAGCAGAAGATACTGTTGTCAGTAGTGATCGCCCTTTCGCTGGTGATTTCGCTGCTCTCCTGGCAGAGCTATAGCAGCCAGAAGAATCTGTTGTTGCAAGGCAGCCAAGAGCAGCTGCAGCGGCTGGGTACCCAGCAGGCTGCCAGCGTCAGTGACTGGCTCTCGGCCCGTCGCGACGTCATCCAGGCGCTCGGCAACAAGGCCAGCTCCGAACCCCTCCATGCCTTGCAACAGGCACAAGTCTCCGGCCGTTTCCAGCTCACCTATTTCGGTGAGAGCAGCGGCAAGATGCACGACTCCGATCCCTCCATCAACCGTGATGGCTACAACCCGCGCTCTCGCGGCTGGTATCAGGAGGCGATGGGCAAAGGTGGCATGATTGTCACCAAGCCCTATCTCGACGTGGCCTACAACATCATGGTGGTGACCCTGGCCCAGCCGGTTTCTGGTGGGGTGATCGGTGGTGACCTCTCCATCGCTTCTCTGGTGGAAGACGTGACCAAGATGCAACTGCCTGCCGACGGTTTCGCCATCATGATGCACAAGGATGGCACCATCATCGCCTACAAGGATGCCGCCAAGGCGATGAAACCGGCCAGCGAGATCGACAATGATCTGACCAATGCGCTGATTGAGCAGAGCAAGTCGAGCAAGGAACTGGTGCCGGCCTACTTCGACAGCGAAGGGCGCGACAAGCTGCTGTGGTCGGTCGATATCCCCGATACCGACTGGGAACTGGTCATGGTGCTGGACAAGGCCGCGCTGGAAGCGCCGCTCTCCTCCCTGCTGATGACCCAGCTCGGGATGGCGTTGCTGGTGCTGGTGGGCAGTATCCTCACCATCTCCTGGCTGGTCAGCATGCTGCTTGGCCCGCTCACCAAGGTCTCCCAGGCACTGGCCCGGATTGCCGACGGTAACGGCGATCTGACCCAGCGCATCAAGATCGACGCCAACGACGAAGTGGGCCAGCTGGCCAACAGCTTCAACCGTTTCGTCGGCAGCCAGCATCAGCTGATCGGCAATATCCGCAAGCTGGCCAACGAGTTGAACGCTGATGCCGAGCGCAGTCTGGTGACCAACCAGGCCGCGGTGGACGAGCTGCAGCGTCAGCAGCAGGAGGTGACCATGGTCGCCACGGCGGTGACCGAGATGGCGAGCGCCACCATGGAGATCGCCGGCAACGCCGAGAACACCGCTGCCGCTGCCCAGCAATCTGCCCAGAGCAGTGAACAGGGCAAGATGCTGGTCAACAAGACCCGTCAGTCCATCAATGGTCTGGCCGACGAGGTGGGGCAGGCGACCGAGGTGATCGGCGAGCTGAGCCGCCACGCGCAGGCCATCACCAGCATCCTCTCCACCATTCAGGGGATTGCCGAGCAGACTAACCTGCTGGCGCTGAACGCGGCCATCGAAGCGGCCCGCGCCGGTGAGCAGGGCCGTGGTTTTGCGGTGGTCGCTGACGAGGTGCGGGTGCTGTCACGCCGTACCCAGGACTCCACCCAGCAGATCCAGTCCACCATCGAGACCCTGCAGCAGACCACCGCCCGTGCGGTGAGCCTGATGCAGACCAGTCAGGGGCTGGCGGACAACAGTGTGCAGGATGCCGATCAGGCCGTGCGCGCGCTGGAAGAGATCACCAGCGCCATCTCCCTCATCTCCGACATGGCGGGTCAGATCGCCACCGCCGCCGAGGAGCAGACCCAGGTGACCGGCGAGATCACCCAGAACACCACCGCCATCAAGGATGTGAGTGACGAGATCACCGCCGCCGCCATGCGCGATCTGGATCAGGCCCATAGCCTCAAAGGGCGTGCCACTGACCTGAACAAGCAGGTGTCGACCTTTATCCTGTAAGGTGCACGTTTCGGCCTGTTTCGGCTGACATAAACAAGCCCCGCCCTCTGTCGAGTGCGGGGCTTTTTGTTGTTCGGAGGAGTGCGGGGCATGGGGGGGTGAGCTCCGTCTGGTTTGCACGCCGGTCAACTTGGTACCGGATAAGTGATGCCGCCTTGCCAACCTCGGCTGGCGGGAAGAGCGCACAAGCAAAGAGCCCACCGAAAGGTGGGCTCTGATCATATACGTCTGACGGAAAGGGAATTACAGGAACGGCATCGCCATAAACAGCTTGATCACCATGGCGTTGATGATGTCGATAAAGAAGGCGCCCACCATGGGCACCACCAGAAACGCCAGGTGGGAAGGACCGAAGCGCTGGGTGATGGCCTGCATGTTGGCGATGGCGGTGGGGGTGGCCCCGAGGCCAAAGCCGCAGTGGCCCGCCGCCAGCACGGCCGCATCGTAGTTGCTGCCCATGACCCGGAAGGTGACGAAGATGGCGTAGAGCGCCATCGCCACGGTCTGGGCGGCCAGCAGGATGAAGATGGGCAGGGCCAGACTGGCCAGATCCCACAATTTCAGGCTCATCAGCGCCATGGCGAGGAACAGCGACAGGCTGACGTTGCCCAGCAGCGATACTTCGCGATCGCTTACCTCATGCCAGTTGAAGAGGGTGAGCAGGTTGCGCAGCAGCACGCCGACAAACAGCACGCAGACGAAGATGGGTAGCTCGAAGGCGCCCCCTTTGAGAGAGGCCGAGAGCAGCTCGCCACCCTTGAGGCTGATGGCGATCAGTGCCAGCGTCTCAATCAGGCTGAAGGTGGTGAGGGGGCGTTCCATATCGGGCATTTCGAAGCCCTTGGGGGCCTCATCCTGGTTGTGCTCCTCACCGGGCACCTGCACTTTCTTCACCAGATAGCGAGCCACCGGGCCGCCGATCAGGCCGCCCAGCACCAGACCGAAGGTGGCACAGGCGATGGCCAGCTCCGCCGCGGATTGCACCCCGTACTTCTCGGAGAAGGTGGCACTCCAGGCCGCACCGGTGCCGTGGCCGCCGGAGAGGGTGATGGAACCAGCCAGCAGCCCCATGTGGGGATCCAGACCGAGCAGGGTCGCCAGACCGACGCCCAGACTGTTCTGCACCAGCAGCAGACCGGTGACCACCATCAGGAAGGTAACCACCGCCTTGCCGCCGCGTTTCAGGCTGGCGAGATCGGCAGAGAGGCCGATGGAGGCGAAGAAGGCCAGCATCAGCGGGGTTTGCAGGCTGGTATCAAATTGCAGCTCCATCTGCAGGGTGGAGCGCAGCAGCAGCAGTACCAGCGCGACCACCAGACCACCGGCAACCGGTTTGGGGATGTTGAAGGTGCGCAGTAACCCGACGCGGGTGACCAGCAGACGACCAAGCAGCAGCACCAGGGTGGCTGCGACAAGAGTGGCGTAGGAATCAAGTTGTAACATTCAGTACTCCCATGTTGATTGGCTGTGCCTTCGTTGTGAAGGCTCACAGATTCAGCCGGGATGAAAATCAAGTGTGGCTCATGTGCCAACAAAGAAGGGGAGTGCGCTCCCCGCCCCATGAAAATAGGGCCTAAGCGGGCCTGAAATATTCAGGCATCCAGATGAGATTTAAGTAAAATCCGGCGGATTGTAGCAAAAAGCATCGTTTAATTCCATCTTTGTCGTATTAATGCTCGTTTTAGTGGTTTATTGTGAAATTTAACACCATTGAGGTATAGGGTAGAAAAGCGCGAAGAAGGGTGCATGGAACGGCTGTCATTTGGGGCGTCAGTCTCTATAATTCGCCGGTTTCCGCTGTACACAGAGGAGATGGCGGGAGCTGACCGTGTGGTTCACCCCGGCATCGCCCATGACCCCGCGGTTTTCACTTCATCAAGAGGAGAGGGTGTGAAGAAGTCTATCTACATCGCCTACACAGGCGGCACCATTGGGATGCAGCGTTCCGACCACGGTTATGTGCCGATGGCGGGCTTTATGGAAGACTGTCTGGCGCGGATGCCCGAGTTCCACCGCCCCGAGATGCCGGATTACCATATCCACGAATATGCCCCCCTCATCGACTCCTCCGACATGACCCCGGCGGACTGGCAGCGCATCGCCGAGGACATTCGCGACAACTACGACAAGTACGACGGCTTTGTGATCCTGCACGGCACCGACACCATGTCGTTCACCGCCTCGGCGCTCTCCTTCATGCTGGAAGATCTGCACAAGCCGGTCATCATCACCGGTTCCCAGATCCCGCTCGCCGAGCTGCGCTCCGACGGTCAGCAGAACCTGCTCAACGCCCTCTATATTGCGGCCAACTACCCGATCCACGAGGTGACGCTGTTCTTCAACAACCAGCTCTATCGCGGCAACCGTAGCAAGAAGGTGCACGCCGATGGCTTCCACGCCTTCGATTCCCCCAACTATCCGCCGCTGCTTAATGCCGGGATCGCCATCTCGCTGGAAGCGGGTGAGCTGGGCGTGCCGTCCGAGCGGCCGCTGGTGTTGCATGACATCACCCCCCAGCCGATCGGCGTGGTGACCCTCTATCCGGGCATCTCCAGCGAGGTGATCGCCAACATCCTGCAACAGCCGGTGAAGGCGCTGATCCTGCTGTCGTTCGGGGTGGGCAATGCGCCGCAGAACCCCGCCATGCTGGCGCTGCTCTCCGAGGCCTCGGCCCGTGGCGTCATCATCGTCAACCTGAGCCAGTGTCTGCACGGCAAGGTCAATATGGGGGGCTACGCCACCGGCAACGCCCTGTCGCGGGCCGGGGTGATCTCGGGCTTTGACATGACCGCCGAAGCGGCGCTCACCAAGCTGCACTTCCTGCTGAGTCAGGAGTTGCCTTCCCACCGCATTCGCGAGTTGATGCAGCAGTCCCTGCGCGGGGAGCTGACGCCCTGAGCGTTGCGGCCCTCACCCTAACCCTCTCCCAGCGGGAGAGGGGATAGATCGAGGTGCTGTTGGCAGCGCGAGGCTTGCCATGAAGATCGCCAGCAGGTGGCACGCTTACTGTCCGCAGGGTGAGAGCCTGCTCCCTTCTCCCCTGGCGGGAGAAGGGCTGGGGATGAGGGGGATGAGTCACCCTGCATAGATAGGAAAAAAGAGGGGAGCCATCATGGCTCCCCTCTTTGCTATTTATCGCACTATGTATCAGTATCGCACAATAGCTGTTCGATTGGCCGCCGCGAGACGGGATGGTGAGTGGTCTCAGTGGTTGAGATTGACCCGCACTATCTCCTCTTCAACCGGCTGAGGTTCATCACGAAACAGCCGCTTGAGCTCGCTCTTGCTCTTCATCACGATCTCGCCGTCGCGACCGATGTTCATATGCTCGGGATTGTCGAGGTGCATCGCCTGCCAGGCCATCACAGCCTGCAGTGAAGTGGCCTTCTGCTCGTCGGTGAGGGGCTTGCCATCGGGCCACTTGCCCAGCTCGACGGCGGTCTTGAGCCGCTCGTACACCTCTTGTGGCATCTGCCTGATTGCTTGCAAAAACTCACCCTGTTGAAACGACATCCGGCCTTCTCCTTGAACTATTGAGCCATAAACTTCGGGGTCAGCCCGGCAGATCCTGGCGGGCTATGCAGGCAGATCCTGGCGGACTACGCCAGCCATCTGCTCCATCACCCGCACTACCTGACAACTGTACCCGAACTCGTTGTCATACCATACGTAGAGCACGCAGTGATCCCCCTCGGCGATGGTTGCCTGGGAGTCGACGATGCCCGCATAACGGGAACCCACCATGTCGGAGGAGACCAGTTCGGTGCTGGCGCTGAAGTCGATCTGGCGATGGAGGGCCGAGCTTAACGCCATCTGTTGCAGATAGGCGTTGAGGCTCTCCCGATCGGTGGCCTGCTCCAGCGACAGGTTGATGATGGCGAGCGACACGTTGGGGGTCGGCACCCGGATGGCGTTGCCGGTCAGCTTGCCCTTGAGCTCTGGCAGCGCCTTGGCCACCGCCTTGGCGGCGCCGGTGCTGGTCATCACCATGTTGAGGGCGGCGCTGCGGCCGCGCCGCTCGCCCTTGTGATAGTTGTCGATCAGGTTCTGATCGTTGGTGTAGGAGTGAACCGTCTCCACGTGGCCGTGGCGGATGCCGTACCGCTCCTGCATCACCTTGAGCACCGGGGTGATGGCGTTGGTGGTGCAGGAGGCGGCGGAGATGATCTTGTCATCCGGCCCGATGACCTCGTGGTTGACCCCGAACACCACGTTCTTCATCTCCCCCTTGCCGGGGGCGGTCAGCAGCACCTTGCCGGCACCACGCGCTTTCAGGTGCTCGGAGAGGCCAGCTTCATCGCGCCAGACCCCGGTGTTGTCGACGATCAGCGCATCGTGAATGCCGTAGGCGGTGTAGTCGATGTCGGCCGGGCTATTGGCGTAGATCACCTGAATAAAGGTGCCGTTGGCGATGATGGCGCTGCGCTCCACATCCACTTCGATGGAGCCGTTGAAGGGGCCGTGCACCGAGTCGCGGCGCAGCAGGCTGGCGCGTTTTTCCAGATCCCCGTCGCGACCGCCACGGACCACGATGGCGCGCAGGCGCAGCGGGTTGGCTGCGCCGGTGCGCTCGATCAGCAGCCGGGCCAGCAGGCGGCCGATACGGCCAAAACCGTAGAGCACCACGTCGGTGGCTTGTGGCATCTGGCTGCGGCCAAGAGCTGGTGCCAGTCTCGCTTGCAGGTAATCCTCGATCCCCGCCTCATCCTGATGATCCTGCCAGTAGCCGACCGCCAGCTTGCCAAGGTCTACCTCGGCGGCAGTGGGTTTGAGGGCCACGATGGCCTGGAGCAGGGGGAAGCTTTGCTGGATGGGGAGGGGAGCGCCCTGGTGGCGGCGGACGACCCGGTGGGCCTTGAGGATATCGATGGTGGAGGCGTTTTGCAGCGGGCGGCCGTAGAGGGTGATCTCGACCCCTTGTTGTCGGTAGAGGCGACCAATCAAGGGCTGCATGGCTTCGGCGAGCTCCTGGCTCTCCTGCCACGCTTGCAAGTAGTGCTCGTGGGTCATTGACCAGATCCTTTATTTCACGTTGTTGGTGTAAATAGAAAATTCGTCGAATGCAGATCAGTGTAGGGGTGTATATTTCGTTATATTATTCTGCAATCGCGGCCTTATATGGCGCGCGCATTGTAATGGATATGTAACCGGTTTGCTAGCCGGAGGTGGCCGTCAGAAGCGCCAATTGTTACCAGTCCGCGTTACCAACAAGATGTGAACCATGGCCAATTTCCCCCTGCGACAGACCCTCATCATGCTTTCAGTCGGCCTTGCCGTGGCTGGTTGCAATGACGATCGGATCCACAATATCTGCAGCAACCATGCCGAGCTCTGTCAGGATCTGGTGGACGATGGCTGGTGTCGCTATGAGCGTACCGATGTGATCCGCAGCCGCTTCTATCTCAAGGAGGAGGGGACGGATCGGCGCAAGTACGAGCTGATGCGCAACCTTGAGCGCTATCTCAAGTGTGCCGAGCACTCCACCAACATCGAGTACAAGCGGGCTCGTGAGCAGAAGAGCCCGCGGGTTGAAGGGATGCTGGCGGCAGGGGATCAGCTGCTCCAGCTCGATGCCGCGACCCGCAATTCGCAAGATCCCTATCTGCTACTGTGGCACTGGACCAACAACACTAACGAGCTGGCCCGCCAGCAATTCTTGGCGCTGGAAGGCACCAGGGCGATGGATGAACCTGAGCTGCAGCTGGCGCTTGGTGGTATCTACGCCAACAGTGACCCCGAAAAGGCTATTGCCACCCTGCAGCGTGGTCTCTCCCTCTATCAGGAGGGGGACACGGTCAACAGCCGCATGCTCACCTCCCTCAGCACCCTCTATATGGGCCAGAAGCAGTATGGGCTGGCCTATCTGTGGGGCAAAGTAAGCGAGTCGTTTCAGGATGCGCCAGGGGTCTCTGCCAAGCGTTTTGGCATTTACCACACCCTGAGCAAGCCCGAGCAGGATGGCTACGATGTGCGGGCTGCCGAGATCGTCGAGCAGCTCAAACATGGCAACTACCGGCCCTGAGGCAGTGATGACGACACTCTCCCCGGCCAGCTGCTGGCCCAATCTTTTCGATCTCTCTTTCGTTCATGGTGACGTGATCACCGATGGCCGTACCCTGGAGCGGCTCACGGTGCGCGCTGTGGTGCTGCGGGGCGACGAGCTGCTGCTGGTCCACTCCCGGGTCAACGGCGATCTGATGTTCCCCGGCGGCGGCATTGAAGCGGGGGAGAGCCACCATGTGGCGCTGGCCCGCGAGCTGCTGGAGGAGTGCGGCGCCGAGCTGCGGGAAGTGGGGGCCCTGCTTGGCGAGACCCGCGAATATCGCGCCGCCCGCGAGCCGGGGTTCGATGCCTACTGCATCCGATCGCTCTACTACTTGTGCCGGATTGGTGAGCAGCTGGTGGCACCGCAGCCGCAGCCTTACGAGATCCGCCTTGGCTTCGTGCCCGGCTGGTTTGCGCTCGATGAGGCGTTGCAGACCAACAAGACCCAGCTGGCGGGGCCCTGCCCCCAGTGGACGGCGCGGGAGACCCGGGTGCTGGCCCAGTTGCAGCGCTGGCATCAGCAGGGGTGCTTCGAGGAGGCGTGACAAGGAGGTGCGACAAGGGGGGCTATGTCCCCCTTGTCGATCATGGCGGGGATTGTCCCCTGTCTCACTCCGCGTGTAGCGGGCAGGCTCATGGCTCAAATTGTTGCAAATAAATCGGTTGGTTTTTTTTAACTGTTGCGCTGATGAGACAATTTGCTCTGTCAGAGCGTTCGGCTTGCTGGCCATGATAGCCAGCAGGCCGCGCCCGATCTGTGGCCGTGTCGGCTCATATCGATGCATGAGGTGCGGACGTTAGCGGCCCTGATATCGCAGCATCAGCCATCAAACATGAGCCATAAAAAAGAGCGCCAAAAGGCGCTCTTTTTTTTACTGCGATGGGAGAAGGTTACTTGACCTCTCTCTCGTGCGAGGTTATTTGACCTCTTCGCCCTTGGCTTGCAGATCCGCATGGTAGGAGGATCGCACGAAGGGGCCGCAGGCGGCGTGGGTAAAGCCCAGCTCCATGGCGACCTCTTTCAGCTCGTCGAACTCTGCAGGCGGCACGTAGCGCTTCACCGGCAGGTGGTGGCGGCTCGGCTGCAGATACTGGCCCAGGGTCAGCATGTTGACGCCGTGGGCGCGCAGATCCTTGAGCACCTCGACGATCTCTTCGTTGGTCTCGCCAAGGCCCATCATGACACCGGATTTGGTCGGCACGTGGGGGTGCATTTCCTTGATGCGGCGCAGCAGCTCCAGCGACCACTTGTAGTCGGCACCCGGGCGGGCGACGCGATACATGCGCGGGGCGGTTTCCAGGTTGTGGTTGAAGACGTCCGGCGGGGTCTCGCGGAACACCTCCAGCGCTTGCTCCATCCGGCCACGGAAGTCCGGGGTCAGGATCTCGATGCGGGTCTGCGGGCTGTGCTCGCGGATCTCGCGGATGCAGTCGGCGAAGTGCTGGGCACCGCCGTCGCGCAGATCGTCGCGGTCCACCGAGGTGATCACCACATACTTGAGGTTCATCTCCTTGATGGTCAGCGCCAGCTTCTTCGGCTCTTCCGGATCGAGTGCCAGCGGGCGGCCGTGGGCCACGTCGCAGAAGGGGCAGCGACGGGTGCAGATGGCGCCCATGATCATGAAGGTGGCGGTGCCGTGGTTGAAGCACTCCGCCAGGTTGGGGCAGGAGGCCTCTTCACAGACCGAGTGCAGCTTGTTTTTGCGCAAGGTGCTCTTGATGTGTTCGATCTTCTGGCTGGAGGGGGGCAGCTTGATCCGCATCCAGTCCGGCTTGCGAAGGAGTTCTTCGTTGGGATCCGGCATGAATTTCACCGGGATCAGGGCCATCTTGTCGCCATCGCGCAGCTTGACGCCCGGCTCCATACGAACGGGTTTGCTCATGATTCACTCTCGGTGTTTGTTATTGTTTGGTAGCCAATCAGGCGGGCCAGTTCGGCCACCAGAATGGATTGCGCCTCGGCCACGCTCTGCGGGCCGCCCAGGGCGCTGGTCTGGGTCATGGCCATGCCCGCATAGCCGCACGGATTAATGTGCAGGAAGGGGGTCATGTCCATGTTGATGTTGAGGGCCAGCCCGTGGAACGAGCACCCCTTGCGGATGCGCAGACCCAGCGAGGCCAGTTTTGCCTCCATGCCAAGGTCATTTTTCACATAGACCCCGGGGGCATCGGCCTTGGCATAGGCCTGGATATCGCTTTTGGCGAGGGTGTTGATGATGGCTGTCTCCAGCGCGGTCACCAGCTCGCGAACCGAGAATTTGCAGCGGCGGACATCCACCAGGACGTAGAGCACCAGCTGGCCCGGGCCGTGATAGGTCACCTGACCACCGCGATCGCTCTGCACCACCGGGATATTGCCCGGATTGAGCAGGTGTTCGGCCTTGCCGGCCTGACCCTGGGTGTAGACGGGGTCGTGTTCGACCACCCAGAACTCGTCCGGGGTGTCGCCGGTGCGGTTGTCGGTGAAGGCTTTCATGGCGTCCCATACCGGCTGGTAGGGGCGGCGACCCAGCTGCCTGACGATCAGGCTGGACTGGGCGGGGATCTGGGATGACATGGTGTCCTCGCGGCGTGCTGCGGCCAAAAACAGTCGCCCCGCAGAACGGGGCGAGAGAGAAATTACAGTACGTATTTCACCAGCTCGATCTTGCCAAGGGCGTGGTACATCGCTTCGATGTGCTCCTTGCTCTGGGCCGTCACGGTCACGCGGACCGAGTGGTAGTTGCCCTTGGAGCTGGGCTGGACAGTCGGGCTGTAGGTGCCGGGGGCGTGCTGCTGCAGCACTTCAACCACCATTTCCGGCAGGGCCGGGTCGGCAACGCCGAGCACCTTGAACGGGAATTTGCAGGGAAACTCCAGCAGTTCATCAAACTTGGTATTCATTTACTCACCTTTTGCGTCATCAACGGGATGACTTCATCTTGGATGGCTAGTGGCCGATGGCCCGTGGAGGCCGCCATTTCAAGTCTATATGGGCACGGCTCATAGCTATATGGGCGCTGCCCGGACCGGGATCAAGGCCAGGATCGGTCAGACAAGGATGGAAGTGCTGCTTTTTACCACAAATCAGGGTAAGGCGGAACCTGCAGTTTACAGGGTTATTCACTACCTTTGCCCGTCACAGACAGCAGCGGCGCCTGTTGGCGCCGCTGTTTGGTGAGGATTGTGCGTTGGATTACTTGAACCAGCTGGTGACCAGCAGTACCAGGTAGTCCCACAGACGGCTCATCAAGCCACCTTCCTGCACCTCTTCCAGGGCGACCAGCGGCACCTGTTTGATCTCTTTGTCGCCCTGCTTCAGGAACACGGTACCGACCCGTTGACCCTTGGCCAGCGGCGCCTTCAGCTCGCTGTCGAGCTGGAAGTCCGCTTTCAGGTTGTTGCCCTGACCACGGGTGACCAGCACGGAGACATCTTTGTCGACGCCCAGTTTCACTTCAGACTTGTCGCCCATCCAGATCTTCTGGGTGACCAGTACGGTGCCCGCCTTGTAGGGGGTCAGGCTCTGGAAGAAGCGGAAGCCGTAGGTGAGCAGCTTTTTGCTCTCGGCGGCACGGGAACCCTCGCTGCTGGCACCCAGTACCACGGCGATCAGGCGCATGCCTTCGTTATTGGTCGCTGAGGAGACCAGGTTATAGCCGACCTGGCTGACGTGACCGGTCTTGATGCCATCCACTTGCAGGGATTGATCCCACAGCAGACGGTTACGGTTGTGCTGGGTGATGCCGTTGAACACGAAGGATTTCTGGGAGTAGATCTTGTACTCCTCCGGCAGGTCGCGGATCAGCGCCTGACCCAGACGGGCCATATCGTGAGCGGTACTGTAGTGACCTTCCGCATCCAGACCGTGCGGGTTCATGAAGTGGCTGTCGTTCATGCCGAGCTTGGCGGCCCAGCTGTTCATCAGACCGGCGAAGGAGTCGGTGCTGCCCGCCAGGAATTCGGCCATAGCGACGCAGGCGTCGTTGCCGGACTGGATGATGATGCCCTTGTTCAGGTCATCGACGGAGACCTGCTTGCCCACCTCGATAAACATCTTGGAGGAGTCGGAGTAGTTCTTGGACCAGGCGTTCTGGCTGATGGTCACCATGTCGGTGCGCTTGATGTTCCCCTTCAGCAGCTCCTGGCCGATGATGTAGGAGGTCATCATCTTGGTCAGACTGGCGGGCGGCAGGCGCTCTTCGGCGTTCTGCTCGGCCAGCACCTGACCGGAGTAGTAGTCGATCAGAATATGGGCCTTGGCGGAGATCTCCGGCGCGGCGGGTACCACCACGGGCATGGCGTTCGGGGTCGGTGTCGGGACCGGCGTATTGGCCTGGGCGGTAACGCTGACCAGCGAGGCCAGAAGAACTGAACGGGCAAATTTGGACATCTTGAAATTCCTGCGAGCCAGATGGGGATAAAATGCGGGCCTAACTATACCAGATGCGTCCGCAGGTCATAGCCTGACGTGGCGATCATGACTGGATTTTTATCCATCAGCCCCTGCCTACACGCCACAAAACGACGTGATGGCAGGGGCTGAACAGTTGGTCACGCCCGTGTGCGAAGCGGGGATCAGGGGACGATAAAGGCCTGTTCCAGCCCGCCCTGACGTACTTTTTCCAGCACACTAGCCTGCTGGTCGGCGGCCACCGGGCCAATCAGCACCCGGAAAATGGCGCCATGGGCATCGACACGGTAGGGCACGCCGTAGCGCTGGGTCATCACCTTGCCCATCGCCTCGGCCCGCTCACGGGAGCCGCTGGCCAGCACCTGGATCATCTTGCCATCGCCACTGCTGGCTGGTGCCGCTGCTTGGGCAGGGGCCGGTTTTGCAACCGTGGCGGCAGCTGCCTTGGCCGGTGCCGGTTTGGCAGCGGGCGCCTTGACGGGGGCGGGCTCGGCGGCGGGGGTAGCCATCGCCAGTGCGGTCGGTTCACCCAAGAAGCCATCTGGTGACAGGGTGTTGGGCGCAGCAGCAGCCGGGGTGGTCGGGGTCATCTCGATGGGCTTCATCGGCTCCATGATCACCATCTGATCCGGGGTGTCGTTGATCAGCTCCAGCCGTACCCGCGCTTCACCGCTATCGACCATCTCCAGCTGTTTGGCGGCGGCGTAGGAGAGATCGATGAGGTGGGGGCTGTTGAACGGACCGCGATCGTTCACCCGCACTATGGTCTCCAGCCCGTTGTCCAGATTGGTGACCCGCACATAGCTCGGGATGGGCAGGTTACGGTGGGCGGCGCTGAACAGCTTGCTGTCCAGCACATCGCCGTTGGCGGTCTTCTGGCCGTCCAGATCCTGCGACAGCCAGCTGGCGGTGCCCTCTTCGCTGTAGTGTTTGATGTCACGCCACACTTCGTTCTTCTGCTTGCCGATCCAGTAGTCCCGGTTGCCGCTGGCACTCAGGGGCTCGGGGCGCGGAATGGCGCCGGTGGCTTGCGGGATCTCGATAACGGGCGGTTTGCTGGCGGGTGGCAGCTCGACGGGGGCGGTCTGTTCCGGCTGACTGCTACAGGCGGCCAGCAACAAGCTCAGGCTGAGCGGGAGGAGTTTGTGACGAAGATGCATACGCTTCCTGAATGGCTTGGCTAAGTTGATACACCGCCATCGCATAGAGTGGGCTGCGATTGTAACGGGTGATCACGTAAAAGTTATGCCGTGCGACCCAGTATTCCGGTCCATCGGCTTGGGCAAACGCCAGTAACTTGACCGGCGTCTGTGGGGCCAGCGGCGTGGCGAGCTCAATCCCTGCCGCCGCCAGTTCTGACCACTGTTGTGTGAGCTCGGGCTCAGCCCTGAGCAAGGGTTCGACTGCCATCAGCCCGATCTGGGCCGGTTCCACCACGGATTCGCCCCAGTGCCACTGGTGGCTGGCAAAATAGTTGGCCACGCTGCCGATGGCATCGACCGGGTTGGCAAACAGATCCCGCTTGCCATCCCCGTCAAAATCGACGGCGTAGTGGCGATAGCTGGAGGGCATGAACTGCCCCATCCCCATGGCACCGGCATAGGAGCCCTTGAGGCGATCCAGCGACCACCCCTCTTCCCTCGCCAGCAACACCAGCTGGGCAAACTCCTTGGCAAAGAAGTCGCTGCGCTCGGGGTAGTGAAACCCCAGGGTGTAGAGGCTATCGAGCACCGGATGGCGGCCCATCTGGCGGCCATAGAAGGTCTCGACCCCGATGATGGCCACGATGAGCGAGGCGGGCACCCGATAGGTTTGCTCCGCGCGGGCCAGCGTCGCCGCATGTTGCTGCCAGAACTGCTGCCCGTCACGGATGCGATCCGGGGTAACAAACAGTGGCCGGTAGCGATGCCAGGGTTTGGCTTCCCACGGCTTGCTGATGGTGTCGAGCACCTCCTGCCGTAGCTGGGCGCGGGCGACGGCCGCCTGCAACTCAGCCAGCGGCACCTGCTGCTGTTCGGCGAGCAGGGCCAGCCTCTCCGGCGCCACGGCGGCGGTGGCCACCGTTGTGGCGAGAGAGAGCAGCAATCCAACCCGTCTCATCAGGCGAGTAGTCTTCTATGAGTCTGGATGGACATCAGGATACCGAATCCGGCCATCAGGGTCACCATGGAGGTGCCGCCATAACTCACCAGCGGCAGGGGCACCCCTACCACAGGCAGAATGCCGCTCACCATGCCCATGTTGACGAACACATAGACGAAGAAGGTGAGGGTGATGGCGCCCCCCAGCAGTCGTTCGAAGCTGCTCTGGGCCTGCATCGAGATAAACAGGCAGCGGCTGATGACGTAGAGGTAGAGCACCAGCAACAGGGCAACCCCCACCAGACCGAACTCCTCGCTGAATACCGCGAAGATGAAGTCGGTGTGGCGCTCGGGCAGAAACTCCAGCTGGGACTGGGTCCCTTGCAGCCACCCCTTGCCAAAGACGCCGCCGGAGCCGATAGCAATCTTGGACTGGATGATGTGATAGCCGCGGCCGAGCGGGTCTTTTTCCGGGTCAATCAGCATCATGACCCGCTGGCGCTGGTAGTCGTGCATCAGGAAGAACCAGAGCACCGGCATAAAGGCCGCGAGCAGCAGTACTGCCAGTCCGATCAGCCACCAGCTGAGCCCCGCCAGGAAGATGACGAAGAAGCCTGAGGCCGCCACAAGAATGGAGGTGCCAAGGTCGGGCTGGGCGGCGATCAGCAGGGTGGGCAACAGCACCATCACCAGCGCGATCACCACGTGGCTGAGTTTGGGGGGTAGCGAGTGACGGCTGAGCCAGGCGGCCACCATGATGGGCATGGAGAGCTTCATCACTTCGGAGGGCTGGAACTTCATAAAGCCGAGATCGAGCCAGCGCTGGGCCCCCTTGCCGATATGGCCGAACACGTCCACCGCGATGAGCAGCAGTACCACCCCGACAAACAGCGGCACCGACCAGCGGGCGTAGAGGGAGGGGGGGAGCTGGGCCATGCCGATCATCAGGGCAAAGGCGAGACCGCCGCGCACCAGCTGGCGCACGATGGAGTCGATATCCTGACCCGAGGCGGAGTAGAGCACCACCATGGAGAGGGCAACGACGGCCAGCAGCCCCAGCAGCAGGGGCAAGTCGATATGCAGCTTGTACCAGATGCTCTGCTGGCGGGCTGAATTACTCATGGGGGGCGACCTCACTCGGTAGAGACGGCTTTTCCGGTGCCGGTGGCAGTTGCGGATCGGGTGGCAGCAGATAGGCATCCATCATGGCGCGGGCCACCGGGGCGGCATTTTTACTGCCGCCGCCAGCGTTCTCCAGCACCAGAGCCACCACTGCCTTGGGGGCGTCAAAGGGCGCAAAGGCGACGAACAGCGCGTTGTCGCGGTGCTCCACCTTCATGGTCTTGGCGTTGTAGACCTGGTTCTCCTTCATGCCCACGACCTGCGCCGTCCCTGATTTGCCGCCGGAGGCATAGGGGGTATTGGCAAAGGCGTGGCGACCGCTCCCTTCCTTGCCCTGGTTTACCCGCCACATCCCCTCTTTGGCCACTTGCCAATAGCTGTCACTCTTGGTCTTGAGGGCGATATTGGGGTTGATGGGGGCGTTGATCACACCATCCAGCGAGGCGGTGCTCTTGAGCAGGTGCGGCGTCACATCATGGCCGTTCTGGGTCAGGATGCTGATCGCCTTGGCCAGCTGGATCGGGGTGACACTCCAGTAGCCCTGACCGATACCGATGGAGATGGTGTCCCCCTGATACCAGGGCTGACGCCAGCGGGCCATCTTCCAGTCGCGGGATGGCATGACCCCTTTGGTCTCTTCGTAGAGGTCGACGCCACTGTACTGACCGAAGCCGAACTTGGTCATGTAGCTGTGGATCTTGTCGATGCCGACCCGATAGGCGAGATCGTAGAAGTAGGTATCTGCCGACACCTCGATGGCGCGGTAGACGTCGAGCCAGCCATGACCCCACTTGCGCCAGTCGCGGAACTTCTTGGTGGTGCCGGGAATGGAGAAGCTCGGGCCGCCGAAGTAGCGATAGCTGGGGGTGATGGCCCCCTCGTTGAGCCCCATCACCGACATCATGGGTTTGACGGTGGAGGCGGGGGCATAGATCCCCTGAGTGGTACGGTTCACCAGCGGCCGCGCCGGATCGTTGAGCAGCGCCGAGTAGTTGGCGCCGGAAATACCGGTCACGAACAGGTTGGGGTCGTAGCTCGGGCTCGACTCCATGGCGATGATGGCGCCGGTTTTCGGGTTCATCATCACGATGGCGCCCCGCTGTCCTGCCAGCAGTTGCTGGGCTTTGAGCTGCATCCGGATGTCGATATTGAGGTAGATATCCTTGCCCGGTATGGGGGGCTGGAATTTCAGGGTACGCACCACGCGGCCGCGGTTGTTCACCTCGACCTCCTGATAACCGGCGACCCCGTGCAGCTGATCCTCGTAATACTTCTCCACCCCCTGCTTGCCGATATCCTTGGTGGCGGCGTAGTTGGCGAGCTTCTCCTCTTTATCGAGGCGCTCCACGTCACGGGTGTTGATCTTGGCCACATAGCCCAGCGCATGGGTGAGGGTGTCACCAAACGGGTAGTAGCGCTTGAGGTAGGCCTCGATGCTGGCCCCCGGGTAGTTGTGCTGGTTGACCGAGAAGAGGGCCACTTGATATTCGGTCAGCTTCTCGTAGAGGGCGACCGGCTTGAAGCGACGCTGGCGCTTCACTTCGGCCAGAAACTTCTCCTTGGTGCCTTCCGGCAGACCCAGCAGGGTGATCAGCTGGTCGGCGGTTTTTTCGAGATCTTTGGTCTCTTCCGGCACGATTTCCAGACTGTAGACCGGGCGGTTTTCCGCCAGCAGCACGCCGTTGGCGTCATAGATGAGACCCCGTGGCGGCGCCACCGGTACCACGCGGATGCGGTTGGAGTTGGAGCGAGTCTGGTAGGTGTCGTAGGACTCGACCTGCAGATAGTAGAGATTGCCCAGCAGCACCAGCATCAGCACGACGATGCCGATGTAGGCTACCAGGGTGCGCCGGAAGAACAGATTGCCCTCGGCACTGTGATCGCGCATTTCGATGCGTTGTTTCAGCATGCCTTTACCTCAAGACCCTTGGGGGCAATAACAGCAGGAACTGCATTGTTCACTCTCTGTGATACGGGTGAAGATGAGAGGTGAGACTCCAGAGACGCATGGCTCACTCTCTATGATACGGATGATTGGTGGTGATGCTCCAGGCCCGATAGAGGCTCTCGGCCACCAGTACCCGCACCAGCGGGTGGGGCAGGGTGAGCGGTGACAGTGACCAGCTCTGCTCGGCGGCGGCCTTGCACTCGGGGGACAAGCCTTCCGGCCCGCCCACCAGCAGGGCAACGTCGCGGCCATCGAGTTTCCACGCTTCCAGCTGGGTCGCCAGCTGCTCCGTGGTCCAGGGCTTGCCCGGAATATCGAGGGTGACGATGCGCGATCGCCCCGCGGCTGCCAGCATGGCTTCCCCTTCCTTCTGCAGGATGCGGGGAATGTCGGCATTTTTGCCCCGTTTGCCAGCGCCGATCTCGACGAGTTCAAACGGCATGTCTTTGGGGAAGCGGCGACGATACTCTTCGAAGCCATGCTCTACCCAGGCGGGCATCTTGGTGCCCACCGCAATCAACTGGATCTTCATGGTCGTTACACTTGTGCTCTTATTGCGTATTCACTTGAGCGGCACCGCTCCACAGCTTTTCCAGTTGGTAGAAGTCACGATGTTCATCCTGCATCACATGCACGATCACCGAGCCCATATCTACCAGCACCCATTCACCGCTCAGTTGCCCTTCCACGCTCAGCAGATCCAGACCCGCGTGGCGGGCCTCGCTGGCCAGATGGTGGGCAATGGCGCTGACGTGACGACTGGAGTTGCCGGAACAGACGATCATGGTGTCAGTAATGCTGGATTTGCCGCGTACATCGAGGGTGATGATGTCGCGACCTTTCATGTCATCGATCTTGTCGATGATAAAGGCATGCAGTTCTTGGCCTTGCAATGAGTCTCTCCTCTGTTCCGGCGCGCAGCGTTTGCGTCAGGGCGGCGGATTATATCATGGTCACTCCCGTTTCCCATCGGGCGGGGCGGGATTACGACAGGGGCTAGCGGCGGTTGGCGCGGTAGAGCCTCTGTTGATCAATATAGTGCGCCACCGACTCGGGCAAGAGGTAGCGGGTATCTTGCCCCGCATCCAGCAGGGCCCGCAGCCGGGTGGCAGACAGTTCGATGGGCTGGTTGTCCGCCAGCCAGATATGACCGGCCAGACGCTGGTGCAGCGAGCTGGCATCGCGGGTGTGATGGCGCGCCAGCAGTTGCGCTACTTCGGCCGGATAATCCGGTTGCCAGCCCGGCCGCACGCTCACCACCAGATGGGCATAGTCGAGTAGCTCCTGCCAGCGGTGCCAGCTTGGCAGGCTCAGCAGGGAATCCATCCCCATCAGAAAACAGAGCGGCGTATCGGGCAGTTCATGACGCAGCTCGATAAGGGTATCGATGGTGTAAGAGGGTTTGTCCCGTCGCAGCTCCCGCTCATCCACCACAAAGTTCCGGTTCTCCGCCGCCGCCAGTTTGACCATGGCGAGGCGCTGTTCGCTCGAGCAGAACGGATTGGCGCGGTGGGGCGGGATATGGTTCGGGATCAGCCGCATCTCGGCCAGCCCGAGGGCATCGCGTGCCTCGATGGCCGGGCGCAGATGGCCGATATGGATGGGATCGAAGGTGCCGCCAAGCAAACCGACAGGTGCCTTCAGCTGGTTGGCAGGAGCCTTCAGCAGACTGATTGCAGCCTTCAGCACGGGCTGCTCTCCATCACCAGCGGCAGCGGGGTGCCATCACGAAAGCCGAGGGCAATGGTCTGCAACATCAGCCAGGCCTGTTCGGTATCGAAGCGGCGCTGGGCGTCGTCCAGCTGTGCCATCAGCTGCCACAGTTGCTGCAACTTGGCAAACGGCAGTCGGGTCAGCGCCTGCTGAATGAGCTGCTGGCGGCTCTGCCAGATGCGCAGGCGGCTGAAGTGCTCTCCCAGCGGCTGGCCGTTGCGCATGGCCAGCGACAGCTCGGTCAGCTGCTCCAGCTCGCGGCAAAGGGTCCAGGCCAGCATCCCCGGCTCGGTGCCTTCGGCCCGCAGGGCGGCCAGAATGCGCTGGGCCCGGTTCACCTTGCCCTCCAGCAGGGTATCGACCAGCTGGAACGGGGTGAAGTGGGCGTGGCGGATAATGGTCTCTTGCAGATAGGTGACGCTGATGGGCTGGGGCGGCGAGAGCAGGGTCAGCTTCTCGATCTCCTGACTGGCGGCCAGCAGGTTGCCCTCATAGGAGTGGCACATGAAGTTGATGGCATCCGGCAGCGCCTTGAGGCCGAAGCGCTGAAAACGGGCACTCATCCAGCGCGGGAAGAACTTGGGCTCCGGATGGTTGACCGGCACATAGGTGCCGATCTGGTAGAGCTTGTCGAACCAGGCTGCCTTCATCTGGGTCTGGTTGAGGCGACCGCCACTCAGCACCAGCAGCAGGTCGGGATGGAGCTGTTTGCCAATTTCGCTGATGCGGGCGGCCAGATCCTTGTCCACTTTGGCGGGCAGCTCCAGCTCGATGATCTGGCGGGCGGAGAAGAGGCTCATCGCCTGACAGGCATCGTAGACCTGATTCCAGTCCAGACCCTGTTCCACCACGAAGGTGTGGCGCTCATCGAAACCCTGCTTGCGGGCGACCTGGCGGATGGCATCGATGGCCTCCAGTCGCAACAGGGGCTCGTCGCCAAAAACGAGATAGCAGGGCCGAAGCCCTGCTTTGAGGTGGTCACCAAATTGCTCAGGGTAAATCCGCATCAGAAGCTTGCCTGACTGAAATGAAGGCGCACAAGCGTAGCTGCATGCTTTGGCTGCTTGAACTGCGATTTGTCACTAAATAGCTCAGGGTAAATCCGCATCAGAAGCTGACCTGACTCAACTGCCGGATCACCTGATTGGCCGCCTGCTCCTGCATTTCGCGGTTGAGCTGCTCCTGCTCACGGGAGGAGGCGAGCGCTGCATCCGGCTTGTTGAGGAAGCTGCGGTTGAAGTTGATGGGGAAGACCTGAGTCGGCTTGCCCGGCACCGAGATGGTGAACTGGGTACCAAAGCCCAGCACATACTCGGTATCGACCCCTTGGGCGTTGACCGAGGCGACCTGACTGGTGCTGCCTATGCCACCCAGAGTGAGCACCGGAATGCCCTCCTTGTCGGCCAGGGTCACGCCAGAGGCCTTCAGGCGGGTGGTAACCATCCGGTAGAAGTCGCTCTTGTTGTCGCCCACGACCTTCATGGTCATCAGCTCGCTCGGAATGCCGTTGCCGCGCATGTGAAAGCCGCAGCCTTGCAGCAGCAGACCAGCCAGCACGATGGCCATCCAGCGGGTGAAGATGGTGCCCATAGAAAATCCTCTTTGCATTAAGGGAAAGCGGCGGGCGCAGGGCCCGCCGTTATCATCCGTTTGCTGTCACAGATTGGCAATGATCAGTTGGCAACCGATCAGTTAGCGACAATGTTGAGCTGTCATGGGCCGGTACGTCGTTACCCATGAGTGGCCACACAGTCAGCCAAGGTCGCCAAATGATATGACATCAGTTGGCAGCCAATCAGTTAGCGACAATATTGAGCAGCTTGCCCGGTACATAGATCACCTTGCGCACGGTCAGACCGTCGGTGAACTTCTGGACGGAGGCATCGGCCATCGCCAGCTTCTCGACATCAGCCTGGCTGATCTCGGCCGGTACGGTCAGTTTGCCGCGCATCTTGCCGTTGATCTGCACCACCACCAGCTTCTCGGTCTCGACCATGGCCGCTTCGTCGGCCACCGGCCATGCAGCGTGATCCACGTCGTCGCCCTTGCCCAGCATCTTCCACAGCTCGAAGCCGATGTGCGGGGTGATGGGGTAGAGCATGACCACTACCGCTTCCAGCGCTTCCTGCATCAGGGCGCGGTCCTGCTCGTCGCTGCCCAGCTTGGCCAGATTGTTCATCAGCTCCATGATGGCGGCGATAGCAGTGTTGAAGGTTTGACGGCGACCCACGTCATCGCTCACCTTGGCGATGGTTTTGTGCAGTTCACGGCGGACCGCTTTCTGCTCGTTGGAGAGGGCAGCCAGATCCAGCGCGGCAACGGTGCCACCGGAGACGTGCTCGAAGGTGGTGCGCCACAGGCGACGCAGGAAGCGCTGGGCGCCCTCTACGCCGGAGTCGGACCACTCCAGGGTCATCTCGGCCGGAGAGGCGAACATCATGAACAGACGGACGGTATCGGCGCCGTAACGCTCGACCATCAGCTGCGGATCGATGCCGTTGTTCTTGGACTTGGACATCTTGGTCATGCCGGAGTGGAGCACTTCACGGCCTTCGTTGTCGATGGCCTTGGTGATACGACCCTTCTCGTCACGCTCAACCTTGACGTCGGTCGGGCTGACCCAGACGTTGCCGCCCTTCTCGTCTTTGTAGTAGAAGGCGTCGGCCAGCACCATGCCCTGGCAGAGCAGGCGCTTGAACGGCTCGTCGCTGTTGACCAGACCGGCATCACGCAGCAGCTTGTGGAAGAAGCGGGCGTAGAGCAGGTGCATACAGGCGTGTTCGATACCGCCGATGTACTGATCCACCGGCAGCCAGTGGTTGGCTGCAGCCGGGTCCAGCATGCCCTTGTCGTAGTCCGGTGAGCAGTAGCGCGCGTAGTACCAGGAGGACTCCATGAAGGTGTCGAAGGTATCGGTCTCGCGGAACGCTTCCTGACCGTTGTAAGTGGTCTTGGCCCACTCGGCGTCAGCCTTGATCGGGCTCTGGATGCCGTCCATCACCACATCTTCCGGCAGCAGTACCGGCAGTTGATCTTCCGGAGTCGGGACTACGGTGCCGTCAGCCAGCGTCAGCATCGGGATGGGGGCACCCCAGTAACGCTGACGGGAGACGCCCCAGTCACGCAGACGGAAGTTGACGGTACGCTTGCCGTGGCCGAGGGCTTCCAGCTTGTTGGCGATGGCGTCAAAAGCGCCCTGGAAGTCGAGACCGTCGAACTCGCCGGAGTTGAACAGCACGCCCTTCTCGGTGTAAGCGGCTTCGCTCACGTCAGGGGCTTCGCCATCGGCCTGCTTGATGACAGCCTTGATCTCGAGGCCATATTTGGTGGCGAATTCGAAGTCACGCTGGTCGTGGCCCGGAACCGCCATCACGGCGCCGGTACCGTAGTTCATCAGCACGAAGTTGGCGACCCAGACCGGTACCTTGCGGCCATCCAGCGGGTGAATGGCATAGAGGCCGGTGGCCATGCCCTTCTTCTCCATGGTGGCCAGTTCCGCTTCGGCTACTTTGGTGTTCTTGCACTCTTCGATAAAGGCGGCCAGTTCCGGATTGCTGGCAGCTGCCTGCAGCGCCAGCGGGTGACCGGCGGCGATACCGACATAGGTCACGCCCATGAAGGTGTCCGGACGGGTGGTGTAGACCTCCAGTTGCTCAGCCTGACCCTCGATGGCGAAGCTGATGTTGACCCCTTCGGAGCGGCCAATCCAGTTGCGCTGCATGGTCTTGACCATCTCTGGCCAGCCTTCCAGATTGTCGATGTCGTTCAGCAGCTCTTCGGCGTAGTCGGTGATCTTGATGAACCACTGGGGGATCTCTTTCTGCTCCACCGGGGTGTCACAGCGCCAGCAGCAGTTGTCGACAACCTGCTCGTTGGCCAGTACGGTCATGTCGTTCGGGCACCAGTTGACGGAGGAGGTCTTTTTGTAGACCAGACCCTTCTCGTAGAGCTTGGTGAAGAACCACTGTTCCCAGCGGTAGTAATCCGGTTTGCAGGTGGCCAGCTCGCGATCCCAGTCATAACCCAGACCCAGCATCTTCAGCTGGTTCTTCATGTATTCGATGTTTTCGTAGGTCCAGGGCGCGGGCGCGGTATTGTTTTTGATCGCGGCGTTCTCGGCTGGCAGACCGAAGGCATCCCAACCTATGGGTTGCAGCACGTTCTTGCCATTGAGGCGTTGATAACGGGAGATCACATCACCTATGGTGTAGTTACGAACGTGCCCCATGTGTAGTCGACCAGACGGATAGGGGAACATGGACAGGCAGTAGAACTTCTCCTTGTCTACTTTCTCCACGGCCTTGAAGGTTTTCTTGGCATCCCAGTGCTTCTGCACTGCTGGTTCGATTGATTGGGGAACGTATTGCTCTTGCATTGGTGACATCCGGATCTGTGAAATGAATAGATAAATCAGCTGGGAAATCGCAATAGAATACCCATATCCTGCGGCGGCAACAACCGCCAGCGTCCCTTGGGCCTTAAGCCGGGCCAGATCAGGGTTTAGTAGAGGAGTAACAGCCATGGACAAACGTCAAAAAGGGTACGAAGCCTTCATTGCCGAGCTGCAAAAACAGTGGCAAGAGACTGAAGAGTTCCAGGGGGAGCGCCTCAACCGGATGATCGCCAAGGTGCAGGCCTATCTGGAGGCCGCCAGCGACCTCACTCAGGACGAGCTGGCCCTGATCGCCGAATATGTGAAGCGGGATTTGGGCAACTATGACGAGGGGCGCCATGACGATAGCGAGCAGATTGAAGAGTCTGCTTTCATGCTGGCCCTCAAAGACACCGCCTGGTCCTGGCTGGCGGATGTGACCGACCGCGCCCAGGTGGAGTGGCGGGAGCTGGCCGACGAGCTCGAGCACAAGGGCGTCTATGAGGCGGGCGACTGGGTGGGGCTCGGGGTCATGGTGTGTGACCAGTGTGGCTGGCGCCATACCGTGCTGCATCCCCAACAGCTCGATACCTGCCCCGAATGCGGCTGCGCCGAGTATCACCGCGAGCCGCTCTCGCCTTGAGTCATGCCATCAATGCGGACGAGATAACGAGCAAAAAGGCGCCATCAGGCGCCTTTTTCTTACTTGCCGGTCTCACCGGGGCGTTTACTTGCCCGCGACGGAGAGACCGCCAAAACGGATAAGCGGGGCGTAGAAGCCCTTGCCGTCGTTGTGGTGCAAGGTGTCACCGACCGCTTCCAGCTCGCCCAGCAGGCGGTAGAAGTTGCCCGCCACCGTGATGCCGCGTACCGGCTGGAGCCGCACGCCATCGCGACAGAGGAATCCTGACGCGCCAAAGGAGAAGTCGCCGCTTACCGCATCGGCACCTGAGTGCAGACCGTCCAGCTTGACCAGCTCCAGATAATCGCCGCTCTGCACTTCTGCTTCGCAGTGCGGGCCCGCGCCAAACACCAGATGGCGAGCGGTCACATCGAGAGCGCTGCGAGCACCGCGGGCGGCCGAGCCGTTGCTGGCGACGCCAAAGTGGCGGGCGGTGGCGCTGTTGTGGAGCAGGGTTTTCAGCTCGCCGTCGCCAATCAGCAGCAGATCCGAGGTAGCAGCCCCCTCGCCATCAAATGCCTTGATGTTCATGCCGCCCGGCATATAGACCCGGCTCTCCAGAGTGAGCCAGCGGGAGGCGACGCTCTGCCCCACCTTCTCCCGCCAGGGGTTGATCCCCTGCTGGGCCCACTTGCCCGACAGTACCCCCTGAAAGCAGCCAAACAGGCTGGCGAAGCAGTTGGTGCTGAAGATGACGCTGTAGCGACCGCTTGATACCGCCTCGCCCGGCAGCAGGTCGCTGGCGACGGCATAGATTTGTGCGATGAGTCTCTGGCTATCCAGTTCGTCGAAGCGACGGCCATACTGCCCCTGCGAGTGCATCGACTGGCGGCCATCCCGCTCCACCAGCGCCGAGGTGTAGCAGCCGACGCTGAACTCGCCGTGCTGGCAGAGGGTACCCTGACTGTTGGCGAGCCAGAGCTGGCTCTCCCCTTCGAAGAAGCTGTTGTAGGGGGCGCCGCTCACATCGGGCATCGCCAGCATGTCAGACTCCAGGCGCAGGGCCAGGGCGATCTTCTCCTCTACCGGTGTGGTATCGGGCTGGTTGATCTCGGCGCAATCTGTGGTGAGC
>NZ_JRGK01000230.1 GCF_000764645.1 Aeromonas finlandensis
CCCGATTTCGATCTCGATCAGCACCTCAAACGGGTGATCTTGCCGGGCAAGGCGGGCAAGCTCGAGCTGGAGAAGCTGGTGGCCGATCTCGCCTCGACGCCGCTCAACCACCAGCGTCCCCTGTGGGACATGCACCTGACCGACACCTCCCTGGGCGGCCAGGCGCTGGTGGTGCGGATCCACCACGCCATGGGCGACGGTTTCTCGCTGGTGCGGGCCATGCTCACCATGATGGACAACACCCCGGAAGGATCGCCGCGACCACCGTCACCGGAGCCACGGGATGATAGCGATGCCGAGGAAGAGGACGACAGTCACCACGGCAGCCGTCTGGTGCGGGCCGGTCTCAAGCTGACCGGTACCCTCTGGTCCAAATATGTCGAGGTGGTGACCCATCCCACCAAGGCGGTGGATTACCTCAAGACCGGACGGGATGTGGCGAGCGAGCTGTGCAATATTGCCACCCTTTGCGATGACTCTCCCTGCCGCCTGCGGGGCAAGACCGCCAGCACCAAGCGGGTGGCCTGGTCGGAACAAATTGCCTTGCCGGATATCAAGGCGGTAGGCAAGGTGCTGGGCTGTTCGGTCAACGATCTGCTGATCGCCGCCACTGCGGGGGCATTTCGCCACTACCTGCAGGAGAAGGGGGATGACGCCAACAAGGTCGAGATCCGCGCCCTGGTGCCGGTCAATATGCGTGCGCCGAATGATGATGGGGCACTGGGCAATCGCTTCGGGCTGGTGGCCCTGGACTTGCCGCTGGATGTCGAACACCCGCTGCAACGGCTATACACCGTGCGAGATCGGATGCAGGCGCTGCGCACCTCGCTGCAACCTGTCGTCGTGCTCAATCTGTTGCATGCCCTTGGCATGGCCCCCAAAGCGGTGCAGCAGCAGGCGGTCGAACTGCTGTCGGCCAAGGCCAGCGCGGTGATCACCAATGTGCCCGGCCCGCAGCAGACCCTCTATCTGGCCGGTGCAAAGCTGCGTCAACCGCTGTTCTGGGTGCCGCAGGCGGGTGATATCGGCGTCGGCGTCTCTATCCTCTCTTACGACAACAAGGTGCAACTGGGCCTTATCACCGACAAGAAGCTGGTGCCGGATCCGGATTTGGTGGTCGCACGGTTTGCGGTGGAGTTTGAGCAACTGCTGTTGCTGGTGCTGATGGAGCCGGAGCTGTTGTTCGACCCCAACGGACTGGATGCGCTGCTCGGTTGAGCCGCGCTTAATCGACTGGCGACAAGGAGTTCAACCACTCAACGTCCCTCATAAAAGAGGCCAACCCGCGGGTTGGCCTCTTGCTTTGTTACCTCTGAGTGGCAGGAGTGACGGTTAATCCTCCAGCTCCTCGCGCGCCGCCTCCACATCGAGGCGCTCCATGGCATCTACCGGTTCACACTCGGCCGCCTCGGCGTAGAGGGTTTCGGCGGCTTTCAGGCGGCTCTTGCCGTGCAGCATCACCTGGGCGTTGGCGTACTCCATGCGAGCGATGGCGGAGTCGGGGATCAGCGCCAGCGCCTCCTTGAAGTGACGCTCGGACTCCTCTTTCTTGGCGCCATAGGTGAGGCCGCCAATCATGGCCCCCAGTTTGTCGACAATCTCGGCATGCCAGGCACCAAAGGCGATATGGGCCTCGGCGTGGTCGGGCTCAAGTTCCAGCGCCTTTTCAAGGCTTGCCTTGATCTTGTCGCCAATGCCTTGCGAGAGGGCCTTGGAGATGGAAATGACCTGACTGTAGCGACCGAGTGCCAGCGCGTGGAAATACCAGGCGTTGGCGTTCTTGGGCTGACGTTTTTGCAGCTTCTCGGCATGGCTGGCGGCCCGTTCGAAGGCGGCGCGCTTGGCGTACTTATCCTCCAGCAGGTAACTGGCGTGGATCACCAGCGCCTTGTTCGCCACATTGAAACCAGCCTCACCGGCCGCTTC
>NZ_JRGK01000231.1 GCF_000764645.1 Aeromonas finlandensis
TCAATAGCCATTTGGCGGGACAATTTGAGTCGTTGCCACAGGGGCCGGGGTGATTACGGCACGATATGACTCGAAATATGACCAATAAACCGGCTTTCGACTGAAAAAAGGTGAGCAAACGCAAAATAATCGTCAATCGATGGTTGAAGTCGGGCACCTCTCTCCCCATATAAAGGGCAGTTTTGCACGAATTGTGCTTGCACGCAGCTCAATGTGGGGGATGTGTAGCTCGACTCGACCAAAGTGCGCCGCTATAATGCCGCGTCATATTTTCTCATCACAAAGACATATCGTTGTCTTTATAAACAGGAAGACTCCGGGCTTTGCCCAGGGGCAATAAAGGGTCAGCACACAGTGCTGAGTTGAACGAGGTAGAAGAATGCAAGTTTCTGTAGAGACAACCCAGGGTCTGGAACGCCGTCTTACCATCACTGTACCGGCTGCTACCGTAGACGCCGCTGTGCGTAAAGAATTGAATGGCCTGGCCAAAACTCGTCGCATCGACGGTTTCCGTCCTGGCAAGGCTCCGGTTGCCATCATCAAGAAGATGTTCGGCGCCATGGCTCACGCCCGTGTTGCTGATGAAATGATGCAGAACAACTTCATCAAAGCCATCATCGAAAACAAACTGAGCCCGGCCGGTGCCCCGACCATGGATCCGAAAGAGATCCAGGAAGGTCAGGATTTCGAATTCACCGCCACTTTCGAAGTGTACCCGGAGTTCGAAGTTGCTGGTCTCGAGACCATCAAGATCGAGAAGCCGGTTGCTACCGTGAAGGATGAAGATCTGGCCAACATGATCGACACCCTGCGCAAGCAGCACGCTACCTGGGCTGATGCCGATGTTGCCGCTGCCGATGGCATGCGTGTGACCATGGACTTCGTCGGTTCCATCGACGGTGAAGAGTTCGACGGCGGCAAAGCTGAAGGCTTCAACCTGGTTCTGGGCGCTGGCCGCATGATCCCTGGCTTCGAAGACGCCATCATGGGCAAGAAAGCGGGCGACGAGTTCACCATCGAAGTGACCTTCCCGGCTGACTACCACGCTGAAAACCTGAAAGGCAAAGAAGCCAAGTTCGCTTCCAAGCTGATCAAGGTTGAAGAGCAGATCCTGCCTGAGCTGACCGAAGAGTTCGTCAAGCGTTTCGGTATCGAAAGCGGTTCTGTTGAAGAGCTGAAAGCCGAAGTGCGCAAGAACATGGAGCGCGAACTGGCTCAAGCTCTGAAAAACAGCGTGAAAGAGCAGGTTCTGAACGGTCTGGTTGAAGCCAACCTGATCGATCTGCCGAAAGCGGCTGTTGCTCAAGAGATCGATGCTCTGCGTCAGCAAGCCCTGCAGCGCTTCGGTGGTTTCCAGGGCGGCAACGCTCCTGAGCTGCCGGCTGAACTGTTCCAGGCTCAAGCCGAGCGTCGTGTACGCGTAGGTCTGCTGCTGGGTGATGTGATCCGCACCAACGAGATCAAGGCTGACGATGCCCGCGTAACCAGCATCATCGAGTCCATGGCGACTGCCTACGAAGATCCGAAGGAAGTGATCGAGTACTACCAGAAGAACGAACAGATGCTGAACGGCGTTCGTAACCTGGCGGTAGAAGATCAAGCCATCGACCTGATCCTGTCCAAAGCGCAAGTGACCGAAAAAGAAGTTGCCTTTGACGAAGTGATCAACAAGTCTGGCGCCGCTGCCTAAGAACATTTGACTTAAGGTCAAGACTGTTAAGTATAATGGCTCGTGTGATCTCCACTCGGGCCATTTTATTTTAGGGACAATGCCTTATGTACAAGAACTATAACGATATGACCGATTCTCCCAGCAATGCGCTGGTCCCCATCGTGGTCGAACAGACTGCCAAGGGTGAACGTTCCTACGATATTTACTCCCGTCTGCTGAAAGAGCGGGTGATCTTCCTGACTGGTCAGGTTGAAGATCACATGGCCAATCTGGTGGTTGCCCAGCTGCTGTTCCTCGAGTCCGAGAACCCGGACAAGGACATCTATATCTACATCAACTCACCGGGTGGTTCGGTGACTGCGGGCATGTCCATCTATGACACCATGCAGTTCATCAAGCCGGACGTCAGCACCGTGTGCATGGGACAGGCCTGCTCCATGGGTGCATTCCTGCTGGCTGGCGGTGCCAAGGGCAAGCGTTTCTGCCTGCCTAACGCTCGCGTGATGATCCACCAGCCGCTGGGTGGCTTCCAGGGCCAGGCATCTGATATCCAGATCCACGCCCAGGAGATCCTGAAGATCAAAAATACCCTGAACGAGCGCCTGGCCTTCCATACCGGTCAGGAGATGGCTACCATCGAGCGTGATACTGATCGTGACAACTTCATGTCCGCCGAGCAGGCCGTGGCCTATGGCCTGGTAGACGGTGTCCTGAGCCAGCGTAGCTGAGCAGGGTGTCCCGGTCTGTTGTAAACTCAACAGGCCGATCCATCCTCTATTGATAAAACGAGGTTGCTGAATGACAGAGAAACGCAAGGGTGAGGGTGATAAGCTGCTCTACTGCTCTTTTTGCGGCAAAAGCCAGCATGAAGTGCGCAAGCTGATCGCTGGCCCTTCCGTCTACATATGTGATGAGTGCGTCGAGCTGTGCAACGACATCATCCGCGAAGAGATCCGCGAGATCTCTCCCAAGCGCGATGGTAACGAGCTGCCGACCCCTCATCAGATCCGCGCTCATCTCGATGACTATGTGATCGGGCAGGAGTACGCCAAGAAGGTGTTGGCCGTTGCCGTCTACAACCACTACAAGCGTCTGCGCAACAGCGGCGAAAACAGTGGTGTGGAGCTCGGCAAATCCAACATCCTGCTGATTGGCCCGACCGGTAGCGGCAAGACCCTGCTGGCCGAGACTCTGGCTCGTCTGCTGGATGTGCCGTTTACCATGGCCGATGCGACCACCC
>NZ_JRGK01000232.1 GCF_000764645.1 Aeromonas finlandensis
CTGTATGTGCCTGAATGAAGGGTTTGAATAAACATCCAAGCTTTTCATCAGATATTCCTATTCCAGTGTCAGTTACCCGAACATGTAAATGACCATTGATGTAGCTTACCAGAATTTTTATAGTACCATCATCAGTAAATTTAACCGCGTTACTTAGCACATTATAAAATACCTGGCGCACTCGCAAGGGGTCAAGCATAAACCAATTTGATGAGTCAAGATGGTACTCTTCTAATATTCTCACTCCCTTTTTAGATGCCATTAGATAAAACATTTCTGCTGAATTACGTAACAATGTATATATATCAACAGCTTCATTCTCAATGGTTAATAGCCCCGACTCTATTTTTGTCACATCTAGGACATCACCAACCAGCTCAAGAAGATTATGCGAGGCACTTCTCATGTAGCTCAGTTCTTCACGCTCACTCATGCTGATGGATGGAGAGTGACTGAATATTTCCAGAAAACCATTAATAATATTTAGTGGCGTCCTTATTTCATGACTGATAGTTGCAATAAATTCTGATTTTGCTTTATTAGCTTGTTCTGCCTCTGCGCTAGACTGCATTGCAGCTGTGTATGCTTCATTGCGCCATGTCACATCAAACCAGCCCCAAAAAATCCCTCGTGAGCCATCATTAACATCATTATATGGAATAAACCAATCCTGAATATCCTTTGGTTTACCTAATATCGTAATACTGGTTTCACGTGTCAAAACCTTACCAAAATAAAACGCTGACTTTATGGTTTTTAACACACTATCGCAATCTTCGTCAGAAATTAGCGAGTCAAGATATTTAACATCTGCATCAACTTCTATCTCGAAAGCTTTATTAAATGAGCGATTACAAAATTTGATACATAAATTTGAATCAAGGAGCACAACTGGATGAGGAATCCCATCAATAAACTCCTGCATCATATCTAACTGAGAAAGTAGTTTTATCTCCGCCTTTTTTTTGTACTTTAGTACTCTAGCCAAACG
>NZ_JRGK01000233.1 GCF_000764645.1 Aeromonas finlandensis
CACTATTTTTCATCCACAGGGGGGGGGGCAAAAGGCAGACTGTGGCCTAATTGGCAATAGCCGGGTACACCACGTAGCCCACCATGCTGGCGGAGTGGACCATTATGTTGATTCATTGAATGGACTGGTCGTCGGGCAGTTGGTCAGTTTGCGGGTTGAACCAATTCAGCGTGAATTACACAGTGCATGGCACACTGCCGGTCATTTAGTTGCTGCAGTGGTCGAGCATCTTTACCCTGGCTTAATCGCTGTTGCCGGTCATCAGTGGCCTGGTGAAGGGCGGGTTGAGTTCCAGACCAAGGCAGAAACTGTAGTCCCGGATGCATCAAGGATCAACAACCAGTTGGCGGATGACATTAATGCCGGACTCATGGTTCACATGAGTGTTATGGAAAATGAAATTCGTACTATTCAGATCGGTGATTACCCTAAGGTACCATGTGGCGGCACACACTTGAAATCACTTGAAAAATTTAAGCAAGTGATAGTGACCTCGATAAAGAAAAAGTGCGATAAAGTACGAGTGAGCTTCTATGTTGATATTTAGCGATATAAATTTAAAACAATATTTTCAGGTTTCTGACAGGCCCCCCACCTAATGCTATTAAGTTTTTCAATTTAAAGCATTTTGTCTACATATCGCAGATAACACAACAAGCTTGACAAATATAATATCCTGATGAGTTATTACGCATGGTTCGAAATGTCTCATTCGAACATGGTCAATAGGTACGTCAAGCCCTGGCTACGCTTAATATTGATATGCTGTCATCATTAATTCATCGAATCAAGAGGTATACTAGATGCTTGGTAATACAGATATAGTATCGGTCTGCAAATCATTAGAGACAAATGTGCAAAATTATATTAATAAATTTTTTATTAAAAATATTTAAATGAACTTGGGCATTTAATTAATGAGTCTTGATAAAGTATATATCAGTGGATTGATATACAAAGTATGGATTGGCTTTGTTGTGTTTACTCCTATTGAACTCTTGGCATCAGAAGGTCACCTATCAATTATCGACTATGATGCAAGCAAGCAGCTACTGTCGCTAAATGTAGTTACTGATGCCATTGG
>NZ_JRGK01000234.1 GCF_000764645.1 Aeromonas finlandensis
CTACTCAGGGGCAAGGGCAAATGAAATCTGTCAGCTATACGCCAGCGACATACGACAGGAGCAAGGGGTTTGGTGCCTGCATGTCAGGGCTACTCATGATGACCAAAAGCTGAAAACTGCTAGCAGTGAAAGATTGATCCCCATCCATTCAAAGTTAATCGAATCAGGTTTCCTCAAGTTCGCGGAGTCCCGTAGTGGTGGGAGGCTGTTCCCTGAACTGAAGTTCAGACAGGACAGTTACAGCCATTTGTTTGGGCAATGGTTCAGCAGGCACAGAGCGCTTGATAAGGACTTTCACAGCTTACGGCACACGGTAGCCAGCAAGCTCAAGGCTGCGGGAACTCCCCTTCAATTTGCTGCTGCCATCTTGGGTCATACAAACGGAGCCATAAGCTATGACCGCTATGGTGGTGGTATCCCAGTTCAAGCATTGTTTGATGCAATAAATAACGCCCTGTAGGATAGCTTCAAATGAACAAGGAGATTATATGAATAAGCGTCAACGCAAATGGGTCTTTCTGTCTGTTCTTTGGTTGTTCTCTGTTGTCATGTTTCTTCTGATGAGAAGCCGATACGATGAATACTGGTTTGGTGAGAACCTTGTTGAGCTGCTTGTAGTTGGTATAGCTCCCCTTCTGCTTGGGTGGGTATTGCTTGGGTCAGGGGTGCAGAAGAGCCGACTTTAAAATAGTCCGGACTTCTCCGAGGTGTTCCGTCCCGTCCCGATTCGAGTTTCCCCCATAGGGCCTAGGTGGCTTGTAGATGCCTGACTCAAGTGAGAGGAACTGAGCAGATGCACTCGGAAAGAGCAGGCATCAGGAGGGCTATCAAGGTGCTAGGTGAGTGGGCTAGCTAGTGTCATCAAACATCCGTATGTTGATACCAGACGGCTAGCATCACTGACGGTATCAACTAAATAGCAATACCAAGTTGTTGACACCAATCAAGTTAATGATACCATTAGATGACACCACACCTTTTGGAGCTTAACTATGTCCCGCACCTTTGCTTACTGCCGCGTATCTACTATCGAGCAGACTGTAGAGAACCAAGTTATTGAGATTGCCAAGCGTGGCTACACTGTAGAACCTCACAGGATTTCCTCTGAGACCATATCAGGCTCAACCCAAGCCAGCACTCGCCCAGAGTTCAAGAAGCTGCTGGAGAAGATGGAGAAGGGTGACACCTTGGTTGTGCTGAAGCTAGACCGACTGGGCAGGGATAACATTGACGTTCAGACGACTATCAGCAACCTGACCGAGCAGGGGATAAAGGTTGTGTCCCTTGACTTGCCAGTGGCTGACCTGACATCCCCAGAGGGAAAGCTCATGCTGCAACTAATGGGCGCCTTTGCCGAGTTCGAGCGCAACCGCATCAGAGAGCGCACTCAGGAGGGCTTACAGCGAGCCAAGGCCGAGGGCAAGCAGCTAGGCCGCCCAGTTGCCACGGACACCACTGAGGAAGTTCAGCGGGCCAAGGCGGATGGCCTGAGCCAGAGCAAAGCTGCCGAACGCTTGGGGCTATCCCTTGCAACCGTAAAGCGTCACTGGAACAAGTGAGCAGGAGATGCAGAGGGAAGCGCCGCCAGAGGTCGCTATCAGGCCATAGACAGCTTGAGGCGACCAGCCCCTTATCAGTGCATCAGGAACAGAAGAAGTGCAGAGAGGGCCGCAGGCTGCTCTTGAGTGAAGCACATCACTGACGTGCAACACTGGGTATCTGTCTGCCTGTTTCCACTCCCTCCCCTATTCCAGAGCAACCCTATCGAGCCTCCCGCTACTCCCTGAGCCCTTCCGTTCTTCGGCTATGCAATGACATGCCCAGCCACCCAGGCGAACCCTGAGCGCTCCCTGTCTCCTCCAGTAGACCTCTCGATTAAACACAACCAATAGATAGAACCGCTAATGACCACCTGAATAATGAGCAATAAATATGCTTAATTGGTGCATAAATGATTAAACACACACAATAGAAGGACACTAGAAATAGACTGCATGGGCGAGCGCCGGCTAGTCAGGTGGCCCCTTCAGCTGAAAGGCCTTCTGGACAACCAGATGAGCTACCGCAAGGTAGGCTTTCTCCATAAGCGCAATGGAGCAGCACAGATACTTGAGCAAACCGTCTGTAACAAGATGGAGTGCTCATATTGATTAGAGTTTAGAAGAGACGGCATACCCAATTAAGTTGGATTGCTTGAGCGTAATGAACCGGCGCTCCTTCCTTTGGCTAATCAGTACCCAGATACAGCTACCACAGCCCAGCACCCTGCTGCAAGTTGATTGGTAACGAATATAGATGATACAGAGAATTGAGGCCCCTCTGTCACTCGCTATATTCGGGCTGTATCTGGGAGGCTTTGGTACTAGAAATAATAAGAAGAGTAAGAGCATTAAACTCATATACTCTTCTTCTTTATATTTCTTTTCTTTTCCCATCGTAGATGGAAAGCTATAAGTAATCTTTAGTAACCACTAGCAGTTTATATCGCGTACCTGTCATACGATATGGAATAGCTTACAGCTTGCCATTCTCAAGAATGGTAACTCTC
>NZ_JRGK01000235.1 GCF_000764645.1 Aeromonas finlandensis
GTGCATCGCTGCATCAAGGTGGATGACGCGGTGCCGGGTATCAGCGAAGGGTTGAACGCGGGCATGTGGACGGTGGGATTGTCGGTTTCCGGCAACGAATTTGGTGCCACCTGGGAAGAGTTTTCCGCCATGAGCGAGGCAGAGATCGCCGCCCGGCGCGCACCGGCCGAGGCCAAACTGCGGGTGGCGGGGGCGCACTACGTGATTGATACCCTTGCCGACATCGCCCCGGTTATCGCCGATATCAACCGCCGTCTGGCCGCTGGCGAGCGGCCGTAGGCCATCTGCTTGGTCTGACAAAAGCGCTTGGCTGGCTTTAGATACAACACGCCCCCATCCGGGGGCGTGTTGCATTTACAGGGGGAAGCCGTGCGCGGTTAGCGGATATCGACCCGCATCAGGGGAGAGGGGGCGTTGTCGACAAAGTGGTACCAGATATGGTCGTAGAGCGCCTTCTGGCCGGGGAAACTCACCAGCGTTTTGGCTTCGTCGAGGGTGCACCAGCGATATTCGGTGTGCTCATCGTTGAGGGTCACCGCCTGATTGGGCGGGCAATAGACCACAAAGACCGGTACCACCTCCACCGTATTTGAAGCACTTTCGTAAAATTGTTCCAGATGATGGGCTGTGTATAACTCGCAAACCGTGATACCGGTCTCTTCGCCAAACTCGCGAATAATGGTCTGCCAGCCGGTTTCACCCGCCTCCACCGTGCCCGCTACATGACACCAGAACCCCCCCTTGACCCGTTTCATCACCAGCAGTTTTGTTTCGCCATCGACAGTGGTAAGGGCAACGCCAGAGACGGCCTTGCAGCGAATGGGGATCATGATCTTCTCTCCGGGTTTGGGCTCTGTGATAGCCATGAACAGTGTGAAGGCGTGTTAATTGAAATACGCCTCGGTGGGTAGGCCCATGACCTCTATTTCATTCAGGCCATTTTTGGCCAGATAGTTGGCCACCAGATTGAACCCCACCCAGTAACCGGCATATTTGGGAAATGGCCGGTTATCACGGCAGTAGAAAAAGTCTAAATAGTTGAACTGCTTGCTGGATAGATGGGGCGTCATCTCTGACAGGAGCGATTGCCAGTCATGGTGATGAGACTCCTTGAACAGCGAGGGGAGTGTGCCGCCATTGAACCTCTGCTCAAAGTAGCAGGCCAGCCCTTCAAAAATCAGGTTTTCGGCCAGTGTTTCTGCTTCCACTTTGTTTTTCTTTTGCACGATATGGTGGACTTCGTGGGCCAGCACGGCAGGCAATTCGGTGATGATCACCTCTTTGATATCAGGCCGTTCCAGATCAAGCTGGAGTTCTATTCGATACATGTTGATGGCCCAGCCACCGATACCCGAATCGGGAGCATCCCCCTCGGCAAAAGGGCTGAAGGTGACATCCAGTTGGGAGAGATCGAACAAGGCATTCAATTTGTGCGCCGTCTCGGCAAAAACGTGCCTAATGGTGTCATCGAGCCCATCGAATTTGCCCGAGTCGTTTAACAGGGTGAGTTGCATCCAGACATCCTTGTCTATTGAAAGAGGGGGCTGAGCCACTTGCGTGGTCGAGGGGCAATATCACCACGGCTGCACACTCTCAATCAACCGCTTTATCCCCCATTGTCCGCACAGTCTGGATAACCACAGCCTGATGCTCCAACCCCCGTGATGGCGGTGCGCCACAAGTAAAAGCAGCGCCGGCAATTGCCGGCGCTCTGTCTCTCTGCGTGGATTGTTTTTTATTAAACCCGGTTGGGTCAAGTGTGTTAGGCCAGCGCCTGGGCCAGCAGGTGGATGGGATGCTCGCAGCGAAACGCCGTGCTCATCTCGATCTGCCATTTGCAGGTCTCGCAATCGGTGATCACCAGATCGGGGGAGAGGCGGTTGATTTGATCAAACAGCCCCTCGCCGATGGTCTGGCTGGTTTCGTAG
>NZ_JRGK01000236.1 GCF_000764645.1 Aeromonas finlandensis
CTTTAGTTTTATATAGACAGCAGTCTGGCCAGCGGCGCGATATGCTGAAATCATGCGGATAATTAACGGATTATCCATTAATACATTTTGTTCTACATGGGTGATCATATAATGATGTATTTTCATGTTGATCGGGCTGTTGCTGCTGTTGCCAGCGTTCCGCTCATAACTGCCTATGCTATCTAGTTTGAATAATATATTTTTTTCTTTATCCAATCCTGTGATGGCCGCAAAAATCATGTTGCTGTTTTGGTTATGGATAACCCTGCGCTGTTGATCCGTCTCTACAAAGTATGCATCTGGACTGCATTCGCTATAAAAATATACTTTCACCTGTTTTTCGTCAACATTCGATAGGTCACTGATTGCCATATTCTGAATGTGTTTTACCAAGTCTGTTGTGATGCAGTCAATCTGACTCTGAAGAGGTTTGTTATTTTTGATTAGATAAACACGATTGGCTGTATATTTTTTCTCTTGATCCATAAAAGCATAAGATATCGCTTGCTCTCCAATTAACAGTGACAAGTGACCATCTTTTTCATTAATTGATTTTGACAGTTTTTGTAAGGTCTCTTTGATAATAATATTTTCATCTTG
>NZ_JRGK01000237.1 GCF_000764645.1 Aeromonas finlandensis
CTTCTATCTTTAGGCTGAGGGGTAGAACATAAATCAATAAAAATTATTTTTTCCTTATGATTTATGGCTCCAATTAAAACGCCACACGCTTCAAGATCTTTATGGTCTATTTGGCGAAATGAATTCCAGATGTTGTGAACGTTTTCTGAAATTTCAAGTGTGAAGTTTTCTTCGCTGATTATCTTGATCTCATTCATCTTGAACCACATACATGACAGTTTTCGTTTGCAATTTCTTTTTCTGTATTCGTCATGCGGAAAAATCTATGAGATAGTTTTATACCATTGTCTATAGCCAGCTGACCATCGCCTCTCCATGAATGACAGATGTTTTTATCTAATTTACCAGATAAATTGTCTAGTGCTAGGCGAGTAACTAGCATAGCCGTCTGAATAGAGTCTAGATTCGAATATGATATAAATTCAGAGCCACATCCGGCATGAGACTTTAGTATAGCTTGGTTTTTTGCTATAAAATTTATATTCGGGTATAACTCCATCTCATCAGATACATTATCTATAAATAAACAGTTTAAACAGCCTTGATGCATTTTGTTGTGATAAATTGCATGTCCTCCAACCCCAAATGCTTCGATCCATCCATATATTATCGGAGTTTTACATTGAGAACTTATTACCCATGAGTCAAATTTTCTCTCATGGTTCGCATTACCTGTTAGAACTAAGATTAAATCAAAATTATCAGTTATTGACTCATCCATATATTCTAATAAGAGTTTCTCAGATGCTTTTACCTTTACAAAGGGATACTTTGTCTCTAGATATTGTTTCAGACCACTTGCTTTATTGTACCCTACGAATTTAGATCCTAAACAATGTCTATAAATGTTCTCTATTGATAGGCTATCTGGATCAGAGAGAGTTATGTTGCAAATACCTGAAGACACTAATTGCTCGGCAACCATCCCTCCTAGACTTCCACAACCAATAATGCAAACATTTTTTTCATCTAGGTTGATCTTTGCTCCAGCCCTGGATAAAAGATGGGTTCTAGACATCACATCAAGTTGAATTGCTGTACCTTGCCAACCCTTCACATTTATAGGGGTCAATGGAATGCTCTGTTTTTTCTCAGCGGTAAATTTTAAAGCGACCCAGACACGTCCGTCACAATTGTTAAATGTACATACAACAAAAAACTCTTTTGATTTAGTTAGTCGACTAATTTCCCTAAGCTTTTCGCTAACATGAAGGGGTTGTGACTTTAGTATCTGCTCCCACCATGCAATGATACTTTCATTCGGTGATGGTGGTAATGGACACTCGTCAAGATGTATAATAC
>NZ_JRGK01000238.1 GCF_000764645.1 Aeromonas finlandensis
CCAACCAGCGCATCACCCGTTTGAGGGGCATCAGGTGATAAAAGCCGAGCCAAAGGCTGGCCCAGGCAAGCGCTGATCTGAGCGCTGCGAGCCATAATGCCGCCGGATTGTGTCCATAAAGTCATGCAAATTGCTCAGATAAAAAGAGTTCAGTGAGATACGGGGATGAACATATCGATGAAAAATACAGCAGATTAAGATAGTCTTTTCGCCACAACAGATACGTTACCTGATCCGAATAGCACAATTGAAAGTCTACTTATCGCTCAAACACACTGATATGGTTAATCAGGCGATAACCCAGATTGCTACTGTTGATAGTCAATGTGTTTAAGTCGCAGATTTAAAGATCCATTTAACCAGTATCGGCTGGATAACCATGTTTACTTTTTAAACATGTACACGTTCACGCCACTGATAAACTGCCAAACACCCCCTGACTTCTCCACAAAGAGAATGATTAGACCAGATCGACCAAAACATCATGATACTTAACCTGCAGATATAAAAAACAGCATTGGTTATTAAGCGACCAATTATTTTATCAGCGAAATAAAAACATAACACCAAGCATATACAGATCTAGTTATCTACCTGACACCAGCCTTCGATACTGTTTGGTTAGGGAATAGTCTATTCAATCACAGAGCGACCAGATTCGGACGTCCCCTTTAGGCTGCTAGCTTGTCGAGCAAGCCTTCGTCCCCCAACTCCGATAATTTCGATGAACTTAGTAGAACTGCTGGCGGCGGTAATCGATAATAATGTTATTGAGCTCCTTGGCAAGCTCTAGTTGGCTGGGTTTACTGCGTACTACTTTCTCGTTGGTAGTC
>NZ_JRGK01000239.1 GCF_000764645.1 Aeromonas finlandensis
CGCGAGCCCCTCAACATGGATGTGCCAGTAATAGGCGGTGCGGTTGAGACGGGGGGAGAGCGGGATCACCTCGGGGGTAGAATCTTCTGCGCTTGCGAAGAGCAGCAGTTCGACCCGGCTGGCGAGACGAGCCCAGATCGCGAAGTTGACGCCGTGGCTGTCAGGTGTAGCTCCCAACTGACGGCAGTGACCGGCAGAGATGTGCATATTTTACCTACCCAAAATGAGGAGTGATCATCTTATTGAGTGTAGTGTGGGATGGTTAGTGCAGACTCGTTTGCCTGAAAAAACAGCATGATGCTGCTAATGACCGCACTGTTTGTCTGATTAATCTACGAATAAACTTTTTTTGAGATATTTACTTGCAATCTGTGCGCTGGCGCCTATTATTGGCGACCTCAGACGCGGGGTGGAGCAGCTCGGTAGCTCGTCGGGCTCATAACCCGAAGGTCGTCGGTTCAAATCCGGCCCCCGCAACCATCTGGGTTTCTGACTTGTCAACTAGGTTTAACCGGTTGGTGAAAAAGGAAAAAATCGAATTGGCTACTGCTCGGCCACTTCGAAAAAATTCGGACGCGGGGTGGAGCAGCTCGGTAGCTCGTCGGGCTCATAACCCGAAGGTCGTCAGTTCAAATCTGGCCCCCGCAACCAACTTTTTAGTCAGCTTGCGATTGTGTAAACAATCGAAAGCAGACAAACGCCATCAAGCAACTGCTCGGCTTGAGGGTGACAATTCGGACGCGGGGTGGAGCAGCTCGGTAGCTCGTCGGGCTCATAACCCGAAGGTCGTCAGTTCAAATCTGGCCCCCGCAACCAACTTTTTAGTCAGCCTGCGATTGTGTAAACAATCGAAAGCAGACAAACGCCATCAAGCTACTGCTCGGCTTGAGGGTGACAATTCGGACGCGGGGTGGAGCAGCTCGGTAGCTCGTCGGGCTCATAACCCGAAGGTCGTCAGTTCAAATCTCCCCCGCAACCAACTTTTTCGTCAGCCTGGGATTGTGTAAACAATCGAAAGCAGACAAACGCCATCAAGCTACTGCTCGGCTTGAGGGTGACAATTCGGACGCGGGGTGGAGCAGCTCGGTAGCTCGTCGGGCTCATAACCCGAAGGTCGTCAGTTCAAATCTGGCCCCCGCAACCAATTTTTTAGTCAGCTTGCGATTGTGTAAACAATCGAAAGCTGACAAACGCCACCAAGCTACTGCTCAGCTTGAGGGTGACAA
>NZ_JRGK01000024.1 GCF_000764645.1 Aeromonas finlandensis
GCTGATCGCCCATAATCGCACCAAGATCCAGCAAGATGACCACGTGGTAATGTTCCTGGTGGACAAGAAGTACATCCCGGAAGTGGAGCGGCTGTTCCAGCCAAGCCCCTTCTTCCTGTAACGTCTCCATGTGCACAGGCTGTCAAACCAGACCCGGCTCAGCTCCCCCAAGGGGATGGTCCGGGTCTTTTGTTAATCAACGACCAGGTTATCGAACATGATCAAGCTGCGTCCCATCATCTTTACGCTCGGGCTGGTGCTCTCCAAACTGGCGCTCTTCATGTGGCTGCCGACCCTGCTGGCGCTACTGACCGGCTCCGAGGGGTTCGTCGAGTTTCTTAAATCGGTGCTCATTACCCACGGTGCCGCCCTGCTCTGCCTCCATTACGGACGCAAGGCGGAGTTTCATCTGGGGGTGCGGGAGATGTTCCTGCTCACCACCTCGGTCTGGGTGGTGGCCTGCATTTTCGGCGCCCTGCCCTTTGTCTTCATCACTCACATCAACTTCACTGACGCCTACTTCGAGACCATGTCGGGGGTGACCACCACCGGCTCCACCGTGCTCTCCGGCCTCGACAACATGGCCCACAGCATCCTGCTGTGGCGATCCATCCTGCAGTGGCTGGGCGGGGTTGGCTTTATCGTGATGGCAGTCGCCATACTGCCCTACCTCAACGTCGGCGGCATGAAGCTGTTCCAGACCGAGAGCTCAGACTGGTCAGACAAAAGCGCGCCACGGGCCAAGACGGTGGCCAACAACATAGTAGTGGTCTATCTGGTGCTCTCCATGCTCTGCTTCATGGCCTACTGGGCCAGCGGCATGAACATGTTCGAGGCGATCAACCACTCGATGACCACCCTCAGCACCGGCGGCTACTCCACCTCCGATCAATCCATGTCCCACTTCTCCAACTCGGCGCACTGGATTGGCACCCTGTTTATGTTCCTCGGTGGCCTGCCCTTCCTGCTCTATGTGCAGAGCCTCAACCACAGGGACAACAGCCTGTTCAAGGATGCCCAGGTACGCGGCTTCTTCTGGCTGGTGGTGTGGGTCACCGTCATCATGACCTTCTATCTGTGGGAGAGAGACCTGTTCGGCTTCTGGGATGCCCTGCGCATCAGCTGCTTCAACATCGTCTCGGTGCTCACCACCACCGGTTTCGGTCTCGGTGACTTCGGTACCTGGGGGCCGCTCGCCAGCATCACCTTCATCGTGCTGCTGGCGCTGGGGGCCTGCTCCGGCTCCACCGCTGGCGGTCTGAAGATCTTCCGGGTACAGGTGGCCTTCGCCCTGTTCAGAAAGCAGATGCGCCAGCTGATGCACCCCTCCGCCGTCTTCCCCCAGAAGTACAATGGCCGGACGGTCAATGACGCCATCATCCGCTCGATGATCTCCTTCGTGCTGGCCTACTTCGCCATCATTCTGGTGATCGCGGCGCTACTGGCTGCCATCGGGCTCGACCCCCTCACCTCCATCTCCAGCTCCATCACCGCCGTCGCCAACGTCGGTCCGGGCATGGGCCCGGTGGTGGGCCCCAGCACCAACTTTGCCAGCCTGCCGGAATCAGCCAAATGGCTGCTGTCGTTCGGCATGCTGCTGGGTCGGCTGGAGATCCTGACGGTCGCCGTACTTTTCTTCCCCTCCTTCTGGCGCCAGTAACGCACAAGTAGCGACGCTCTCCGCCGGTTGATAACAACCGGTGGAGGGCGTTGTTTTTATGCTTCCGGATCGGGCACTCCCGGTAATGACGCCGGATGAAGCACAAATGGCTTCATAGAGCCCGCTTGCGATGACATAAGATAAAATTGGGCCATTAACCAAAAACCCATAAATTAAATTTATACCGATCGATTTAGCTCATCCATGAGCCTCCGCCCCTGCCAGCACGCCCTGCACGACCATCTTCCGATCCACAGGGCAACCTTCAGATAACACACCGACGTGACGAGCCAGCGACAGAACCATGGCTGATGCCCATTCATAGCCTGCCACGCTCGGCCAGCCCGCTCATTCGCCAGCAAGGCGTAACCGCTCAGCCCTGTAGGTACCGCTCCCCGAGGCCATTTGCCGAAGATAAAAAAACGGGCCCAAACCAGAGGTTTGGGCCCGTTTATCCGTGAACCGTCAGTTGCCACGAGGGCATCTGAGCGACTCAGCGCATGGAATTAACCACGGCCAGAGCGCTTGCGGTCCATCTCGGTCAGCAATTTCTTGCGGATACGGATGTTCTTCGGAGTCACTTCTACCAGTTCGTCGTTGTCGATGAACTCGAGAGCCTGTTCCAGAGTCATGCGGATCGGCGGAGTCAGCACTTGAGCTTCGTCGGTACCGGAGGCACGCATGTTGGTCAGCTGTTTGCCCTTCAGGCAGTTAACAGTCAGGTCGTTGGAACGGGAGTGAATACCGATCACCTGGCCTTCGTACACTTCGGTCGCGTGACCGATGAACAGACGACCGCGGTCTTGCAGACCGAACAGGGCGTAGGTCAGGGCCTTACCGGTTGCATTGGAGATCAGCACGCCGTTCTGGCGCTCACCGATGCTGCCACCCTTGTGCGGACCGTAATGGTCGAAGGTGTGGTAGAGCAGACCTGTACCGGAGGTCATAGTCATGAACTCGGTCTGGAAGCCGATCAGGCCACGGCTCGGGATCATGAAGTCAAGACGGACACGACCCTTGCCATCCGGCGTCATGTTGGTCATTTCGCCTTTACGCAGACCCAGCTGCTCCATCACGGAACCCTGGTGCGCTTCTTCAACGTCCACGGTTACGGTTTCGAACGGTTCTTGCAGAACGCCGTCAACGGTACGCAGGATTACTTCCGGACGAGACACAGCCAGTTCGTAACCTTCGCGACGCATGTTTTCGATCAGGATGGAGAGGTGCAGCTCACCACGACCGGATACACGGAACTTGTCCGGATCATCAGTCTCTTCCACGCGCAGGGCCACGTTGTGGACCAGCTCCTGGTTCAGACGCTCCAGAATGTTACGGGAGGTCACGAACTTGCCCTCTTTACCGGCGAACGGTGAGGTGTTGACCTGGAAGGTCATGTTCACGGTCGGCTCGTCAACGGAGAGCGGCGGCAGGGCTTCAACAGCACCGTTGTCACAGATGGTGTCGGAGATTTTCAGCTCGCCCAGACCGGTGATGGCGATGATGTCACCCGCTTGCGCGTCGGTAACTTCGGTACGGGACAGACCCAGGTAACCCAGCACCTGGCCGACTTTACCGTTACGGGTCTTGCCGTCAGCACCAACTACAGTGACTTGCTGGTTGGTCTTGACGCGACCACGGGTGATACGGCCGATACCGATAACGCCGACGTAGGAGTTGTAGTCCAGCTGGGAGATCTGCATCTGGAAACCACCGTCGGCATCCGCCGCCGGGGCTTCTACGTTGTCAACGATAGCCTGGAACAGCGGCTCCATGTTCTCGGACTCAACGTCCTGATCCATGGTGGCCCAACCGTTCAGTGCAGAGGCGTAAACAACTTTGAAATCCAGCTGTTCGTCAGTCGCGCCCAGGTTGTCGAACAGGTCGAATACCTGATCCATTACCCAGTCAGGACGAGCACCCGGACGGTCGATCTTGTTGATGACCACGATCGGCTTCAGACCCTGAGCGAACGCTTTCTGGGTCACGAAACGGGTTTGCGGCATCGGGCCATCTACGGCGTCAACCAGCAGCAGCACGGAGTCAACCATGGAGAGTACGCGCTCAACTTCACCACCGAAGTCGGCGTGACCCGGGGTATCAACGATGTTGATGCGGTAGTCGTTCCAGCGGATCGCAGTGTTCTTGGCGAGAATGGTGATGCCACGTTCCCGTTCCAGATCATTGGAGTCCATGATCCGTTCCTGACCTTCGCTGGTGCGATCCAGAGTACCGGATTGCTGCAGCAGCTTATCAACCAGAGTCGTTTTGCCGTGGTCAACGTGCGCAATAATCGCAATATTGCGTAAATTCTCTAACATTCTCGCCTCAAATCACCGGGTAAAATTGGGCGCTAATTGTACTCTCGCCTTTGTGATCTGCCTAGCAGAATTGCAGTACATTCGCGCACAACAACAGATCTGGATCATAGACCTCTCCGACAAACCCTGCTTAGATGGGCGGTGACCGTATTTCGCGCACCATTACAGTGCACCAAAACGATCCACAGTCGCACTAAATTGATGCAACACGAGTCGAGATCGCCTGATTTTGGGGAGCCTCTTCACCGGGATTGCCCTGAAATCAAGCTGTCACAAACTTGGCATGATACTGGCTTATGTGAATACGACGACGCATTCACCCAGAGAGTTTTAACACCGGAGGTTACTTAGCATGTCTGCCCAGAACGTTTTGGCCCTGATCCAGGAACACGAAGTCAAGTTTGTTGATCTGCGCTTTACCGACACCAAGGGTAAAGAGCAGCATGTATCCATCCCTGCTCACCAGGTTGATGAAGATTTCTTCGAAGACGGCAAGATGTTCGATGGTTCCTCCATCGGCGGCTGGAAAGGCATCAACGAATCCGACATGGTACTGATGCCGGACGCAGCCTCCGCCAAACTGGACCCGTTCACCGAAGAGACCACTCTGAACATCGTTTGTGACGTGCTGGAGCCTGCCACCATGCAGGGCTACGACCGCGATCCGCGCTCCATCGCCAAGCGTGCAGAAGATTTCCTGAAGTCCAGCGGCATCGCTGACACCGTGCTGTTCGGGCCGGAGCCGGAATTCTTCATGTTTGACAACATCACTTTCTCCAACACCATGGGCCACAGCTTCGTGAAAATCGAATCTGAAGAAGCCGCATGGAACTCTGGCACTGCCTATGAGCATGGCAACAAGGGTCACCGTCCGTTCGTGAAAGGCGGTTACTTCCCGGTTGCGCCGGTCGACTCCTCCCAGGATATCCGCGCCGCCATGTGTCTGGTGCTGGAAGAGATGGGCCAGGTCGTTGAAGCTCACCACCACGAAGTGGCCACTGCCGGTCAGAACGAGATCGCCACCCGCTTCAACACTCTTACGCTGAAGGCGGACGAAGTGCAGGTGCTGAAGTACGTGATCCACAACGTGGCCCACGCCTACAACAAGACCGTCACCTTCATGCCGAAACCCATGTTCGGTGACAACGGCTCCGGCATGCACTGCCACCAGTCTCTGGCCAAGAACGGCGTCAACCTGTTCGCTGGCGACCTGTACGGCGGCCTGTCCGAGATGGCTCTGCACTACATCGGCGGTATCATCAAGCACGCCAAGGCCATCAACGCCTTCGCCAACCCGACCACCAACTCCTACAAGCGTCTGGTCCCGGGTTATGAAGCACCGGTCATGCTGGCTTACTCTGCCCGCAACCGCTCTGCCTCCATCCGTATTCCGGTGGTACCGAGCCCGAAAGCCCGTCGTATCGAAGTACGCTTCCCGGATCCGGCAGCCAACCCGTACCTGGCCTTCGCAGCCCAGCTGATGGCCGGTCTGGACGGTATCATCAACAAGATCCATCCGGGCGACGCCATGGACAAGAACTTGTATGACCTGCCGCCGGAAGAAGCCGCAGAAGTGCCGACCGTTGCCGGTTCTCTGGACGAAGCGCTGTCCGCACTGGATGCAGACCGCGAGTTCCTGACTCGTGGTGGCGTGTTCAGCGATGACTTCATCAACTCCTATCTGGAACTGAAACAGCAGGATGTTGACCGTGTGCGCATGACCCCGCACCCGCTGGAGTTCGAACTGTACTACTCCGTCTAAGTCGGAACAGACTGCCCGTTTCAATCCGGTCAGCTTGCTTAATCGTGACAAAACCCGCCATCTGGCGGGTTTTTTCTCTGATAGGATTAAGCAAGATACCGTCAAGGAGAGATGGATGAACAACAAGCATGGCATAGGGGTGCTCACCCTCCTGTTGCTGACCTCATTCAGTGCCGATGCGGCCAAGGTTTACTCCTGGGTCGATGGCAATGGCGTCACCCACTACACGGATGCACCACCTCCGGGCAAGAAGGCCAGGGAGGTCGATCTGCGGGTCGCACCGCTCATCAGCGGCTCACCCAACTCGGTACAGGTCGATAACTTCAACAGCCTGACCGGTGTCGACGCCAACAAGAAGAAAGAAGCCGCCAAACTGGTGATCGAACTACTCTCCCCGGAACAGGGCAGCACCTTGCGCGATAACACCGGCAACATCGTCTTTCAGGGCCAGATCAGCCCCAAACCGCCAAGCCAGTATGATGTGCGCCTGACTCTGGATGGCAAAGCCGCCCCCATCGTCAGCAACAGTCTGTCGATCCGCGTCGAAAACGTCGATCGCGGTGCCCATGAGGCCCAGCTCGAGCTGCTCGCCAAAGACGGTACGATCCTTGCTAAATCTAGTGCAGTCACCTTTTACCTGCATAGAGCGAGCGTGACGCCGCCTCCCAAACCCACCCCCAAAGCGGACTAGGGGTGATATAGCGCACCGATGCGGGTAAACTCCATGCACCATATCGGTGCATAACAGGTGTGTAGCACCGTTTTAGGGAGAAACCTGTGCCAACCCGCTCGGACAACGCCAAAACACTCTTGGATAATTTGCTGACCGCCGTGATCCTGATGGATGAGCGGCTCTGCATCCAATTCGTCAACCCGGCGGCTGAACAGCTGCTCTCCCTCAGTGAGCGGCGGCTGATCGGTATCGAACTGCCCCATTTGCTGGAGCATATCTCCCTCGACCTGCAACGACTGAAACAGTGCCTCATTTCAGGGCAGGGCTTTACCGACAGCGAAGTGACCCTGGTGGTGGAAGGAGAACCGCGACTGGTGGAACTGAGCGCCACCCCCATGGCCGACCACGAACAGCGTCTGCTGGTCGTGGAGCTGCGCAAGATCGACCAGCAGAAGAAGATCAGCCAGGAGCAGCAACAACATGCCCAGCAGCTGGCCGCCAAGGAGCTGGTGCGCGGGCTGGCCCACGAGATCAAGAACCCCCTCGGTGGCCTGCGCGGCGCGGCCCAACTGCTGCAAAAAGAGCTGCCAGACCCGGCCCTGCGCGAATATACCGGCATCATCATCGAACAGGCCGACCGGCTGCGGGTACTGGTCGATCGGCTGCTCGGCCCCCAGCGCCCAGGCCGCCACCAGATGCACAATGTCCATTCGGTGCTGGAGCAGGTACGCCGCTTGGTGGAGCTGGAGCTGCCGCCCTCTGTTCGCATCGAGCGAGATTACGACCCCAGCATCCCCGAATTCGAGATGGAGCCGGATCAGCTGCAGCAGGCGTTTCTCAACATAGTGCGCAACGCGGCCGAAGCGCTAGGCGATCAGACCGGGCTTATCCGCATCAAGACCCGCACCGCCTTCCAGATCACCATCCACGGCCAGCGCTATCGGCTGGCGGCGGAGATCAAGATCATCGACAACGGCCCCGGTATTCCGGACGCCATCCGCGACACCCTGTTCTATCCCATGATCACTGGCAAAGAGGGCGGCACCGGGCTTGGCCTCTCCATCGCCCAGAACCTGATCGACCAGCACAAGGGGAAAATCGACTGCATCAGCTGGCCGGGCCACACCGAATTCACCATTTTTCTACCGCTTCGCAAGTAAGGGAACACCATGACAGCCAAAGTGTGGATCGTCGACGATGACAGCTCTATCCGCTGGGTGCTGGAGCGCACCCTCGGCAGCGAAGGCTTCAACTGCGAAAGCTTTGCCGATGGCGAAGCGCTGCTGCACGCCCTTGAGCTGCGCTCGCCCGATGTCATCCTCTCCGATATCCGGATGCCGGGCATCGACGGCCTGAGCCTGCTGGAGCAGATCCACCGCCGTCAGGCCGATCTGCCCATCATCATCATGACCGCCCACTCGGATCTCGACAGCGCGGTCAACGCCTACCAGCGCGGCGCCTTCGAGTACCTGCCCAAACCGTTCGACATCGACGAAGCAGTGACCCTGGTGCGCCGCGCCGAGAATCACCTCAAGGAGCAGCGCACCAAGCGGAAGTCTCGCCAGCAAGAAGCCACCGCTACGCCGGAGATCATCGGTGAGGCGCCGGCGATGCAGGAGGTGTTTCGCGCCATCGGTCGCCTGTCGCGCTCCAGCATCTCGGTGCTGATCAATGGTCAAAGCGGCACCGGCAAGGAGCTGGTCGCCCATGCCCTGCACAAGCACAGCCCGCGTGCCCACAAAAACTTCATCGCCCTCAACATGGCGGCTATCCCGAAAGATCTCATCGAATCGGAGCTGTTCGGGCACGAAAAGGGGGCCTTCACCGGCGCCAACAACATCCGTCACGGCCGCTTCGAGCAAGCCGATGGCGGCACTCTGTTTCTCGACGAGATCGGCGACATGCCGCTGGATGTACAAACCCGGCTGCTGCGGGTCTTGGCCGATGGCCAGTTCTACCGAGTCGGCGGCCACCAGCCGGTACAGGTAGATGTGCGGATCATCGCCGCCACCCACCAGAATCTGGAGAAACGAGTGGCCGATGGCGAGTTTCGCGAGGATCTGTTTCACCGCCTCAACGTCATTCGCATCCACATCCCCGCTCTCAAGGAGCGCCGTGAGGATATTCCCCAGCTGGCCCGTCACTTCCTGTTGCGCGCCGCCAAAGAGCTGAATGTGGAGGCCAAGAGCCTGCACCCGGATACCCAGACCTATATCAGCCGCCTGCCCTGGCCGGGTAACGTGCGCCAGCTGGAGAACGTCTGCCGCTGGCTCACCGTGATGGCCTCCGGGCAGGAGGTGCTGGTGAGCGATCTTCCCCCCGAGTTGCTTACCCCCATCACCCACAACGCCGAGCCCGGTCAACCGGCGTTGCCCGGTTGCTGGCAGCAACAGTTGCAGGAGTGGGTGGCCAGCAAGCTGGCGCTGGGAGAGACAGACATCCTGGCCGATGCCATGCCCCAGTTCGAACGGATCATGCTGGAGACGGCGCTGGAGCACACCCACGGCCACAAGCAGGAGGCGGCGCGCCTGCTTGGCTGGGGTCGCAACACCCTGACCCGCAAGCTGAAGGAACTCGATCTCTCCTGAGTCCCGGGGAAAAACGATTCCCATCACGCCTTGATAAATCACCGACCAATAAGACCCCGTTTGCCAGCAAACGGGGTATCTTTTTTGAAAGCCCCGCCTAGAATGGCAGGCTTTCAAACCCGACTCGAAGAAGGCGCCATCATGATTGACAGATCTCTCCCCCTGACCGACCTGCACCGCCATCTGGACGGCAACATCCGTCCGCAGACCATCCTCGAGCTGGGTCGCCAACACAATATTCAGCTGCCCGCCTTCGAGCTGGAGGCGCTGCGCCCCCACGTACAGATCGTCGAGAACGAGCCAAGTCTGGTCGCCTTCCTGAAGAAGCTGGACTGGGGTGTTGCCGTGCTGGCCGACTACGACGCCTGCCGCCGGGTTGCCTACGAGAACGTAGAAGACCTGCTGCGCGCCGGTATCGACTATGCAGAGCTGCGCTTCAGCCCGGCCTATATGGCGATGGCCCATAAGCTGCACCCGCAGGGTGTGGTGGAAGCCATCATCGACGGCGTGGCCGCGGGCAGCCGTGACTTCGGCATCAAGGCCAACCTGATCGGCATCATGAGTCGCACCTTCGGCACCGAGCAGTGCAATCAGGAGCTGGCCGCCTGTCTGGCCCATCGCGACAAGCTGGTCGCCATCGATCTGGCCGGTGACGAGCTGGGCTTCCCGGGGGAACTCTTTGTCGACCACTTCCGCAAGGTGCGCGATGCAGGCATGCGCGTCACCGTGCACGCCGGTGAGGCGGCTGGCCCCGAGAGCATGTGGCAGGCCATTCGCGAGCTGGGTGCCGAGCGTATCGGCCACGGTGTCAAAGCGATTCAGGATCCGGCCCTGATGGCCTATCTGGCCGAGCACCGCATCGGCATCGAATCCTGCCTCACCTCCAACGTCCAGACCACTACGGTGGCGAGTCTGACCGAGCACCCGATCCGCCAGTTCCTGGCTGCCGGTGTATTAGCCTGCCTCAACACCGACGATCCGGCGGTGGAAGGCATCGACCTGCCCCACGAATATGAGGTGGCTGCCCCGGCCGCTGGCATGACGACGAGCGAGATCCGCACTGCCCAGCAAAACGGCCTGACCCTGGCCTTCCTGAGCGATAGCGAGAAAGCCGAACTGAGCGCCCGCGCCGCCAGCCGCTGATTAACACCGGCAGTGCAAATAACAACGGCCCACTTCGGTGGGCCGTTTTTATTTGCCTGTTACATGGTCAGACATAAAACCAAAAGCCTCACATGACGAATTCGTCAATGAAAAACCATTATAAACAATGAGTTGAGCAACACTCCAAACACCCTCATTCTAATTACGTAACCGTGAGGTTACTTCTTACAAAGAGGGTTTTTGATGGATATTACACCAGATATTGTTGGGCACTTCCGCGCTTCGTTTTTCGGTCAATTCGGTAAGGAAGACGCATACCCTACCGAGAAAGTTATCTTCGCCTTGCAAGAAGCGAGCTATGAGACAGGGGGTAGCCGTTGGGGGGAATATGGATCGCAGACATTAAAACAACGAGGGATGTTTTATCTCGCAGCTCATATATTGGCTCAACCAACCAGTGCAGACCTAAAAACAACCAGCTTTGGCCAGCAATACCAAAAACTCAGAAGACGAGTGGGAATGGGAGCCATCGCCTGTTAACAAAGTTAAATGGCAAAAGGCCCAAACTGGGTTTGGGCCTTTTGCTGATGGCGATACAGGGGAAAACTACTCCCGCTCCTTGTCACGCTCCAGCGCCCGCTCAACCAGCGGCTCGGGCAGGCTCTTGGTCACCTCCACCCCCAGCTCGCGGAAACGCTCGACCTGCGCAATCAGGTTGCCACGGCCGTTGACCAGCCGTCCCATCGCCTTGTCGTAGCTCTCCTGCGCCTTGTGCAGGCTGCCGCCCATCTGCTGCATCTCCTCGACAAACAGCCGCAGCTTTTCGTAGAGACGACCGGCCCGTTCGGCAATCTGGCGGGCATTCTGGTTCTGCCGCTCGTAGCGCCACAGGTTTTCGATGGTGCGCAGCGCCACCATCAGATTGGTGGGGCTCACCAGCAGGATGTTGTTGTCGAGACCGTAACGCACCAGCGAGGGATCAGCCTCCATCGCGGTAAGGAAGGCGGGCTCCACCGCCACGAACATCAGCACATAGTCGAGGGTACGCACCCCGGGCAACTGCTGGTAATCCTTGCGACCCAGCTCGCGGATATGGTTGCGCACCGAGGCGACGTGCTCCTTGAGTGCAACAGACTTCTCCAGCTCGTCATCGGCGTTGTACCAGCGCTCGTAGGCAGTCAGCGACACCTTGGCGTCGATGATGATGTCTTTCTCTTGCGGCAGGCGGACGATGACGTCAGGTTGGTAACGCTTGCCCTTCTCCACCTCGATATTGACCTGGGTGTGGTACTCGTGACCCTCGCGCAGACCGCACTCGCTGAGGATCCGCGCCAGCACCACTTCCCCCCAGTTGCCCTGCTGCTTGCTGTCGCCCTTGAGGGCTCTGGTCAGTGCCGCAGCCTCTTCGGTCATGCGGGCATTGAGCTCGGCGAGGCGCTCCAGCTCAAACTTGAGACTGTGGCGCTGGGCCGTCTCCTGCGCATAAGTCTCCCCTACCTGACGGCGGAAGCCCTCCAGCTGCTCCTTGAGCGGAGTGAGCAGCAGATCGAGGCTGTTCTGGTTCAATTCGCGGAAGTTGCCGGAGTTTTGCTCGAAGATTCGGTTGGCAAGGTTCTCGAACTGCTGACTGAGGCGCTGCTCCGCCTCCTGTTGCAGTTGCAGCTTCTCGGCGGCGGCCAACCGTTCGCTGCGCAGGGTTGCTTCCGCATCCTTGAGACGGGCGGTGAGCTTGATGAGCAGGGTCTGCTGCTGATCCAGCTTCTGCTGCCCCTGTTGCCGCTCATCCTGCAACTCGTCAAAACGCTCCTGCAGAGCCTGATAACGCTCCTGTGCCAGCAGCAGCTCCTGAGTCTGCGCCGTGCTGCTGCGCCGGCCAATAAGCCAGCCTGTTCCGAGTGCCAGCAGGGCGACTGGCAGCAGGATGACCCAGAGCCCGGGCTCGATCATTTACGGCTCCGCTGACGCAAGAAGAGCTCGAGATAGCGGTTAACCAGCAGCCAGAGCAGCACGTAGATAAGGTAGGCGGCCAGCACCACCCACTTGTGGGTGTTGACGCCGGTATCGAGCTCGGCGAACTCGATACCCTTGATGCGGCAGTAGCCCCACATCAGCAGGGGGAAGATATAGAGCAGGGAAGCACGCCAGAGAAATAGCCACATATGTTTTCATTCAACCACGTAAAAAGACTCGCCTAGCTTACACAAGGGCAACTGCGCTTGCGATCCTGACGGCCGCTATTCTCTGGCCTGCTTCCCGAAACTTCGATAAAATTAACCCCTAATAGGTATCAGGGGCGAGCATGACTCACTATTTCCTCCGTTGGCTGACACAAGGTTGGCAAGCTTCCCGCAAGCCCGCCGTGGTTTGCCATGAAGCGCGCCCGCCGTGGGCCATCGAGGAGTCCCAGTACCTCTCCCTCTGCACCCGCTGTGGCGAGTGCTTCAAAGCCTGCCCGCGCGGTCTGCTCAAACCAGCCACCCAGGAAGAGTACGAGGGGAGCCCCATCGCCGGTACGCCGGTGCTCGATCTCGCCTGCGGCCAGTGCAGCTACTGCGGCAGCTGCGCCAGAGCCTGTCCCACCGGCGCCCTCGACCTGCAACTGGGGCGTCAGGTGCAGACCCGGGTCCAGATCGAGGAGAGCTGTCAGGCACGGCAGGGCTTCTACTGCCTGCTCTGTGAAGATGCCTGCCCCCAGCAGGCGATCAAGGCCAGCGCTGACAGCATCAACGTCAATATGGATGCCTGCAATGGCTGCGGCGCCTGCGGCCTCGCCTGCCTGCACGGCGCCATCACCCTGATCCGCCAGCCGGGCAGTCGCTGACAAGCAAAAGGGGCCAGCAGGCCCCTTTCATATCTGGTTCGTTATTGTGCGCCCCGTCAGGCCATGGTCACGATGGACTCTTGCTCGATACCCAGCAGGTGGCAGAGACGGTTCGGATCACGCACCGCATCGGCCAGGGTGTACTCGCCCAGCACTTCAAGGAAGGCGTTCATGGCACGGCGCAGAATGCCCTGAATGCGGCAGCCACCGGAGAGACGGCAGTTCTCCCGCTTACAGTCGACCGGACAGAGCACATGCTCCATGTCCATCACCACATCGCGCAGATTGATGGAGACCGCTGAGCGACCGAGTCGGATGCCACCGTGCTTGCCACGCACCGTCTCGATGTACCCCTTGATGCCAAGCTGGTGCACTATCTTGACCACATGGTTGCGAGAGATGCCGAAGGTATCGGCCACTTCGGTAATGGTCGACAGGCGATCCCCCGGCTGAACCGCCAGGAAGGTCAGGGTACGCAGGGCGTAGTCGGTAAATCGTGTCAGTTGCATGGTCGCACTTGCCTCTTACTACAAGCCAGAAATCAGGGGGACAACATTGAGCTAAGAGGCAGGAGACAACCGGTTCACCTCTGCTTGCCTGCCAGAGGGGGCCTGTCTCTTAATCTGAGTTGCGGAGTGACAGGTTAAGAGCAGCACAACCGGGTGTCGATGAAGATGCACATAAATCGACACTTTCTTTGATTGATCGCAAACTTGCCGGGTTACCCCGGCGTTTACCCGCATTATTGCGGGTAAATCTCCCGAACCGTCCCCCTCGCCAAGCCCCCTCTACGAGTTGCTGCATGGTCCGCGATCCGACCCTCAATCGCCCATCAGAGAGGTGGCTCAGTGGGGCTGTTTCAGCCAGTTTTTCAGGGCAACCGAGGGGATGGAGCTCTCGGAGGCGACGGCAAACGCGCCCCAGTCCACCGCGCACTGCAGCGCATCCTTGATTGCCATGCCTCGCGCCAGACCATGGATCAATCCGCCAGCGAAAGCATCTCCCGCCCCCGTGGTATCGACCACCGAGACGGGCCGGGCGGCGACCCGGATCTGCTCCTCACCGTGGATGGCCACCGCCCCCGCCTTGCCCTCGGTCAGCACCAGCCATTCGAGCTGATCCCCCGCCAGCTGACGGGCATGTTGCCAGGGGTCGCTCACTTCTCCGAGATCGGAGCGGGAGGCCACCAGCACATGGCAGGGACGGCGGGCCTGCCCCCCTTTGGGATACTGGGCCACCACGAAGCTCTTGCCGAGCATCTGGCGCATGTAGCTGATGATGGCGGTGCCGGGATAGTTAACATAGAGGCAATCCACCCCCTCCAGCGGCAAATCGCCCGGCACATCCGGGCGCCGCGGCCGACGCAGTATGGTGCGCTCCCCAGTGGAGTCCACCAAAATGAGCAGTTCACCGGTCTCGCCACCAAAGCGTTCCACATGGCTGCAATCCAGCCCGTAACCAGCCGCCTGCTCCAGCAACCAGTCGCCGGTCTCGTCCAGCCCGATACGGGAGGCGATGGTCACCTCGTGACCCGCCCACACCAGCCCGATGCCGGTATTGGCCGCGCCACCTCCCAACCTGCGCCCCTGATCCACATATTGCAGCCGGGCCCCCGCCACCAGCGGTTCGGAGAGGGAGAGCACGTGATCACAGTTGAGATTGGCAAGCAGCAAAATGCGGGACATAGAGACCTCGGACGATGGAGATAGCCCAAAAGAGACAGGCTGAACCCCGAGTAGAGCCCAGCCTGACAGAAGAGACAACCGGCAGCGATCGGGAATCCGATCGGGATCAATAGATGGGCAGCTCTACCCCGGCCAGCAGCTCGTCGATGCGAGCCTGAGTCGGCTGCTGCATCACGCTCTGGATCACCTCCTTGGTGAGGTGAGGTGAGAATGAGCTGATGAAGTCATACATGTAGTTCTGCAGCAGGATGCTCTTGCTGAAGCAGATCTGCGCCGGGCAGGGCTTGAACAGGTGCTCCAGATTGATGGAGACCAGCCCAGGGGCATCTGTGTCATTGGCGACCAGCGAGGAGATGATGCCGATGCCAAAGCCCAGCTCCACGTAGCGCTTGATCACCCCGGCATCCATCACCGTCATGTAGTAGCTCGGGGTGAGACCGGCGGCATGGAATACCTCGTCCTGTACCTGACGGCCGGTAGCCCCGCTCTCGTAGCTGAGGATCGGGTAGTGGCAGAGCTGCTCCAGGGTCGGCTTCTTCACCTTGGCCAGCGGGTGATCCTGCGGCACCACCAGCGAGAGGGTCCAGAGGTAGGCGGGCAGCGCGATCAGCTCCTTGTCGAAGCCAATCTCGTGGGCAACGATGGAGAAATCGGAGTAACCCTTGCTGATCTGCTCCTTGCTCGCCGACATCACCGGATGGAGGTGGAACGAGATCTTGGGGTACTTCTTGGTGAAGTAGGTGACCGACTTGGGCAGCAGATAGCGGGCGATGGTGTGGGTGGTGTGAATATTGAGGGTGCCCACGGTCGGGTCCAGATACTCGCGGGAGATCGCCTTGATCTTGCTCTCGATGTTGAGCATCGCCTCGGCACACTTGATGATCTCCTCCCCCACCGGCGTGATGCGGTGCAGGTGCTTGCCACGGCGCTCGAAGATCCGCACCCCCAGCTCGCTCTCCAGCAGGCCAATCTGTTTGCTGACCCCCGGCTGACTGGTGAAGAGCGCATCGGAAGCCACGGACACATTGAGGTTGTGGTCCCGGATCGCGATCAAATACTTCAATTGCTGTAGTTTCAAGGCGTCACACTCTCACACTGGTTTGGCTCAGACAGGTTTGGCTCAGGCCGGGACGGCAATCAAGCCAGACAAACAGGCCGCCACATGGGCGGCCAGTGTACCATCCGATCCCGACATCTCAGCGCTTGATCCTTCATTTTGCTACAAAATCTAGCATCCGAAGGGGTAGCTGACAAACCGGGCTCAGGCCGCGCCAGCCCGCAGCGGCAGGATCCCCAGAAACTGCAGCAGCCACTGCATCATGGTCGCCGAATCCACCTCCCCCTCCAGCGAGGAGAGGCTGCTCTGGTAGCGCTCGTCGGGCAACAGGCCACGGCGCCGCTCGATCAGCGCCCGGTTGTACTCCACCGAGAACTCCGGATGCCCCTGAATGGCGACTATGTGATCCCCCTGCAAAAACATGAAGTTGGGACAAAAATCATTGCCCGCCAGCCGGGTCGCCCCCGGCGGCAGCAGGGCAACCTGATCCTGATGGCTGGCCAGAATGCGGATATGATCCCGCGCCGGCGCCATCCAGGGGGCATCTTCCAGCATAGGATGCACCGACACCCCGAGACCCCACCCCTTGGTGGACTTCACCACCTCGCCACCCAGCGCCTGGGCGATCACCTGATGACCGAAGCAAACACCGGCCAGCTTGACGTCGGCATCGTGCGCCTGACGGATCCACGCCCGCAGCGCCTGAATCCAGGGGATGTCGCTATAGGCATCATGGCGCGAACCGGTGATGAGCCAGGCATCACACTCATGCAGATCCTCCGGCAGCTCACCATCGAGAGCCGACCAGACCCGAAATTCCAGTTCGGGGGCCAGGGCCGCGAAGCCCCTGATAAACATCTCGGAGTAGACGGGGCCAAAACGATCCGCCAGATCGGGATCCAGCCGGTCACAATCGAGAATTCCCAATCGCATCTGTTGTTCCTTTACAGAGTTCGCCCCCGCCAATCAACGACCGGCGGGGGCAAGAGGTTAGACCATGAACACGCGCCAGCGCGTCACTTCATGGTCGGCATGGAGAACTCGGCACCACTGCGCAGGCTCTGGGGCCAGCGCGCCGTCACCGTCTTCATCCGGGTATAAAAGCGAACCCCGTCCGGCCCGTGCATGTTGAGCGGCCCGAAGATGGAGCGCTTCCAGCCGCCAAAGCTATGAAACGCCATCGGCACCGGAATGGGAACGTTCACCCCTACCATACCGACCTGCACCCGCGCCGTGAAGTCCCGCGCGGTGTCGCCGTCACAGGTAAAGATGGCGGTGCCGTTACCGTACTCGTGTTCGTTGATGAGGCGCAGCGCCGTCTCGTAGTCCGGCACCCGTACGATGGAGAGCACAGGGCCGAAGATCTCCTCGCGGTAGATGCGCATCTCGGGGGTCACCTCGTCAAACAGGCAGCCACCGATAAAGTAACCCTCGTCGTGGCTCAGCGAGCGACCATCAACCCGCAGCGCAGCCCCCTCGGCCACCCCCTGATCCACATAACCGCGCACCTTGGCCAGATGTTCCTTGCTGATGAGCGGCCCCATCTCGTTCTCCGGGCTCTGGCCCAGCCCCGGGCCAACCCGCAGTTTTTCCACCAGCGGCGTCAGCTTGGCCACCAGCGCATCGGCGGTCTCGTCACCCACCACCACGGCCACCGAAATGGCCATGCAGCGCTCGCCCGCAGCACCATAAGCGGCCCCCATCAGGGCAGAGACCGCCTGATCGAGATCCGCATCCGGCATCACCACCATATGGTTCTTGGCGCCGCCCAACGCCTGCACCCGCTTGCCGTGGGCAGAGGCGGTGGCATAGATGTACTGGGCGATAGGGGTGGAGCCGACAAACGACACGGCCCCCACTCGCGGATCGGTCAGCAGCACATCCACCACCTCCTTGTCACCGTTCACCACGTTGAGCACGCCGTCCGGCAGACCGGCCTCCTTGAGCAGCTCGGCCATCCGCAACGAGAGGGAGGGATCCTTCTCGGAGGGCTTGAGAATGAAGGTGTTGCCGCAGGCGATAGCAACCGGGAACATCCAGAGCGGCACCATGGCCGGGAAGTTGAACGGGGTGATACCGGCACAGACCCCCACCGGCTGCATCATGGAGTAGCTGTCTACCCCACGGCCGACGTTGAGGGAGTGCTCCCCCTTGAGCAGATGGGGAATGCCGCAGGCAAACTCCACCACCTCCAGCCCGCGGGTCAACTCACCCTGCGCATCGGAGAAGACCTTGCCGTGTTCGCGGCTGATGAGCTGGGCCAGCTCGTCCCTGTGCTGCTCCATCAACTCCTTGAAGCGGAAAAAGACCCGGGCCCGCACCAGCGGCGGGGTTTGCGACCACTCGGCAAAGGCGCGCTCGGCGATGGCGATCGCCTCCTGACACTCGGCGGCGCTCGACAGCCCCACGCTCCCCTGCTGCTTGCCGCAGGCGGGATTGAAGATGGCCCCTTGCCGCTCGCTGCGACTCTCCTGCAATTGGCCGTTGATGAAGTTGCTGACCCTGTATGTCATGTATCCTCCGTGATAACTGATGTCGTGGTGGCGCTGTGCTCGTCAAAACGAGGCAACGCAGGGCCCCGCCAAGGCGGGGCCGTCAAATGGGGTTAGGGTTGTGCCTGCAGGGCATCCTGCAGCAGGGTGAAGAGATCGTCGATCTGGCTGCGCTCGATGATGAGGGGTGGCGACAGGGCGATGATGTCGCCAGTGACGCGGACAAGCGCCCCCTTCTCGAAGCAGCGCACAAACACTTCATAAGCGCGCTTGCCCGGCGCATCCGGCATGGATTCCAGCTCGATGCCCGCCACCAGCCCGTAGTTGCGCACATCCTTCACATGCTTGCAGCCCTTCAGCGAATGGGCCGCCTCCTCCCAGTAGCCCGCCAGATCGGCGGCGCGGCTGAGCAGGTTCTCGTTGCGATAGATCTCGAGGGTCGCCAGACCCGCGGCCGCAGCCACCGGATGGCCGGAGTAGGTGTAGCCGTGGAACAGCTCGATGGCCCCCTTGCCTGCCGCCATCATGTCGTCATAGATATGCTTCTGCACCAGCACCGCCCCCATCGGGATAGCGCCGTTGGTGAGCCCCTTGGCGCAGGTGATCATGTCGGGGATGACATCGAACTCCTGGGCGGCAAAGGGGGAACCGAGGCGACCGAAACCGGTGATCACCTCGTCAAAAATCAGCAGGATGCCGTGCTTGGTACAGATCTCCCGCAGCCGCTTGAGGTAGCCTTTGGGCGGCATCAGCACGCCGGTACTGCCAGCGATGGGCTCGACGATCACCGCCGCGATATTGCTGGCATCGTGCAGAAAGACGATCTTCTCCAGCTCGTCGGCCAGCGCCACATCCTCCTCGGGCAGCCCTTTGGTGAAGGCATTTTTGGCGATGTTGAGGGTATGGGGCAGATGATCCACCCCGGTCAGCAGGGAGCCGAACCACTTGCGGTTGCCGGGAATGCCCCCTACCGAGATACCGCCAAAACCGACCCCGTGATAGCCACGCTCGCGGCCAATCAGCCGGGTGCGGGTGCCCTGACCGCGAGCCCGCTGCCAGGCCAGCGCGATTTTGAGCGCGGTATCGACCGACTCTGAGCCGGAGTTGGTATAGAAGACGTGGCCAAAGCCCTTGGGAGCGATCTCCACCAGTCGGTTGGCCAGCTCGAACGGCAGGGGGTGGCCCATCTGGAATGTGGGGGCAAAATCGAGGTGGGAAATCTGCTGGGAGACCGCCTCGGCAATCTCGCGCCGACCATGGCCCGCGTTGCAACACCAGAGTCCGGCGGTGCCATCCAGTATCTTGCGGCCATCCTCTGAGTGATAATACATCCCCTCTGCCGACTTCAGGATGCGCGGCGCCGCCTTGAACTGCTGGTTGGCGGTGAACGGCATCCAGAAGGCAGACATGTCGGAGGGCGTATTGATGTCGCTGATCGGTTTCATGGTCACCTCATCCTTAAGGTGTTTAGCAACTGGCGGCCAATGCCTATTAAATTAAACACCTGAATCCATAAAAAAGGGCCCGTTATCGCCCTGTCTGGTGCCACCCCTAGCTAGACGCATCAACAGGGTGGTATAAGATATTTAACACAATTTTAATAATAGTAAACAGTCAAGGAGTGTCTATAGATGGATATCGGTCACCGCCTCAAGGCGGTTCGCACCAAGGCAGCCCTCTCCCAGCGCGAGCTGGCAAAGCGCTCCGGTGTGACCAACGGATTTATCTCCCAGATCGAGAAAAATCAGGTGAGCCCCTCTGTCGCCTCCCTGCGCAAGGTGCTGGAAGGCATCCCCATGTCGCTGGCCAGCTTCTTCACCGAAGAGACCGAAATGGGCACCGAAGTGATCTTCCGCGCCGCGGATATGCCGGATCTCGGCACCCACCCCATCAGCTATCGGCTGGTCGGACACAGCCGTGCCAACCGCGCTATCGGCATGTTGCAAGAGGTACTGCCACCGGGCGCCGACACTGGCGACGACATGCTGAGCCACGAGGGTGAAGAGTGCGGCATCGTCATCAAGGGCGAAGTTGAAGTGACCGTGGGCGAGCAGATCTACCTGCTGGGCGCCGGGGACGGCTACTACTTCGACAGCCGCACCCCCCACCGTTTTCGCAATAGTAGCGAGCAGGAGTGCATGCTGATTTCGGCCAACACCCCCGCCAGTTTCTGACATCCAGACGCCAGTCAGCAGGGGGGCAATGTTTAATGAATTGTTACAAGATGGATTTACAAGCGGCAGGATGTTTAGCATATTGATACGCGGAAACTGACTTTTGCCGGTTCAAGGAGTGAACATGAGTGACCTGACCCTGGCCCAGTGGCAACACAAGGCCGCCCATCTGACCCTGCCCTCGCAAGCCTTTATCAACGGCAGCTATCGGGATGCCGTCAATGGCGCCACCTTCGATTGCATCAACCCGGCCAACGGCAAGCTGCTGACCAGGGTAGCGGCCTGCGATGCCGCCGATGCCGAACTGGCGGTGCAGGCCGCTCGTGCCGCTTTCGAGGACAAACGCTGGTGCGGGCTGGCCCCGAAACAGCGCAAGCAGATCATGCAGCGCTTCGCCGAGCTGATGCGCCTCAACAAGGTGGAGCTGGCGCTGCTGGAGTCGCTGGACATGGGCAAACCCATCGGCGATGCAATGGGCTATGACGCCCCCGCCGCCGCCAACTGCATCGCCTGGAACGCCGAAGCGATCGACAAGATTTACGATCAGGTCGCCCCGGTAGAGGAGTCTGCTCTGGCGCTGGTGACCCGCGAAGCGCTCGGGGTGGTCGCCGCCATCGTGCCGTGGAACTTCCCACTGGTGATGGCCTGCTGGAAGCTGGGCCCGGCACTCGCTACCGGCAACTCGGTGATCCTCAAGCCTTCCGAAAAATCCCCCCTGACCGCCCTGCGCATCGCGGGTCTGGCCAAGGAGGCGGGCATTCCGGACGGCGTGTTCAACGTGCTGCCGGGCTTTGGCCACACCGTGGGTGAGGCGCTGGCCATGCATATGGATGTGGACTGCATCACCTTCACCGGCTCCACCAAGATCGGCAAACATCTGGTGCAGTGCTCCGGCAAATCCAACCTCAAGCGCGCCTTTATGGAGTGCGGCGGCAAGAGCCCCAACATCATACTGGCGGATGCGCCGGATCTGGACGCCGCCGCCAAGAGCGCCGCTGGCGCCATCTTCTACAACCAGGGCGAGGTGTGCACCGCCGCCTCTCGCCTGCTGGTACAAAACAGCATCAAACCGCAATTTATGGAGCGGCTGCTGGCCCACGCCAAGGAGTGGATTTCAGCCGACCCGCTCGACCCGGCAACCCGCATCGGCGCCATGGTGGACCACATCCAGATGGAGCAGGTGCTGCGCTATATCGAGATTGGCAAACAGGAGGGGGCCAAACTGCTGCTGGGGGGTAACCGCACCAATACCGGAAGCGGCGGCTTCTATATCGAGCCCACCATCTTCGACGAGGTGACCCCGCAGATGCGCATCTTCCGCGAGGAGATCTTCGGCCCTGTGCTGGCAGTGACCGGCTTCGATACCCTGGAAGAGGCAATCGCGCTGGGCAACGACACCGACTACGGGCTGGCGGCGGCGATCTGGACGGCGGATCTCAACAAGGCGGTGAAAGGCTCGCGCGCCCTGCGCGCCGGTACCGTGTTCGTCAACAACTGGGACGGTGGCGACATGACCATGCCGTTTGGCGGTTTCAAGCAGTCCGGCAACGGCCGCGACAAGTCGCTGCATGCACTGGAGAAGTACACCGAGCTGAAAAGCACCTGGATTCAGCTGGAATAGCACGACAAAGCAGCGCTATCGGATCAAAAAGGGGGAGAAATCCCCCTTTTGCATTTTTGGCCTTCCATCACCGAGCTCAATCCTTATAATGATAAAAAAGCCAACATGTTAAATATAAAGACAAAATGCTATTTTTTCTGGGAAGCGTACTTTTTCTGGTGATCGGTTTGCCCCTGCTGTTCTTCGTGCTGGGGCACGGCGAGGCCTACGTGACCTGGGGCCCCTGGATCTCCGCCATCGCCCTGATGTTGTGGCTGTTGATGGACGTCGACAAGATCCGCCGCGGTAAAGGCTGACCGGCCAGCCACACTTTTCCTTCTCCTCAAACTGCGTTTATTCGCTTCTTTCCCCGCAAAAGGATCGCTACACTGATTTTTTGTGATGTTTTCCCGCATCCAACGCTTCAGTAAAGGTCATCCGCATGCCGCAACAGATCCAGCGTCAGGGCGTTATCTACGCCCTGTGCGCCTATACCCTTTGGGGCATAGCCCCCATCTATTTCAAGACCATCTCTGCCGTCCCGGCCGCCGAGATCCTGACCCACCGGATGATCTGGTCCTGCGTGCTGCTGCTGGTGCTCACCCTGGCAGGCCGTCAGTGGCACAAGGTGCAGGCGGTGCTGCGCCAGCCAAAAGTGCTGCTCACCCTGGCGTTTACTTCGGTCACCGTCGGCGGCAACTGGCTGCTGTTTATCTGGGCCATCAACAACGGCCATATGCTGGATGCCAGCCTCGGCTACTACATCAACCCGCTGTTCAACGTACTGTTGGGGATGGTGTTTCTGAGCGAGAAGCTGCGCCGCCTGCAGTGGTGGGCGGTCGCGCTGGCCTTTGCCGGGGTGGCGATCCAGCTCATCGCCTTTGGCTCTTTGCCCTGGATTGCGCTGGTGCTGGCATCAAGCTTTGCCATCTATGGTCTGGTGCGCAAAAAACTGGCCCTCGATGCCCTCACCGGTCTGCTGATCGAAACCATGATCATGCTGCCGCCTGCGGCCATCTATCTGTGGGGCTTTGCCGACAGTCCGACCAGCCACATGACGGAGAACAGCTGGCAGCTCAACCTGTTGCTGATCGCCGCTGGCGCCGTCACCACGGCACCCCTGCTCTGCTTCACTGCCGCCGCGACCCGGCTCAAGCTCTCCACCCTGGGCTTCTTCCAGTACATTGGCCCCAGCATGATGTTCATCCTCGCGGTCACTCTCTATGGGGAAGCGCTGGCGATGGACAAGCTGCTCACCTTCGCCTGCATCTGGAGCGCGCTGGTGCTGTTCAGTCTGGATGGTCTACGCAGCGGCAAAGCTGCGCCAAGCCGGACCTGACACCGCCCCGTCAACCCTCTCCCCCGGCTCATCTGCCGGGGTTCTTTTTCGTGGCACCAGCGGTTTTCAGACTGCTACCTCCCCTTCTCCAGAGCCGACTCGCCATCAACAGGCCACACCCGAGTCGCACCATCCCGCCAGAGAGCTATGCTATCCATGGACGGAGCCGAATGGAGGCAACATGCTCAAGCACATTCACGACAGATCCCTGCTTTTTGGCCAGGTTCTGGGGATCATGGTTATTATCACGCTGATCTCCATCAGCTTTTTCGGGCTTTATTCGGTCCGGAGCGCAGCAGACCAGATGGGACAAGGGAAGGACGTGGTCGCCGACATCCTGCCGCCGCCCCTCTACCTCATCGAATCCCAGTTGCAGGTCTACACCCTGCTCCATGCCAAACCGGAAGAGCGGGAGGCCCTGCTGCAAACCCTCGCCCGGCTCCAGCAAGAGTTCGAGAGCCGCAACCGCTTCTGGCAAGAGAGCAATCTGAACGAGCCCCTCAAGGAGCTGCTGCTGGGGGAGCAAAAAGTGCAGGGGGAGCTGTTTTGGCAATTGCTCAACGCCAAGTTTATTCCGGCCATCAAAACGGGTGATATTGCCACAGCCACCCGCATTGCCACGAGCCTTCATGCCATCTACAGCGCCCATCGCCTCGGTGTGGATGCGACCGTCACCAGCGGCAACCAATATGCTGCCGATCAGATGATGCATCTGGCCGACACTACTCGCCTCTGCTATGGCCTGCTGCTGTGCGCCGCCCTGCTTGGTACCGGTCTCATCTTCTGGCTGGGTTTACCAACCCAGCAGCGGCTGCTGGCCGCAGGCAAAGCAACGGCAGCCATCGCAGAAGGGGAACTGAACCGCCCCATGCCGGAACCGGGCCTCGATGCCATCGGTGAGCTGATCCGCCAGATCGGGGCCATGCGCGACCAGCTTGCCACCCTGGTGGAGTCCCTGCAGCGCAGTGCCACTACACTGGATGATCGCGCCACCAGCCTGACCGCCATGGCACAGCGCCACGCCAATGACAGTCAGGCGCAGGTCGGGGCAGCCCACCATATCGAACAGGCCATCGAGCAACTCACCCACTCCATCGAGCAGGCGGGCGGTCAGCTGCATCAAGTGGGGGAGCTGACCCTGCTGTCAGCCACCCGCGCACAAGAGACCACCCACATCATTCACACCGTGGAGCAAGTGATCGATGAGCAAGCGGCGGGGGTAAAGCGGGTATCCCACACCATTTCGGATCTGGCCGGGCTCTCGCAGCAGATTGCCGGACTGGCGGGCGCCATTCACGATATTGCGGAGCAGACCAATCTACTGGCGCTGAACGCTGCGATTGAAGCTGCCCGAGCCGGTGAACAGGGACGCGGTTTTGCCGTGGTGGCCGATGAAGTGCGCTCGCTGGCGACCCGCACCGGCAGCGCCACCACCGAGATCAACACCATCATCGGCAAGATCCAGGATGTCAGCCTGCGCGCCGCCAGCGAGATGAATACCGAGCTGGCTCGGGTCGAACAAGCGGTCACCCACGCGATGACGGCACGCCAGAGCGTCACCCTAATCGAACAGAGCTGCGAGGAGATCAACCAGCGCATAGCCCAGGTCGATCAGCTGATGACCGATGAGACCCGCCTCATTCAGGGGATCCACCATCAGGTCGGCGAGATGTCCCGTCTGGCGGCCGAAGTCAATCAGAGCGCCAGCCACGCCGCCGAGGAGGCAGGCATGGTTGCCCAGCACGCCCGCATCCTGACCAGGCAGACTCGCCACTTCAACCTCGATGCCACCCACCATTAACTATCGGCGCTGGGCACTATACAGCGCCTGAATTTTCGTCTGTACCGGCAAAATGGGTGGCGTTGGGCTCCATGAGGGAATAGGATCCGCCCTCTCTCAATCCCAACCAACCATAAGGATCAAACTGGTATGAATCGAAAATGGTCGCTCCCCATCGTGGCACTCGCGGGGGGAGCGTTAATCTGGTTAAGCACTACCTTTGGCATGAAATGGGCCTTGATGGCTCTTATCGGATTCGGCTTCGGCTTCACCCTCTCCTTCAGCCGCTTCGGCATCGTGTTCGGTTGGCGTGAAATGCTGACCAAGCGCAACAGCTACTACGTGCGGGTTCACCTGCTCACCATCGCCATCGAAATTCTGCTGTTCACCACCTTCCTCTCCTTTAGTCACGCCCTGTTTGGCGATGCCATGGTGGGCAACGTGATGGCTATCGGCATTCCTTTCATCGTCGGTGCCTTCCTGTTCGGCATCGGCATGCAGCTGGCTGGCGTCTGCGCCACCGGCACCCTTTACTGCTGCGGCGAAGGGCAACCCCGCTTCTGGCTGGTGCTGATCTGCTACGGCATCGGTACTCTCATCAGCAACCAGTTCCGCCCCGAACTGGAGGCCACCTTCTCCAGCCATGTGGTGCTGGCCAAAGACCTGACCGGCAATATCTGGAGCGGCATGCTGCTTAACCTGGCGCTGGTCGCCGTACTGTTCCTGCTGTTTCGCAAGAGCGAGCTCAAGCGCACTGGCGAACTCAAGCCCATCTTCAGCGGTGGCAACCTGTTCTGGCGCGATGGCCGCTTCACCGTACTGACCGGCGGCATCATCATCGCCCTGCTCAACTCTTCCGTGGTCGCCCTGCACGGCTCGGCCTGGACCATCACCGGGGCCGTCTATGACATGGCGCTGCGTGGCGCCTCCCTGTTTGGCCTGTACGAAGGGAATCCCACTCTGGCCCAGCCGCTCTTCATCAATCCCATGGTCGGCATGTTCTGGCTCGGCATTCTGGGGGCCATGCTGGCGCGCTGCATTAGCGGTGGTGGCAACTTTGCCCCGATGCGGCTTGGCAACAGTCTGGCCTCCATCATCGGCGGCCTGCTGATGGGGATGGGTGCCATGTATAGCGCCTGCAACCTCGGCGGCTTCTTTGACGGCACCGCTTCCGGCAGCCTGCACGGCTGGGTCTGGATGCTGATGGCCCTCGCTGGCAGCCTGATCGGCATCCGCCTGCGCCCGCTGTTCAAGCTCTGAAGCTCGACACCACACGCACAGCATAAAAAAACGGGAGGCCAAGCCTCCCGTTTTTGCATTTATTTACCCCGTCGCACCGCTTACTGGGCTGGCTGGGAAACCCCTTCCAGATGGATTTCCACCCGGCGATCCGGAGCCAGACAGGAAATCAGCTCCTGTTTGGCGCGGCTGGCGCAGCTGTTGCCAGTGACCGGATTGGCCTTGCCACGTCCCTCGACCCGCACCTTGTCGGCATACAAGCCTTTGGATACCAGATAGCTGGCCACGCTCTGGGCCCGTTTCTCGGAGAGCGCCAGGTTGTAGTTGTCGGAGCCGATGCGGTCGGTATAACCGATCACGGTCGCGACGCCATCTTTCGGGTTGGCTGCCACAATCTGGCTAAACAGGGCGTCGAGCGCCTGATTGGCGGCCGGCTTCAGGGTTGCCTTGTTGAACTCGAATAGCACATCGGAACTCAGGCTGAACTCCTTGGGAGCGACCACCACGGCCGGAGCCGGTTCAGCGACCACAGGGGCAGGCGCCACAACCGGGGCACCCACCTGACCGAAGCGGTAGAGCATGCCAAAGGAGAGCAGACCGTTGTCCATCTCGATGCCGGAGCGATCGAGGGAGGCATCACCTAGCGGCGTGGTGTATTGATACTCCAGACGAGCGGCCCAGTTCTGGTCGATGGAGTACTCGGCACCCAGGGCACCGACAAAGGCAGCCCCGTGCTTGTTACCACTATCCTTGACGAAATCAGTAGCAGTCTGAGCTGACAGCTCATTGTTGGTCCAGGCATAACCACCACCGATCCGCCCATACAGATCAAGCACATCGTTGACCGGGAAACCAATCTTCATGGTGGCCTGAACCATCTGGCTCTTCGCTTCGCCTTCGATTTTGACTCCACTCAGCTCGCCGGATGAGGTGTACTTGCCAAACCAGTCATAACCCAGTTCGAACGCCAGGTTGGGGTTAACCTGATACCCGGCAAAAGCGCCCAACCCAAGGGAATCCTGACTGGTACCTGTATTGCCCAGAGCCCCCAGCGTGCTGGAGACCACCTGCTTCTGGTCGACGTCAAAATACTTGGACCAACCGGCCTTGCCGCCGGCATACCAGGTGTTGTCCTGAGCGGCGGCCTGAACGGCCCCGGCCGCCAGCAGACCACTGACCAATACGGCAAGCATGGATTTATTCATATTTTCGCCTCTGCAATAAGTCGTTATGGGCGCCTGAGTGCGCACTTTCCCTGTGTGAAGCCGTCAGGCGGCCTCTCCGCTATTCAGGGTATCCCATCCTGTCACAGCCTCAAATGACCAGCTCATCAGGAGTGTGAGCTTGCCAGCAATATCCGGCGTAAAAATCACCAGCATACTGGTTCACATGGTTTTACCAGTTAAACCATGACCTTGCGTCGTACGGAGTGGACCTATCCACACGCAGCAATAGAAAAGGGAGGCATCACGCCTCCCTTCGGATGAGTAGTTGAAGCCCCACTTGCTCAACTGGCCAGGAACAGCCGGTAGGCGGGGTCGTCGCTCACCTCTTTCCAACGGTAGCCAATCTCGTGCAGGTAGTCGTGGAAGGCGGCCACGTCTTCGTCCGGCAGTTCGAAGGCGCAGAGCACCCGGCCGTAGTCGGCACCGTGGTTGCGGTAGTGGAACAGGCTGATGTTCCAGCGACAGCCCAGGGTCTCCAGAAAACGCATCAGGGCGCCCGGCTGCTCCGGAAACTTGAAGCTGTAGAGACGTTCGCCGAGGGGCCGGGCCGGGCGGCCGCCAATCATGTAACGCACGTGATTCTTGGCAAGCTCGCTCTCGGTCATGTTGACCACCGGATAGCCGTTGCCGCCGAGCTGATCGATGATCTGGCCCAGCTCCTCGTCACCGCCGGTGAGGCGCACCGAGACAAACAGCGACGCCTGCACCGCATCCGAATAGCGATAGTTGAACTCGGTCACCATACGGGGCCCGAGCTGGCGGCAGAAGTCGAGGAAGGCCCCCTTGCGCTCGGGGATGGTCACCGCCAGCATGCCCTCGCGCTTCTCGCCGATCTCGCAGCGCTCCGACACGTAGCGCAGGCTGTGGAAGTTGACGTTGGCACCGGACAGAATGGCCGCCATCCGCCCCCCTTTCACCTGCTCCCGCTCGCTGTAGGCCTTGAGGCCCGCCAGCGACAATGCCCCCGAAGGCTCGGCGATGGCGCGGCAGTCGTCGAAGATGTCTTTCAACGCGGCACAGATCTGGTCGTTGGAGACGGTCACCACCTCGTCCAGATACTGGTTGCAGAGGCGGAAGGTCTCCTCGCCGATGCGCCTGACCGCCACCCCATCGGCAAACAGGGAGACCCGCTCCAGATTGACCGGCTCGCCCGCCGCCATGGCCGCCTTGAGGCAGGCAGACCCTTCAGCTTCCACCCCGATCACCTTCACATCCGGCAGCAGTTGCTTGATATAGACCGCCACCCCGGCGGCCAGCCCGCCGCCCCCCACCGGCACGAAGACGTGGGTGAGGTGAATGTCCTGATCCAGCAGCTCCTTGCCGATGGTGCCCTGTCCGGCGATCACCTCGACGTCATCAAACGGCGGGATCAGGGTGTAACCCTCCAGCTCGGCGAGGCGGCGGCTCTCGGCATAGGCCTCGTCGAAGCTGTTGCCAAACAGCATGACGTTGCCGCCCTGACGGCGCACCGCATCGATCTTGATGTCCGGCGTGGTCTTGGGCATCACGATGATCGCCTTGATGCCGAGCTTGGCGGCAGACAGGGCGACTCCCTGCGCATGGTTACCCGCAGAGGCAGCGATGACGCCGTGATCCTTCTGCTCCTGGGTCAGGGTGGCGATCTTGTGATAGGCACCGCGCAGCTTGAAGGAGTGGACCGGTTGCAGATCCTCCCGCTTCAGACTGACATGGTTGCCGAGCCGCTCGGAGAGTTTTTTCAACGTTTGCAACGGGGTCACTCGCGCCGCCTCGTAGACGGGAGAGAGCAGCACCTTGCGTAGATAATCAGCCGCAGAGACCATGATTTACTCCCCCAGCATCGAGCGATCGCGCACCGCACCCTTGTCGGCGCTGGTAGCGAACATGGCGTAGGCGCGCAGGGCAAAGGAGACCTGGCGCTGACGATCGAGCGGCTTCCAGCCACGAGCCTCGACGGCGACACGGCGGGCAGCCAGCACGCTGTCGGCCACCTCCAGCACCATGCTGCGAGCCGGAATGTTGATGCTGATGATGTCGCCATCCTCCACCAGACCGATGGTGCCGCCAGAGGCTGCTTCCGGCGAGACATGGCCGATGGAGAGGCCCGAGGTGCCGCCGGAGAAACGGCCATCGGTAATCAGGGCGCACGCCTTGCCCAATCCCATGGATTTCAGATAGGTGGTGGGGTAGAGCATCTCCTGCATGCCGGGGCCCCCTTTCGGCCCTTCGTAGCGGATCACCACCACCTCGCCCGCTTTCACTGTGCCGTCGAGGATGCCGTTCACCGCGCTCTCCTGGCTCTCGAACACCCGGGCCGGGCCACGGAAGGTGAGGTTCTCCTCATCCACTCCGGCGGTCTTGACGATGGCGCCATTGACTGCGAGGTTGCCGGAGAGCACGGCGAGGCCGCCCTCCTGGCTGTAGGCGTTATCCAGCGAGCGGATGCAGCCCTCGGCTCTGTCCAGATCCAGCTCCGGCCAGCGGCAATCCTGACTGAACGCCTTGGTGGTGCGGATCCCGGCCGGGCCAGCGCGGTAGAAGTCCACCACCTCCTGACTCGGCTGGCGGCTGACGTCATATTCATTGAGCTGTTCGACAAGGGAGCAACCCAACACGGTGCGGGTATCGCCGTGTACCAGACCCGCTTTTTCCAACTGGCCCAGAATCGCCACCACGCCACCGGCGCGGTGCACATCTTCCATATGGTACTTCTGGGTGGAGGGCGCCACCTTGCACAGCTGCGGCACCTTGCGGGACATGCGGTCGATGTCGGCCATGGTGAAGTCGACGCCCGCCTCCTGCGCAGCTGCCAGCAGGTGCAGCACGGTATTGGTGGAACCACCCATGGCGATATCCAGTGCCATGGCATTCTCGAACGCCGCCTTGGTGGCGATATTGCGCGGCAGGGCGGTCTCGTCATCCTGTTCATACCAGCGCTTGGCCAGGGTCACGATGCGTTGACCCGCCAGCTTGAACAGCTGCTCGCGATCGGCGTGGGTCGCCAGCATGGAGCCGTTGCCCGGCTGGGAGAGGCCGAGCGCTTCGGTCAGACAGTTCATGGAGTTGGCGGTAAACATGCCGGAGCAGGAGCCGCAGGTAGGGCAAGCGCTGCGCTCTACCTGTTCGCTCTGGGCGTCTGATACCTTGGGATCGGCGCCCTGAATCATGGCGTCCACCAGATCCAGCTTGATGATCTGATCGGAGAGCTTGGTCTTGCCCGCTTCCATCGGGCCACCGGAGACGAAAATGACCGGGATATTGATGCGCAGGGCGGCCATCAGCATCCCCGGGGTGATCTTGTCGCAGTTGGAGATACAGACCATGGCGTCGGCGCAGTGGGCGTTGACCATGTACTCCACCGAATCGGCAATCAGTTCACGCGACGGCAGGGAGTAGAGCATGCCGCCGTGGCCCATGGCGATGCCGTCATCCACCGCTATGGTGTTGAACTCCTTGGCCACCGCGCCTGCGGCTTCGATTTCGCGGGCCACCAGCTGGCCCAGATCCTTGAGGTGGACGTGGCCCGGTACAAACTGGGTAAAGGAGTTGACCACGGCGATGATGGGTTTGCCGAAATCCTGATCGGTCATTCCGGTGGCACGCCACAGGGCGCGGGCCCCGGCCATGTTACGTCCGTGGGTGGTGGTGGCGGATCTCAACTTCGGCATGTCTCTACTCCCTGAATACCCATATGGGCTCGATGCGTTATGCGGTGATGATACGAGTGGATCGGAATCGACCCTGGTGAAGACTCCTCTGGGAAGCTCTCACCGGAAGCGACTCGGGGAGGCATGGCGCCTCCCCTCTCTTATCAGTCGTTGACTGGCGTCAGCCAGCCCCACTTGTCCTCGGTCTGACCGTTGAACAGGCCGAAGAAGGCGTTTTGCAACTGCTCGGTCACCGGGCCACGGCTGCCAGCGCCCACCTTCATCCGATCGACGGAGCGCACCGGGGTCACTTCGGCGGCCGTGCCGGTCATGAAGATTTCGTCCGCCACATAGAGCGCCTCGCGGGGCAGCGCCTGCTCGCGCACCTCGTAACCCAGATCGCGGGCCAGCGTCATGATGGTGTCGCGGGTGATACCGGGCAGGATGGCGGCGGTAGCGGGCGGGGTGAACAGCACGCCGTTCTTCACCAGAAACAGGTTCTCCCCCGCCCCTTCGCTCAGGTAGCCGTTCACGTCCAGCGCCAGCCCCTCGGCGAAGCCGTTGCGCTTGGCTTCGCGGCTGATCAGCTGGGATGACAAATAGTTGCCCCCCGCCTTGGCGCCGGTGGGAATGGTGTTGGGAGCGAGTCGGTTCCAAGAGGTGACGCAGACATCCACCCCATTTTTTAGCCCCTCTTCCCCCAGATAGGCGCCCCACGGCAGGGCAGCCACCATCAGGTCAGCCTTGGCATCCAGCGGCGGATGCAGCCCCAGCCCCACGTTGCCGACAAAGGCCAGCGGGCGCAGATAGCCGCTCTTCAGGCCGTTCTCGCGCACCACGGTGCGGCAGGCTTCATTCACTTCGGACTCGCTGTAGGGGACGTCCATCCAGTAGATCTTGGCGGAGTCGAACAGGCGGCGGGTGTGCTCCTGCAGACGGAAGATGCAGGTGCCCTTGGGGGTGTCGTAGGCGCGCACACCCTCAAACACCGAGGAGCCGTAGTGCAGGGCGTGGCTCATGACGTGCACCTGGGCATCCTGCCAGGGCACCAGTTTGCCGTTGAACCAGATGTATTGGGGGTGAGTGGCGGATTGGGAAGGCTGTGACATTGGCTTGGCTCCTTAAGCTCTGATCCGGGGTTGCTGTTCCAGTGCATCGACCCGGGAGACGTCCACCAGCTTCACCAGCTGGCTCCACAACTGTTGGATGGGACGCACCGACTCGACAGTAACCGTGATCCGCAGTTGTTGGCAATCCTGCTCCATATTCAAGGCGCAGAGATTGAAGCCGCGGTGACGCACCACCCGCAGCACCCGCTCCATCACTTCCGGTCTGGGCTGGGCGTGGATATGCAGGGTGTGCTGTGCAAATACTGGCTGGGCAAGGGTGTGCGGGTTCATGGGCGTTGCTCCATCATCTGGTGGTTGGCGACTCCCGGCGGAACCAGGGGCCAGACGTTTTCTTCCTCTGAAATAGCCACATGCAGCAGGTAGGCGCCTTCGCTCTTCAGCAGGCGATCGAGGGCTCCGGCTATCTGCTCCTTGCATGTGATGGTCTCGCCGGGGATGCCGAAAGCAGCAGCCAGGGCGACGAAGTCGGGGTTGTCGGAGAGGATGGTCTCGCTGTAGCGGCCGTCGAAGAACAGCTCCTGCCACTGGCGCACCATGCCGAGGCGCTGGTTATCCAGCAGCACCATCTTCACCTTGAGCTGGGCCCGGCGGATGGTGCCGAGCTCTTGCACGTTCATCATGAAAGAGCCATCACCGCTCACCAGCACCACTTCATCCTCCGGGCGCGACATCTTGGCGCCGATGGCGGCGGGCAGACCAAAGCCCATGGTGCCGAGACCGGCGCTGGAGAGGTGGTTGCGCGGGCTGGTGAAGCGCATGTGCTGGGCTACCCACATCTGATGCTGACCCACGTCGCAGGCCACCACGCTGCTCTCCGGCAGCCGGGCAGAGAGCTGCTTGAGCAGAGCCGGGGCATAGATGGCCTGACCCGGATGGTCGTAGCGAAACGCATATTCGCGGGCCATGGCGGCACAGTGTTCACGCCAGGGGGCGATGTCGAGAGTCATGGCGAGGGCGGGCAACACCCGCTTGAGATCCGTGGTGATCCCCACCTCGGCGGCGCGGCGCTTGCCGAACTCGGCGGCATCCACATCGAGATGGATCACTTTCGCCTCGGGGGCAAACTGCTCCAGCTTGCCTGTCACCCTGTCGTCGAAACGGGCGCCCACTACCAGCAGCAAGTCGCACTGCTGCACCGCATAGTTGGCCGCCTTGGTGCCGTGCATGCCGAGCATGCCGAGGTAGACGGGGCTGTCGGGGTCAAGCGCGCCGATCCCCTTGAGGGTGGTGACCGCAGGCATGCCGGTGGCGGCGGCAAAGTCGCGCAACTGCTGCTCGGCATTGGCCATGCCCACTCCGCCACCGACGTAAAGCACCGGACGCTCGGCTGCGGCGATCAGAGTGCGGGCTGCGGCCAACTCCGAGGGGTTGAGCGCCTCTGGCTCTTCCACCGCAAACAGTGGGCTCTGGGGCGGCACGGCCGCAAGTTGCACATCCTTGGGAAAATCGATCAGCACCGGACCCGGACGCCCTTCGGTGGCGATGACGAAGGCTTCTGCCAGCACCCGCCCCAGATCGGCGGCATCGGTCACCATGAAGGAGTGCTTGGTACAGGAGAGGGACATGCCGAGCACGTCGACCTCCTGAAACGCATCGGTACCGATGGCGGAACAGGGCACCTGACCGCTGATGGCCACCAGCGGCACAGAATCGAGCAGCGCCTCCGCCAGACCGGTCACCAGATTGGTAGCGCCGGGGCCGGAGGTGGCGATACAGACCCCCACCTGACCGGAGGCGCGGGCATAACCGACCGCCGCCATGGCGGCACCCTGCTCGTGGCGGCAGAGCTGATGGGCCAGACCACCGTCATACAGGGCATCGTAGACCGGCATGATGGCCCCGCCCGGGTAACCAAACACCTGGGTCACACCCTGTTTCTTGAGAGCCTGTACCAAAAACTGCGCGCCGTTCATGTGGAAAATCCTGTCCTTTGGTCGAAAAAAAACCCCCGAGCTGTGAGGCTCGGGGGTCGCTTGTTTCGTTCTGTCCGGTGGTGGGTCTATCCCTTGTTCCGTGCAGCTAAACGAGCCCCGAGCGGTGAGATAATAATCACCACTAGGACCACAATAATGCTGACGAAACGGGAGGCCATGTTCATAGTTACAACCGGAAATCCTGTGAAATTGAGGCGGTTTGTACCGCGAATGGCTATTAGAACTAGCACGGTGATTTTTATTGGGCAAGCCTTTTTTCTGTGACAACCCACTGATTTTGGCTATTCCTCAGCCGGAACTCTGGAATAAAAAACCAACAATAAGCAGTTAGTCAGAACATATATCAACTCAAGGACGGGATTTATGTCATTAGCTGTGGTTTATAGCCGTGCCAGCCTCGGGATCGCGGCCCCGCAAGTTACAGTGGAAGTTCACCTCTCCAACGGCCTGCCCGCCTTCAACATGGTTGGCCTGCCGGAAACCTCGGTGAAGGAGTCACGGGATCGGGTGCGCAGCGCCCTGCTCAACGGCAATTTCGAGTTCCCGAGCAAGCACATCACCGTCAATCTGGCACCCGCTGACCTGCCCAAAGAGGGTGGCCGTTTCGATCTGGCCATCGCCATCGGCATTCTCGCCGCTTCCAAGCAGATACCTGTAAAATACCTGCTCGATCACGAATTTTTGGGGGAGTTGGCCCTGACCGGCGAGATCCGCCCCGTGCTCGGGGTGCTGCCTGCTGTGCTCGCCTGCCGCGATGCGGGGCGCACTCTGCTGGTGCCGCGGGAAAACGGCCCGGAAGCCTCCCTCATTCAGGATGCCGAGGTGCGCACCGCCCACCAGTTGCTGGCCGTCACCGCCTGGCTGGCAGGCCAGTACGAGCTGCCACTGCCAGATCCACAAAGCACGGAGAGCCTGCCCGATGTGCCGGATCTGCAGGATGTGATCGGCCAGTCCCAAGCCAAACGGGCACTGGAGATCGCCGCCGCCGGTAGCCACAACCTGCTGTTCATCGGCCCGCCCGGCACCGGCAAGAGCATGCTGGCGAGTCGTCTGCCAGGCATTCTGCCACCGCTGAGCGAACAGGAAGCGCAACAGACCGCCGCCATCCACTCCATCGGCGGCCTGACCCCGCGCGCCGGTCACTGGCACCACAGGCCATACCGCACGCCGCACCACAGCGCCTCCGCCGTCGCGCTGGTGGGGGGCGGCAGCCACCCAAGGCCCGGCGAAATTTCGTTGGCCCACAACGGGGTGCTGTTTTTGGACGAGCTGCCCGAATTTGAGCGCAAGGTACTCGACTCCCTGCGTGAACCGCTGGAGACGGGCCACATCACCATCAGCCGGGCCGCCCGTCAGGTAGATTTTCCAGCCCGCTTCCAGCTGGTCGGTGCCATGAATCCCAGCCCATGCGGCCACTATGGCGACGGCCAGACCCGCTCCAGCCCGGATCAGATCCTGCGCTACCTCGGCAAACTCTCCGGCCCCTTTCTCGACCGGTTCGACCTGACGGTGGAGGTGCCACTGTTGCCCAAGGGGAGTCTGACCGGCAAGGCGGAGCGGGGGGAGTCGAGCCAGCAGATCCGCGATCGGGTACTGGCGGCGCGGGAGCGAATGCTCGGCCGCAATGGCAAACTCAACAACCTGCTGGATAGTCGCGAGATAGAGGATATTTGCAGACTATCGCCGCAAGATGCCGAATTTTTGGAGAATGCCATCCAGAAGCTGGGGCTCAGCATCCGGGCCTGGCACCGCATTTTGCGGGTGTCGCGCACCATCGCCGATCTGGCAGGGCAACCGGCTATCGGCAAGGAGCATCTCATCGAGGCGCTCGGTTATCGCGCCATGGATCGGCTGCTGTCGCGGCTGCGCAGCGGATGAATAGGCTGCATTGCGCGAAGTGAGTCCCTTGCTACCGATAGCTCTCTACATGGTCTCGCGAGCCATCGGCTGATATTATGGCCACAGATCTGACCACTTTATGGCCCTTTATCGACAGCAAGACGGACCCTAACTCATGCCCAACAAGCTGACAGAGCGACTGCGCGGCAGCCTCTCCACCCTGCTCTATTTTTTCAACACCCTCTTCTGGTTTATCCCCATCTTCTTGCTGGGTCTGCTCAAGCTGCCGCTACCGCTCAAGGGGTGGCGAACCCTCTGCAATGCCCTGCTGGATGGCTGTGCCAGCTGCTGGATCGGTTTCAACAATCTGATCCAGAAAACCATCATCAAAACACCTTTCGAGGTGGTCGGAGTGGACAAAGGGCGCCGGAATGAGTGGTATATGGTGATTGCCAACCATCAATCCTGGGTCGACATACTGGTACTGCAGCGGGTTTTTAACCAAAAAATCCCCTTCCTGAAGTTTTTCCTCAAGAAAGAGCTGATTTGGGTACCTTTTCTCGGTCTGGCATGGTGGGCGCTCGACTTTCCCTTCATGCGGCGATATTCCAGGAAATTTCTGGAAAAACACCCCCATCTGAAGGGAAAAGACATAGAGACAACCCGTAAAGCCTGTGCCAGGTTCCGCCACATTCCGGTGAGTGTGATGAACTTCGTCGAAGGCACCCGCTTCACCGGCAGCAAGCATCAGAAGCAGGGATCGCCCTATCGTCACCTGCTCCACCCGAAAGCAGGCGGCATCGCTTTTACCCTGGCAGCCATGGGTGACCAGTTGCATCAACTGGTGGATGTCACCATCGCCTATCCGGACGGCATCCCCAGCTACTGGGACTTTATGTGCGGCCGGGTCGGGCAAATCAAGGTTCAGGTCCGCTATTTGCCGATCGACCGCAAGCTGGTGGGGGATTACTTCAATGACCCCGAGTTCCAACAAGAGTTTCAACAGTGGTTGAACGGGATCTGGCACGAGAAGGACCAGACCCTGAGCCAACTGCTGGCAACCAAGGCGCAGTAGAGATCCATGCTAACCCTGCTTCCCGGCCCGCTGGTGCTGATCATCAGCGCAGGCCTGACCATCCTGTTCACCGCCTTGTGCGCCAGCCTGATCCTGCTGGTATCGCTGGCCAAACTGCTGCTGCCGATCCCGGCCTTTGGCCGCGCCTGCAGCCGCCTCAACAACCGCTTCATGCGCCTGTGGCTGGCCTGCAATGCGCTGGTGATCCGTCTCACGATGCGCATCGACTGGCAGATCGAAGATAAGACCCGACTGCGCAAGGATGGCTGGTACCTCGTCATCAGCAACCACATGAGCTGGACCGACATAGTGGTGCTGGGTCACCTGTTCCGGGATCGGCTACCGGTGCCCAAGTTCTTTATGAAGCACGAGCTGATCTACATCCCGCTGCTGGGGCTCGCCTGCTGGGGGCTCGACATGCCCTTTATGCGCCGCTATTCACGGGAATTCTTGCTGCGCAACCCGCACCTGCGCGGCAAGGATATCGAGACCACTCGCAATGCCTGCGGGAAGTTTCGCCACATCCCCACCACCGTCATCAACTTTGTGGAAGGGACCCGCTTCACCGAGCAGAAACGGGATGCCGCCCGCTCCCGCTATCGTCACCTGATGCCGCCCAAAGCGGCGGGACTGGCCTTCACGCTGGCAGCCATGGGCGAGCAGTTTGATAGTCTGATCAACGTCACCATCCGCTATCCGGACAACGCCGAGACCCCGTTCAAGGACTTCCTGATGGGACGGGTAAAACGCATTCAGGTGCGGATTGAGGAGCTGCCGGTGGATGAGGCGCTGGTTGGCGACTACTTCAATGACAAGCAGTTCAAGCGGGGTTTTCAGGAGTGGCTAAACCAGCGCTGGCAGGAGAAGGACGAGGTGCTGGAGGGGTGGCAGAGCGGTCAAGCGCCGCTGCCGGTTGCCGCCAAATCCGGGGAGGAGTCCAAAGAGAGTGCCGAGGCCAACTCGACCAACTGATCCTCAGAAAAGACCGCAATCCCGTGGCGGCGCAGCAGCGCAGTGGTCTTGCCCTCGCCCGCCACAGAGACACCCTCGAAGCGGCCGTTATAAATACGGCCGCTGCCACATGAAGGGCTCCCCTCTTTCAGCAGGGCGAAGCGAATGCCCTGCGCCTGACAGATTTCCAGCGCCAGCTCGGCGCCGCGCTCAAACTCGGCGGTCACATCCAGCCCGCTCGCCGTCACCACCCGCTCACCCTGCTGCTCGGCAGGGGGCCGCGGGGTCGGCAAACCGCCCGCCACTTCGGGGCAGAAGGCCAGCGCCCGACCTTCGGCACCCAGCGTACTCAGCCAGTCGCTGACAATCCCCTTGCTCTGGCCGTCGTAACGCACCGGCTGACCCAACAAGCAGGCGCTTACCAGCACCTTGTGCACGCTGGTCTCACTCATGCTTTGCTCCCCCACTGGCTAAAACCTGGGCCATCGTAACGCAACGAACATGGACCCAGCAGACAAGCACTCACCAACACTCGAACGGGATTCGCACTCACGCTTCCGCTCCATGCATCACCTGATCGAACATCACGCAGCAGGGACTCTCCAGCCGGTAGAGAATGGCGGGGCGCTGTTTGCCGGTGCGCTTGCGGCCGGTATCCACCAGAATGTCGGCACGATGGATCCGCTTGCGAAAGGCCGCCGTATTCATCGGTGTTTGCAGGATGATTTCGAAGGTGCGCTGCACCTCGGAGAGGGTGAACTCGGGCCCCAGCAGTTGCAGCGGCAGGGTGCTGTAGCGGCTCTTGATCCGCAGCCGCTCCAGCCCCTTGGCGATGAGCTGGACATGGTCGAAGGCGAGGCTCAGCCCCGGCAAGTTGGCGAGCGGATGCCAGCAGCCGTGGATCGCTTCCACTTCCGGATCCACCAGGCAGAGATAGACCAGGGTCGTGGACCAGCCGCGGGGATCCCGCTCCAGATTGCCGAGGGTGCAGACCTGCTCGCTGTAGCAGTGACCGAGCCCCCACTCCGCCAGCAGCCGGCGCTGGGCGGCATCCAGATCCCGATCCCGGGTCTCATCGATGCGCAGCGCCGGCAGTTGCCAGCAGTGGGCAAAGGGAGGGCGATCACGGGTCTCGAGCAGCAGCTCGAGCCGCTCCTCATGCAACCGCAGCACCACCATATCCAGACTCATTCTCAGCATGCCGATCGCCCTGCTCGCCTTCCATTAATGTTTGGTAGATAATATCACACGAATAGTATGTGCAGGAGCCAATCATGGGAACCGTCGCCAGCCTGGATATTGATGCGCAGAAGGGCTTTACCCCCCTCTGCCCGAACGAACTGCCCGTCGCGGGCGGTGATGATATTGTGGCCGCACTCAACGCTCAGGCCACCCTCGCCACGCTGCGGATCGGCAGCAAAGACGCTCACCCTGCCAATGCCGCCTGGGCCGTCTCTGACCCCTCTGGCATGCTGCTGCCGCTGGATCTGCCCAACGCCGACCTCACCTGGCCGGTGCACTGCGTGCCGGGCAGCAAAGGATTCGAGCTGCTTGACGGCCTGCCCGCCCCCATCGACTATGACTTCTTCGTCTGGAAGGGGGTCGAGCCGGATCTGCATCCCTACGGCACCTGCTTCCACGACCTGGCCGAACGGCGCAGTACCGGACTCATCGAATTCCTGCAAGCCCGCAAGGTCGATACCGTGCTGGTCGGCGGCCTCGCCACCGACTACTGTGTCAAAACCAGCGTGCTGCAACTGCGCCGTGCCGGTTTCCGGGTGATCGTCCATCTCGATGCCTGCCGTGGCATCGCTCCCGCGACGATTGCCAGCGCCCACACCCAGATGATCGAGGCTGGCGCCGAACTGGCCCAGACCCTGATCGATGTACAACGCCTGCTGGACGCCTGATATGCCCCCCATTCTCATCAGCCTGCCCGATACCGGCGTCTGCAATCTACAAAAGCGGCAGGGGAGCGTTATTGCGTTCGCCCGCCTGCGGGGAGTCTGATATGCCACCCATACTCACCAGCCTGCTCGACACCGATGCCTACAAGCTGCATATGCAGCAGGCGGTGTTCCATCGCTATCCGGATGCCGAGGTGGTGGCTGAATTCCACAGCCGCAACGAAGAGGATCTGCTGCCCATGATGGGGCAGATCGAGGAGCAACTGCGCCTCGCCGGATCCCTGCGACTGACCAAGCCAGAGCTCGATTTTCTGGCCGAGCGCCCCTTCTTCACCCCTGACTACCTCGACCACCTGCGCCGCAAGCCGCTCGATGCCTCCCTGCTCAAGGTGTTCGAGCAGGATGGCCGCATCAATGTGCGGGTCGAAGGAACCTGGCAGGATGTGATCCTGTGGGAGATCCCGGTGCTCGCCATCATCAGCGAGATGCGCAACCGCTTCCGCTACCCCCAGTTCGGCGTCAGCCACGCGCTGGAGCGGCTCGATCAGAAGATCGACAAGCTGGAGCAGGAGCTGAGCAGCGACGAGATGAGCGAGTTCAACCTCATCGACTTCGGTACCCGTCGCCGCTTCTCCCACGCGGTGCAAGATGCGGTGGTGGGTCGCCTCAAGGAGCGGCTGCCGGCGTTTCGCGGCACCAGCAACTACCTGCTGGCCCAGAAGTACAAGCTGCCCGCTGTCGGCACCCAGGCCCACGAGTGGTTCCAGGCCCACCAGCAGCTCGGCTTCCCGCTGGAGCACAGCCAGCGCGCCGCCCTCACCAGCTGGCTGGACGAGTTCACCGACCATCTCGGCATTGCCCTGACCGACTGCATCACCATGGATGCCTTCCTGCGTGACTTCGACTTCGAGCTGGCCAGCAGCTATCAGGGCTTGCGCCACGACTCCGGCGATCCTGTGGTGTGGGGTGAGAAGGCGATCAGCCACTATCAGCGCCTCGGCATCGACCCCACCGACAAGACCCTGGTCTTCTCCGACGGGCTCAATCTCGACAAGGCGGTGCAACTGTTCCGCCACTTCCGTGGCCGCATCAACACCAGCTTCGGCATCGGCACCAAGCTCACCTGCGATCTGCCCGGTGTCAGTCCGATGAACATCGTCTTCAAGCTGATGGAGTGCAACGGCGGCCCGGTCGCCAAGATCTCCGACAGCCCGGGCAAGACCCTCTGCCGGGATGCGGAGTTCATCCGCCACCTCAAGCAGGCGTTCCACGTCGGGGTCTGATCTTTCAGCGTGCCAGAAAACAAAAAGCCCGCCGGTTTGCACCGGCGGGCTTTTTTATCGACTCAAGGGGTATCAGTCTTTTTTGGCCAGCAGGAACTGCACCAGCTGGTTGAACTGCTCTTGAGATGTGATGGATTCAATCTTCACCATGTACTTGCCGTTCACCAGGAAAGCCGGCACACCGCGAATGTTGTAGCTCTCGGTGTTGCGATCGAACTGGGAGACCATGCCGGAGACGGCGAAGCTGTCGACTGCACCGGCAAACTCGTCAGCCGGTACGCCGTTGTCCACGAAGATCTGCTTCACGTCATCACGGCTCATCGGCGGCTGACGCTGGGTGTGGATCTTGTTGAAGATGGCCGGGGTCAGCTTGGTTTCAGCGTTGAGCAGGCTGGCGACGGCGTAGGCACGCTGCATCTCCGGACCCATTTCGCGGCCGAGGAAGGCAACCGGGTTCTTCTTCAGGGTAACGTCTTTCGGCAGACCGGCTTGCAGTTGCTCAACGATCGGCTCGAAGGTAGCGCAGTGCGGGCAGTAGTAGGAGAAGAACTCCATCACTTCCGGCTGGGCGGTACCAGTCTGTTTGACCACATCGTAGTTGACGCCTTCCTTGAACTCGGGGGCGGCGTGAACCATGGGGATCATCAGCATGGCAGCAAGGAAAAATAGAACTTTTTTCATGATGTTTCCTGTTAAGGGATCACTGTGAGGCACGCCCGGCGAACCGAAGCAGTGCCAAGCCTATTGTTTCGCCATCCCGCAGTCAATGCCCAATAAGGTCCATCACCCGGCACTGGCTGACCTCTCTCCCGTCACCTTACCACCCCGGCATCAGGGTCAACGGCGGTGCCTTGAGCGCTTCCAGCTGTTCGTGCAGGGTGGCGATTTGCTGGCGCCAGTAGTGATCGGTATTGAACCAGGGGAAGTGACGGGGGAAGGCGGGATCTTCCCAGCGCCGCGCCAGCCAGGCAATGTAGTGGACGATGCGCATCGCTCGCAGCGGCTCGATCAGCGCCAGCTCCCGCGAGTCGAACTCCATAAACTCCTCGTAACCCGCCAGCAAGGTGTCGAGCTGGATCTGCTGCTCGTGGCGCTCGCCGCTCAGCATCATCCAGAGATCCTGAATCGCGGGGCCGGTGCGGCAGTCATCGAGGTCGACAAACATGGGGCCATCGCGCCAGAGGATGTTGCCCGGGTGGCAGTCGCCATGCAGCGAGATCTGCGCCACATCCAGCGTCATGGCGTCACTGACATGTTTGATCAGCTCGTCGAGCACCCCGAAAAATTGCTTCGCCAGTCCGCTCGGCAGCCATTCGCCGGACGCCAACAGCTGACGCGGTTCGTGCAGCATGCTCTCCACATCGAGTCGCACCCGATGGTGAAACGGCTTGCTGGCACCGATCTGATGGATCCGGCCGAGAAAACGCCCCACCCACTCCAGCTGGTCGAGGTTGTCCACCTCGAACTGGCGGCCACCAACGCTCTGCCAGATGGCAAAGGGGTAACCCTCGTGCTCCAGCAGGGTCTCGCCTGCGAAGGCGAGCGGTGCGGCGACCGGGATCTCCGCCTCCGCGAGACGGGTGGCAAACTCGTGCTCCTCGAGGATCTGGGCCCGGCTCCAGCGGCCGGGACGGTAGAACTTCACCACATAGCGGCGACGATCCTCATCCTGAAACTGGTAGACCCGGTTTTCGTAGCTGTTGAGCTCGATAAGGCCGGAGTCGAGTCGCAGGCCGCTGAGATCGAGCGCATCCATGATGAGGTCGGGATTGAGGTCGGAATAGTTGAAACGCATGTCATCCACCATAAGAAAGGGGCGCCGTTGCGCCCCATTCTATCACTACTACCCGGCATTACCGTGCTCGCTGGTGACCGGATGTATGTAACCCCCGGCCCGCCGCCGCAAGCGGTCACAACCGGCTGATAAACTTGCTGCCCTGGCGCAGGTTGCCCTTGCTGTCATCGGGCGCCGCCCCCTCCCGCTTCAGCACGAACTGGATATCCAGCGTCGGCCGCTTCAGGTTATAGGGATCGACCGCCAGACTGACCGGCAGGGTGTAGATTTCGCCCGCCTTCAGGGTCACTGCACGGGGGCCGAACCACTGATACTCGGGCAAGCCCTCCACATCCAGCTGGTAGGTCTGGGACTGCAGGGTCTTGTTGAGGATCTTGAGGGTGTAGGTGTTCTCGATCAGCCCCTCGCTGTTCTCACGAAACAGCTGGTTGCGATCCCGCAGGATATCGAGCCCCATCGGCATGATGGACATGGCGTTGTAGACAAACACCCCCAACATCACCGCCATCACCAGCCCGTAGCCAATCAGCTTGGGCCGCGCCACATGGGTGGAGTCGTTGGCCAGCTTGTGCTCTGTGGTGTAGCTGATGAGCCCTTTCGGATAACCCATCCGCTCCATGGTCTGGTCGCAGGCATCGACGCAGGCACCGCAGTTGATGCACTCGTACTGCAGGCCGTCGCGGATATCGATGCCGGTCGGGCAAACCTGCACGCAGAGGTCGCAGTCGATACAGTCACCCAGCCCCATCGCCTTGGGGTCTGCCTTGCGGGAGCGGGCACCACGGGTTTCGCCACGCTTGGTGTCATAACCGACGATGAAGGTGTCCTTGTCGAACATGGCGGACTGGAAGCGGGCATAGGGGCACATGTGGATACACATGATGGCGCGCATCCAGCCCGCGTTGCCGTAGGTGATGATGGTGAAGAAGAGCACCCAGAACAGCACCCAGCCCCCCGCCTGCAGGGTGAAGAAGTCCGGTATGAGACGGGTGACATCCTGGAAGTAGGCGACGAAGGTGAGACCGGTCACCAGCGAGATCGCCAGCCAGGCCAGGTGCTTGCCCCCCTTGCGAGCCAGCTTCTCGCCGCTCCAGGGCGCCTCGTCCAGCTTGCGCCGCTTGTTGGCGGGCCCTTCCAGCTTCTCTTCAAACCAGATGAACATGAAGGTCCAGACCGTCTGTGGGCAGAGATAGCCGCACCAGACCCGGCCAAGGAAGGTGGTCACGAAGAAGAGGGCGAAGGCGGCAATCATGAAGAGCCAGGCGAGCAGGGTCAGATCCTGCGGCCAGATGGTGGCGCCAAAGATATGGAACTGCTGATGACCGAGGTCGAACAGCACCGCCTGTCGCCCCTCGTAGCGCAGCCAGGGCAGCAGCACGAAGAGGGCAACGAAGAACCAGCCCATCCCCTTGCGCACCCGCTGCCAGTAACCTTTCTGGGCCCGCACATAGATGCGGTTGCCCGGGTTGAATCTGTCGTCGCTGGCTTTGAACGTATTGGGGTTGAAAGTCCCGGTTACATCCTTGTCGGTAACGTCCTTGATATCGATTTTATCGTGATCGGCCATTGCAAGACATCGCTCCCTTATTTGTTATGGAGCGGATTATATCTTAAACAGCATGCTAATTGTGTGGATTAGATGTATCTAATATTGGCGTTTGATCCCAATTTTCGGCAACAAAAAAGCGCATCACCCCGAGGTGATGCGCTTCCACTAAAGATTCACTTGATTCCGCGCGCCTTGAGCAGTGCCTCTTTGAAATCGGGCACATGATCCTTGGCCAGACCGGGGATCATCGCCTGCTTGTCGGACTCCCGCATTTTGAGGTGATAGATCAGCATGTCGTCGGTCAGCTCGGACAGAGGACCTTCAAATCCCGCTTCGTTGGCCAGTTTGGCAACAAACTGCACCAGGCTGAGATCCTGTTCCTTGATCCAGGCAGGCTGCAACAACTCCAGCAGCTCTTCGATACGATGACATTGCATAGACAACCTCTTTAATCTGTCACGTTAAACTCAGGCAACCTTACCCATCAAGGCTACTTCGATTCGATCCCGCCCATTATGCTTGGCCTGATAGAGGGCCGCATCCGCTTTTTGGATCAAATCGGCGATTTTCATGCTGTTATCCGGTATCAGTGTCGCAACACCAAAACTACATGTGACCCGACCGGAGACCAGTGACTTCTGGTGCGGGATGGCCAGCGCCTTGAGGGATTGCCGCACATTGTCCGCCACCTGCAACGCCCCCTGCATGCCGGTGCAGGGCAGCAGCAGGGCGAACTCCTCGCCCCCGTAACGGGCGGCCAGATCGTCCTCGCGCCGCTCCACCTCGGCCAACAGACCCGCCACCTGCTGCAGACAATCATCCCCCAGCTGATGGCCGTAGAGATCGTTGAACTGCTTGAAGTAATCCACATCCACCAGCACCAGCGACAGCGGCACCCGGGCACGATGACAGCGGCGCCAGGCCCGTTCCAGACAGTCGTCGAGGTGGGCACGGTTGGCGATGCCGGTCAGGCCGTCGAGGCGGGAGGTGAGGCGCAGATGCTCCGAGACCACCTTCAACTCGGCCACCAGTTCGGCGTTGGAGAAACGGTGATGGAGCGAGGCAATCTGATCCCGCCGCATCCGGCGCAGCAGGGTCGGCAGGAAGACGAACAGATAGCCCGCCAGCATGCAGGAGACAATCCGCTCCTGTTCGTTGCCCGCCCCCAGCTCGAACAGCATGGCCATCCCAAGCGGCAATACGGAACCATAGAGGGTGCGGCGACTGCCAAACAGCATGATGGCGCCGCCCGTAAGAATGAGGCTGGAGAGCATCATCATGGCGGCCCGATAGGTATCGGGCAGCTTGTCCATGTAGAGCAACACCCCCAGCGCCCAGATGATGGAGGTGATGGTGGCCCCGATAAAGAGCTCGTGCTCCAGCACTGACAGCGGCGTCTGCTGCAAGCGGGATTGCCGCCAGCGCAAGTGCCAACCCCGGCCAAGCAGCCACAGGAAGATCCCAGCCAGCCAGCCGAGCGCTTCACTGGCGGGCAGATAGTCGTGAAACAGCAGGCTCCAGCCAAATGCCAACACGCCCAGGCAGGGGAGACTGAACGATGCGTGGGTATAGAGCTGGACCATGATGGCCTGCCTGACCTGGCGTGTCACACTCTGGGTCAACTGAGTACTCCTGTACAAGAGCCAAGCAGTCTAGCACTACCCCCTGACGGGCAACAATAAAGCCTCTTTTATTAAGCTGTTACTCAACCACGCTCCAGCTCGTCGAGGATCGGGCACTCGGGATTTTGGTCACCGTGGCAGCAGCCGACCAACCCCTCCAGCGAGCTGAGCATCGCTTGCAGCCCGGCGATACGCGCCCGCAGATCGACGATCTTCTCCTGCGCCAGCTTCTTCACCTGGGCGCTGGTTCTGTGCTCGTCACGGTAGAGCGCCAGCAGCTCCTGGCACTCCTCCAGATTGAAGCCGGTCTCCCGCGCGCGCTTAACGAAGCGCAGCTCCCGCAGCGCCCTCTCGGTGTAGCTGCGATAGCCGTTATCACTGCGTACCGGGGCCGAAATCAGGCCGATGCTCTCGTAGTAACGAATGGTCTTGGCGGTCAGCCCCGTGGCCTTGGCAACCTTGCTGATGTTCATTTATGCCTCCTTATTCATCTGATTGGATGCTGGCCCGTGCACCGCCCTGGGCTGCCAGCGTTTCAATAACAGGGAATTGCTTAACACCGTGATGCTGCTCAGGGCCATGGCCGCTCCCGCCAGCTCGGGGCTGAGGTAGCCCAGCGCCGCCAGCGGAATGCCGATGATGTTGAACACGAAGGCCCAGAACAGATTCTGCTGGATGGTGCGCCAGGTCGCCGCCGAGATATCGATGGCATCGGCCACCAACCGCGGGTCAGATCGCATCAGCGTGATGGAGGCGGTCTCCATCGCCACGTCGGAGCCGGAGCCCATGGCGATGCCGACATCCGCTGCCGCCAGCGCCGGGGCGTCGTTTACCCCGTCCCCCACCATGGCCACCAGCCCACGGGTTTGCGCCCGCAGCGCCTCGACCTTCTCCACCTTACCGGCTGGCAGCACGGAGTCAAAGGCCCCGTCCAGCCCCAGTTTGGCGGCGATATGGGCCACCGGTGCTGGCGCATCGCCGCTCACCAGCCAGCTGGCGATACCGCGCTGGCGCAGGGTGGCGATGGCTTCCGGACTCTCGGGGCGCAGGGTATCGGCCAGTGCGGCGATACCGGCCACCACGCCGTCGATGGCGACCCAGACCCGGGTCGCGCCATCGGCGGGCTGTTCATCCTGTTGCGGCTGATCAATGCCGAGCTGGGCCAGCAGGGATCCATTACCGATAGCGACCCTGTGGCCCGCCACCTGACCGACAATACCGGCACCAACCCGCACCTCGACCGCTTCCGGCTGGGGCAGCACCACCCCTTTGCCGACCGCCTCGCGCATCGCCAGCGCCAGCGGGTGTTCACTCGCCTGCTGCAGGGCGGCGGCGAGACGCAGTTGCTCGTCGTTGCCACTCCAGCTCGCCAGCACCGGCCGCCCCTGGGTCAGGGTGCCAGTCTTGTCGAAGATAAGCGCCTTGATGGCGTGGGCCTTCTGCAGGGTATCCACATCCTTGATCAGAATGCCGTGGCGCGCCGCTACCCCGGTGCCGGTGACAATGGCCGCTGGGGTCGCCAACCCGAGGGCACAGGGACAGGCGATCACCAACACCGCCACCGCAGCCAGCAGCGCCTGACCGAAGTCGTTGCTGATGGCGTACCACACCAGCAGGGTGAACAGGGCGATGGCCATCACTACCGGTACGAACACGGCGGAGACCTTGTCTACCAGCTGTTGCAGCGGCGCCTTGCCCATCTGGGCGCTCTCCACCAGCGCGATGATCTTGCTGAGGCTGGAGTCCTCCCCCACGGTAGTAGCTTCGATCTCCAGCACGCCGGAGCGGTTGATAGCGCCGCCCAGCACCTTGTCCCCCACACTGCGCGGCACCGGCAGGCTCTCGCCGGTGAGGATCGACTCGTCCAGCTCGCTGGCGCCGCTCACTATCCTGCCATCCACCGGCACCCGCTCACCCACCAGCACCCGCAGCCGATCGCCGCGCAGCACCTCGTCGATGGCAACGCTCTGCCATGTATCGCCGCGCCAGACGGAGGCGGTTTCCGGCCGCAGCGCCATCAGTTCGCGAATGGCGGACTGGGTGCTGCGTCTGGCGCGAGCTTCCAGCAACTTGCCGAGGGAAATCAGGGTAATGATGATGGCGCTCGCCTCGAAATAGAGCTTGCCGCTGGCGGCCATCCCCAGGTTAAGCAGCAGATAGAGACTGTAGAAGTAGGCCGCACTGGTGCCGGTCGCCACCAGCACATCCATATTGGCCGCGCGGTTCTTGAGGGCGAGCCAGGCGCCGCGATAGAAGCGGGCGCCGATCCAGAACTGTACCGGGGTGGCGAGCAGCAGCTCCAGCCAGGCAGGCAGATGCCAGGGGAACAACCCGGCCATGGCCAGCATCCCCACCAGCAGCGGCAACGTCAGCAAAGCCGAGGCGATGACCCGGGTTTGCGCCTGACTGGCAGTGGCGGCCTCCTGCTCTTCCCGCTCCAGCAACTGCTGGCGACGGCCGCTGGCGGAACCCTGCGCCAGCTGAGCGCCAAAACCGAGCGCTTCGATCTGCTCGCGCAAAGCGGCAGGCGTCTGCATCCCGGGAACCAGCACGATACGGGCCTGTTCGATGGAGAAGTTGACCTCGGCGGAGATCACGCCGGGCAGCGCCGCCAGCATTTTGTTCAGTCGAGCCGAACAACCAGCACAAGTCATACCGGTAATTTGAAACAAAAAGGTCTCGCTACCGTAGTCATAACCCTGACTTTTGATGCTGTCGAGCACCTCAGGCAGACGGTCGGGGCTGGCCAGCTCGATGGCCGCCTGCTCCAGCGCGAAATTGACGGTCGCCGATACCCCCTCCAGTTTGTTGAGGGCGGTCGTGATGCGGCTGGCGCAGTTGGCACAACTCATACCAGTGAGCGGCAACTGCAGATGAATCGGTGATTGAAGATGAGTAGTCATTTTGTTCCTCCCCGGAACCAGTCGGCCAGAGTTGTGCGCCGACCAGCAAACCCTAACCTTTACTGTAAGGGTAAGCTCAAGCCACATGATCCCTTTTTGCAGATGAAAAAAACGACGCCCGTTTGCTGCCAGAGAGCAAACGGGCGCCACATTCAGCTATTGCGCGGTGTGAGCGGCGACTCAGATGCCGTACTGGGCGCGATAAGCCTTCATCGCCGTCAGTTGTGCCGCCAGCTCCGGCTGTTCGGCCTGCTTCTCTTCCAGATACTGGATCAGGTCACTCATCTGGATGATGGCGATGATGTGGGCGCCGTAGTCACGCTCCACTTCCTGAATGGCGGAGAGCTCGCCCTTGCCCTTCTCCTGACGGTCCAGCGCGATCAGCACGCCCGCCAGCGAGGCGCCGTTGGCCTGGATCAGATCCATGGATTCGCGAATGGCGGTGCCGGCGGTGATGACGTCATCTACCAGCATGATGCGCCCCTTGAGCGGGCTGCCCACCAGATTGCCACCCTCGCCGTGATCCTTGGCCTCCTTGCGATTGAAGCACCAGGGCACGTCCACATCGTGCTGCTCCACCAGCTGTACCGCGGTGGCGGAGGCGATGGGGATCCCCTTGTAGGCCGGGCCAAACAGCACATCGAACTCGATGCCGGCATCCATCAGGGCGGCGGCATAGAAGCGGCCGAGACGGGCCAGATCGCGGCCGCTGTTGAACAGACCGGCGTTGAAGAAGTAGGGGCTTTTACGACCGGATTTCAGGGTAAATTCACCGAATTTGAGGACCTGCTTCTCCAGGGCGAACTCGATAAATTGACGCTGGTAGGCTTTCATTCTGGCTCCTTGCTTGGCTTGTCGTTGTCTTGTGTGGGGGTATAAAAAAACGCGGTCAATGCCGCGTTTTTCAAAACAGAAATTAGGAGAGCGACTGCTTCTGCAGCGCAATGATCTCTTCAATGCCGCCCTTGGCGAGCCCCAGCATCGCCAGCAGCTCCTCATGGGTGAAGGGCTCGGCCTCCGCGGTGCCCTGCACCTCGATGATGCGACCATCTTCGGTCATCACCACGTTCATGTCGGTCTCGGCGGCGGAGTCTTCGATGTACTCCAGATCGCAGATGGCTTCGCCCTGATACATGCCGACGGAGACGGCGGCGATCATCTGCTTGAGCGGGCTCTGCTTGATCATGCCCTTCTCGACCATCCAGTTCAGCGCATCCACCAGCGCCACGCAGGCACCGGTAATGGAGGCGGTGCGGGTGCCGCCATCGGCTTGCAGCACGTCACAGTCAACGGTGATGGAGTGCTCGCCCAGCGCAGTCAGGTCTACCGCGGCGCGCAGGGAGCGGGCGATCAGACGGGAGATCTCCAGAGTACGGCCACTCTGCTTGCCGGAAGCCGCTTCGCGGTTCATGCGGGAGTGGGTAGAGCGCGGCAGCATGCCGTACTCGGCGGTTACCCAGCCCTGGTTCTTCCCTTTCAGGAAGCGCGGCACGCTGGTGTCGACGCTGGCGGTGCAGAGCACGCGAGTGTTACCGAACTCCACCAGCACTGAGCCTTCTGCATGTTTGGTGAAATTGCGGGTAATGGTAACCGGGCGAAGTTGCGCGGCACTGCGATCGCTTGGACGTGACATGGAACGGACCTCTGGGCTGGCTCAAATTGGCGAAGGAGTATAAGTCATTAGGCCCCAAATATCAGCCGCTAAAACCACGGCATCGGCTGACGAGCAGGGCCGGGCTGAGTATACTGGCCGCACACTTCATCAAGCCCGGAACAATCAATGATTCACAGCATGACCGCCTACGCCCGCAAGGAATTCAAGGGCGACTGGGGCACAGCCGTTTGGGAAATTCGTTCGGTAAACCAGCGCTATCTGGAGACCTACATTCGCCTGCCGGAGCAACTGCGCAGCCTGGAGCCGGTACTGCGTGAGCGTTTCCGCGCCAAGCTGCAGCGCGGCAAGGTGGAGTGCAACCTGCGTTTCGAGGCCGCTCAGGCCGCAGCCAGCCAGCTGCACATCAATGAAGAGCTGGCCAAACTGATCATCGACAGCGCCAACTGGGTAATGAAAGAGGCGGGTCAGGGCCAGCTCAATCCGGTCGATGTACTGCGTTGGCCGGGCGTCATGGCTGCCGCAGAGCAGGACATGGACGCGGTCGCCACCGAGCTGCTCGGCGGTTTTGACCAGACCATGGAAGATTTCCTCGCCTCCCGCGCCAGCGAAGGGGCCAATCTCAAGGCGCTGATCGAGCAGCGTCTGGCCGGTATTCAGGTGGAAGTGAAGAAGGTGCGCGTCCATCTGCCGCAGATCATCGAGTGGCAGCGCCAGAAGCTCACCGACCGTCTGGCCGAAGCCAAGGTGGAGCTGGATCCGGCCCGCATCGAGCAGGAGATCGTGATGCTGGCCCAGAAGATCGACGTGGCCGAAGAGCTGGATCGTCTGGAGATGCACATCAGCGAAACCAACAAGATCATGAAGAAGGGTGGTGCCTGTGGCCGTCGCCTTGACTTCATGATGCAGGAGTTCAACCGCGAGTCGAACACCCTCGGCTCCAAGTCCATCAACGCCGAAGTGACCCAGTCCGCCGTCGAGCTGAAGGTCCTCATCGAGCAGATGCGCGAGCAGATCCAGAACATAGAATGATGGGTCGCTGACTATCCGGTTGTTGCCTGCAAAAGAGCCCTTGATTCCTCAAGGGCTCTTTTATTTTCAGGTCATCGCGTTTGTCGCCAGTGAGTCAACGGGCGGGGAACGCCCTAGCCTATCGGCATCACCAGCGCCGGTTGGTGAGGGTCGCTCAGTCGCTCGGCCAGATAGTCCACCAGCAGCCGCACCTTGGGGGAGAGGTGGCGGTTGTGGGGATAGAGGGCCCAGATCCCCTCCGCCGGGGCCCGCAGTTCGGGCAGCAGCTCGATCAGATCCCCTCGGGCCAGATGGTCGCTCACGTAGTAGTCCGGCAGCTGGATGATGCCAATCCCCTTGAGCGCCGCATCCAGCAGGGCGTGGCCGCTGTTGCACTGCAACAAGCCGCGCACCCGCACGCTGTGGGGGCGGCCATCCAGAGTGAAGTGCCACTCGTCACTGTTGCCCACCAGACAGGTGTGGCGAGTCAGCTCGGAGAGGCTGTTGGGCATGCCATGGCGGGCGGTGTAGGCGGGTGAGGCGCAGACATAGGGCACCCGCTGCGCCAGCTTGCGCGCCACCAGCGTCGAATCCTTGAGGTGACCGAGCCGCAGCGCCAGATCGTAGCCTTCGTGCACCAGATCCAGCAGCTGGTTGGTGAGGTTGAGGGTCACCTCCAGTTGGGGGAAACGCACCATGAAGTCGTTCACCAGCGGGGCGATGCGGCTCTCGCCGTAGGAGACGGGGGCCGTGATGCGCAGCGACCCTTGCGGCACCGCCTGATGGCGCCCCACCGCCAGCTCCGCCTCGTAGAGGTTGTCGAGCAGCTGACGACAGTGGCGATAGTAGATCTCGCCAAGCTCGGTGAGCCGCACTTGGCGGGTGGTGCGCAGCAGCAGCTTGGCCTGTAGCCGATCCTCCAGCTGTGCCACCTGCCGGCTGACCTGCGCCACCGACACTCCCAGCTTGCGCGCCGCCGGGGTAAAGCCCCCCTGCTCCGCCACACTGACAAATTCACAGATCCCTTCCCAGCCGAACATTATTACCTGTGTGTAAAAGTGATTTGAGATTTGCCCTCATTATCACCAAATCGGCGGGAAACTACACTGAATGTCCGAACTCATCTCTGTTCACCCTGCTCAACAAGAAGGATGTCATTCATGGCACAGGTTCAAAGCATCAAGTGTAAAGCCGCCATCGCCTGGGGCCCGGGTCAGCCCCTCTCCATCGAAGAGGTCGAGGTCATGCCGCCACAAGCGGGCGAGGTGCGGGTGCGCATCGTCGCCACCGGCGTCTGCCACACCGATGCCTTTACCCTCTCCGGTGAGGATCCGGAAGGGGTCTTCCCCTGCATTCTCGGCCACGAAGGGGGCGGCATCGTCGAATCCGTCGGCGAAGGGGTCACCAGCGTCAAGGTGGGCGATCACGTGATCCCGCTCTACACCCCCGAGTGCGGCGAGTGCAAATTCTGCAAATCCGGCAAGACCAACCTCTGCCAGAAGATCCGTGCCACCCAGGGCAAGGGGCTGATGCCGGACGGCACCACCCGCTTCTCGAAAAATGGCCAGCCCATCTATCACTACATGGGCACCTCTACCTTCAGCGAATACACGGTACTGCCGGAGATCTCCATCGCCAAGGTGGACCCGGCCGCCCCGCTGGAAGAGGTCTGCCTGCTCGGCTGCGGCGTCACCACCGGCATCGGTGCAGTGATGAACACCGCCAAGGTGAAAGAGGGTGAGAGCGTCGCCATCTTCGGGCTGGGGGGCATCGGCCTCTCGGCGGTGATCGGTGCCCGTCTGGCCAAGGCCGGTCGCATCATCGCCATCGACATCAACGAGAGCAAGTTTCCGCTTGCCCGCAAGCTGGGCGCCACCGACTGCATCAACCCGAACGACTACGACAAACCGATTCAGGAGGTGATCGTCGAGCTGACCGATGGCGGCGTCGACTTCTCGTTCGAGTGCATCGGCAACGTCAAGGTGATGCGTGCGGCGCTGGAGTGCTGTCATAAGGGCTGGGGCGAGTCGGTCATCATCGGCGTGGCCGGAGCGGGTCAGGAGATCAGCACCCGTCCGTTCCAACTGGTGACAGGTCGGGTCTGGCGCGGCAGCGCCTTCGGCGGGGTACGCGGTCGCAGCGAACTGCCGAGCTATGTGCAGCGCTACATGCAGGGTGAGTTCCGCCTCGATGACTTCATCACTCACACCATGGCGCTGGAGCAGATCAACGACGCATTTGATCTGATGCACCAAGGCAAGAGCATCCGCAGCGTCATCCACTACTGAGCATGATCACCCCGCCCGCCATCGTGGGCGGGGTGCAGGAGTCCTTCGATGAATCTGGAGATTATCAGCAGCAACAAGAGCTTCGGCGGCTGGCACAAGCGATATCGCCACAGCTCCACCGTGCTCGGCTGCGAGATGAATTTTGCCATCTATCTGCCGCCCCAGGCTCTCACCGGCCAGAAGGTGCCGGTGCTCTACTGGCTCAGCGGCCTCACCTGCACCGATGAGAACTTCATGCAGAAGGCGGGGGCCCAGCGCATCGCCGCCGAGCTCGGCATCGCCATAGTGGCGCCGGACACCAGCCCTCGCGGCGACGGCGTGGCCGACGATCCCGGTTATGACCTCGGCATGGGAGCAGGCTTTTACGTCAATGCCAGCCAGAGCCCCTGGCAGGCGCACTACCAGATGTATGACTACGTCACCCGCGAGCTGCCTGACTTGATAGAGACCCACTTCCCGGTCTCGACCCGACGCGCCATCAGTGGCCACTCCATGGGCGGTCACGGTGCGCTGATCGCCGCGTTGCGGGAGCCCAGTCGCTACCGCTCGGTGTCGGCGTTCAGCCCCATCTGCCACCCGAGCCGCTGCCCCTGGGGCCAGAAGGCGCTTGGCGCCTATCTCGGCAGCAATCCTCTGCTGTGGCAGGAGTGGGATGCCTGCCAGCTGCTGCGCCACCAGCCGGTCACGCCGCTGCCCACCTTGGTAGATGTGGGGCTGGATGATCCTTTCCTCGCCGAACAGCTGCATATTGATGCGCTGGCCGATGCGGCGGCCAGCAATGAGTGGCCGCTGGAGCTCAACCGCCACGAAGGCTATGACCACAGCTACTACTTCGTGGCGAGCTTTATCGAGGCGCACCTGCGCTTTCACGCCCGCCACCTCTGATCAACACAGGCCCGTGACGGGCCTGTTTCAGTCGGAGTTGTGGTGATCGGGCGAAGTCAGCCTTGCTGCTGCTCGTGGTAACGACGGGCCAGCACGGCGCAGACCATCAGCTGGATCTGGTGGAAGATCATCAGCGGCAGCACCATCACCCCGACGCTGGCAGCCGGGAACATGACGTTGGCCATCGGCACCCCGTTGGCGAGGCTCTTCTTGGATCCACAGAAGACGATGGTGATCTCGTCCGCCTTGTCGAAGCCGAGGCGACGGCTGATCCAGACGTTCCAGCAGAGCACCAGCGCCAGCAAGACGCAACTCAGCAGCACGATACTGGCCAGATCGTACCAGCCTACTTGATGCCAAATCCCCTGCACCACCGCCTCGCTGAAGGCGACATAGACCACCAGCAGGATGGAGCTCTGATCCAGCTTGCCGATCATTGGGCGATGGCTGTCGACCCAGCCGCCGATCAGCGGGCGCGACAGGTGGCCCACCACAAACGGCAGCATCAGCTGCACCATGATCGCCTGAATAGAGTGCCAGGTGTCGATCCCCTCCCCCTGTACGTGGATCATCATCCCCACCAGCACCGGCGAGAGGAAGATACCGAGGATGCTGGATGCCGACGCGCTGCACACTGCCGCCGACACATTCCCCCCCGCCATCGAGGTGAAGGCGATGGCCGACTGCACGGTGGCAGGCAGGGCGCAGAGATAGAGGAAGCCGAGGTAGATGGCCGGGCTCAACCACTCGGGCACCAGCGGGGTGAGCAGCAACCCGAGCAGCGGGAACAGCACGAAGGTGCTGAGCATCACCACCAGATGGAGCCGCCAGTGGCCGAGGCCCGCCAGCAGGTTCTGGCGCGACAGCTTGGCACCATGCATGAAGAACAAGAGCGCCACCGCCAGCTTGGTCAGCAGACCGAACCAGACGGCCACCTGCCCCTCGCAGGGAAAGAGGGAGGCCAAGGTGACCACCGCAATCAGCACAACAGTAAAGGGATCCAGACGCACAGGGGGTCTCCATCAGCGGGCATCCGGCCTTCGTGGCGGAAGGTCAGGAGCGGGGAGGACAAGAAACACAACAGGAGGTGTCTGGCACCTCCCGTTGAAACGAACCTCCAGCTTACCCCGATATCGGAGAGGCGCAACGTTGAGTGGCGAATAATTGTTCATCAATGCTTAACGTCGTTGCACTATCGAACAACAAAAATTGACGACCAGACGGGCCTGACCGCCCCCCAACGGCGAGAAATGGATAAAAAAACGGGCGACCCAGGCCGCCCGTCTCGCTTTTTCGCTCAGCCGATCAGCGCTGGCTGGCCAGCTGGCCGTTGCCGCTTTTCTTGTCATTGCCACCGGGCTTGCGGGCCTGCCGCTTCTCGAAGCGGGAGATCCACCAGTAGGCCAACGCCGAGAAGACCGCGGTCATAAAGACGTTGATGAAGAAGGCGCGCACCAGATCCACCCCGCTCGGGAAGGCGGAGGCGCTCATGCTCACCACGAAGATGGTGATCAGCACCGATACCACTGCCATGCCGAACTTGCGCGATCCCATGCGGAAGTCGCGGGGGGTGTCGTCATGTTTCCAGCGGAACACGAAGTAGGCCACCATGATGAAGATCGGCGGCAGCATGGCGGTGCCGGCGGTGAGGTTGATGGCGGTGTTCATCATCTGCTGCACCGACTCGGAGCCGAAGCCGTTGACCACCAGCATCACGAACACGAAGACAAACTGCCACCAGGCGGCGCGCACCGGCACCCCGTGCTTGTTGAGGCGGGTGGTTTTCTCGCCGTAGACACCCTGCGGGATCTCGGAGAAGTGGATCTTCACCGGCGCCGAGGTCCACATCATCATGGAGCCGAACATGGCGATGAACAGCACGATACCGACCGCGCGACCCACCAAGGTCTCGGAAAGCCCGAAGTACTGGGCCATGCCGGTGAAGATCTCCACCATGCCACCGGCATAGGTGAGGCTCTCGCGCGGTACGAACACGTTCACCAGCAGGGAACCCAGCGCATACATGGCACCGATGACGATACCGGCGGTGATGATCACCTTGATAAAGGACTTCTGACCGCCCTTCACGTCATTGAGATAAGCCGCAGCGGTTTCAGCACCGCCCGCGGCCTGGAAGATCCAGCACATGATGCCGAGGGTCGCCCAGTTGACGGTGGGGGTCATCGCCTCCAGCGTGATCGGCTGGGCCGCCACATGGTCACCGCCGAGGGCCATCAGGGCGCCCAGCACATAGATGGCGAACAGGGCAAAGACGCCGTAGGCCACCAGCTCGGCAATCTTGCCAAGCCAGGTCGCCCCCTTGGTGGAGATATGGGTCGCCGCCGCAAACAGCACGATGGAGATGATCGAGGTGACGGTCGGCGAGAAACTGTACTCATAGCCCAGCATGGCGTAGGAGGCGTAGGCGATGACGTTCGGCAGCAGGGAGACGAACCAGAACAGGTTCACAAACCAGTAGAGGAAAGAGCCCAGATAGGCCATCCGGGTGCCGAGCGGCTTTTTCAGCCAGTCGTACATCCCCGACTCGGAATCTTTGTTGGCCGAGACGAACTCGGCAATGATGAAGACGAATGGCACAAAGTAGACGAGCGTAGCCAGCAGGAAGATGGGGGCGGAGCTGAGCCCCAGCTCGATGTTGTTATTGACGATGTTGCGCACGTTGAACACGGCGGCAAAGGTCATCGACAACAGGGCAAACTTGCCGATGGTGCCGCGTACTGATTCAGACATGATGTCCTCCGGTGGATTCACGCCCCTTCGCACGGGGGCGCTATGACTCTGAATGTGTTCGGCGCCAGCCTGCTGGCCGCGCCGTTTACTCTCTTGTTATGGTCAAACTGGCCGCTCGTGGCGGCCTTTCAGGCAAACCGGCGCACACTTGCTGCGCCAGTCTTCAATTCGTGATTCAGACGATCGGAGTACCCGGCGCCATCGGCACCCGGGGCTGCAGCAGCACGCTCTGGCTCTCGTCAGGGGTCTCGGCGCAGAGCAACATGCATTCGGAGCGCTCGCCGCGCATCTTGGTCGGCTTGAGGTTGGTCAGTACCACTACCTCGCTGCCCATCAGCTCCTCTTCGCTGTAGTAGGGCACCAGACTGGTGACGGTCTGCAGTGGCCGCTCGCCACCCACATCGATCTGGACGATATAGAGTTTGTCGGCCCCAGGGTGACGCACCACCTCCAGCACCTTGCCCACCTTCATCTCGACCCGTTTGAATTCGGCAAACTCGATCGTCTCACTCATTCCTTTCTCCTTGTGTTCGGTTCTTGTGCTCAATGGAGCAACGGGTAACGGGTGGCCACAGCCACCCGGTTGATCTCTCTTGGCCACGCGGGCCGGTTTGGTCAGGGTTATCGTCAGGATGCCCGGACGGAAATCTGGCTGGTCGGCTGGGCCTCTTTCACCCGTGCGTCAGCACTCAGGGAGGCTTCGTAGCGGTTGTACTTCCACCAGGCGAAACCGAGGAAGATCACGATCCCGCCGACGTTGTAGAAGACGATGGTCATGATGTCGGCGCCGGTCGGGAAGGTGGAGGCGAGGAAGCCCACCGAGAAGATGGCGATCAGCACCGAGACCACGGCGATGCCGGTGGTGCGCGAACCCATCTTGAAATCCCGCGGCAGGTGGTCGAGCTTCAGGCGCAGATTGAGGTAGGCCAGCATGATGAACAGCGGTGGCAGCATGGAGGCGGCAGCGGTCATGTTGATGACGGTGTTCATCAGATCCTGCGCGGTGTTGGAGCCCAGAGTCGGGATCACCATCAGCGGCAACACGATTAGGTACTGGATCCAGGCTGCACGGGCAGGCACGCCATTCTCGTTCAGCTCGACCGTCTTCTTGCCGAAGATGCCAGCCGGGATCTCGGAGAAGAAGATCTTCACCGGGGTGGCGGTCCACATCAGCAGGGAGCCGAACATGGCAGTGAAGGAGACCAGCCCCACGAAGCGGTTCATCAGAATCTCCGGCAAGCCGAAGTAAGCCGCCAGCCCCTCGAACACCTGCACCGAGCCGCCGGTATATTTCAGGGTGCCGCTCGGTACGAACACGTTGATCAGCAGGGAGGCGATGGAGTAGAGCACGCCAATAAAGATCCCGGCGATGATGATCACCTTGACGAAGGATTTGGAGCCGCCCTTCACATCATTGACGTAGACCGCCACCGACTCGGCGCCACCGGCCGCCATAAAGATCCAGGTGGTGATGCCCAAGAAGGCCCAGCTGAAATCGGGGATCATGGCCTCTACCGTGATGGGGTCGGCCGGTTGCACGCCGCCCACCAGTGCCGCACCCGCCAGCAGGATGTAGGAGAGGGTCAACAGCAGCATCAGGGAGGAGGTCACCGAGGTGATGGGGCCCAGCAGCTTGGCGCCGTTGGTGGAGACATAGGTGGCAAAGGCAAACAGCACCATGCTCAAGGCCGTGGTCGCCACCGGGGTGAGAATGTACTCGTAGCCGAGGAAGGCATAGGAGGCGTAGGCGATGACCCGCGGCAGCAAGGAGGTGAAGAAGAAGAGGTTCACGAACCAGTAGGTGTAGGCGGAGATAAAGGCCCAGCGCCCGCCGAGGGAGCTCTTCACCCAGGCATAGACGCCCGCTTCGGAGTTTTTGTTCAGTGACACAAATTCCGCAATGATGAGGCAGAACGGAATGAAGTAGAAAATGGTGGCCAGAAAGAACATCGGGGCCGAGGCCAGACCGATCTCGATGTTGTTGTTGATGACGTTGTTGAAGCTGAATACCGCCGCGAAGGTGAGCGACAGCAAACCGAACTTGCCTATCGTATTCCGTTTGGAATCAGACATGGTGCATCTCCAGACCTGTAGTTATTGCCGCGAAAGGGCGGGGCGTGGGTTGTAGGGTGAGCCCCGCCCTTCCGGCTTTTATCAGTGCAGAACCAGCGGCTTGTTATTTGTTCTTGAAGTAGCCGCCTTCGACGGTGACCTTGATGATCACCTTGCGCACCGGCCCGTCGCCGACGAACCGGTAAGCCTCGTCGTTCTCGAAGATCACCACCTGACCGTTGCCGACCTTCTGGCGCTCACGCACCTCGCCAGCCAGCCACTCGCGGTCGGTGGTGTCGTCATAGCCCTGCTCGACCCGCAGCTCGCTCTTGGCAGCCCACTCCACCGTCTCTTCCCCTTCCAGGTAGTAGTGGATGTCGAAGTAGCGGCGCTGCCCCTCGAACAGGGAGGTGGCCGGGCTGGCCCCCTCCTGCAAGCGGTAGGTGAGGGAGTCACCGATGGAGTGACAGATGCCGGGCTTGAGGTTTGGCAGGTTGTTGATGGCCTCCACGCAGCGGCCCCACTTCTTGCCCTCCCGGTAGATGTTTTTGAACAGGGTCAGGTTGTCCAGGGTGATCATGCGAGGTTCCTCCCGCCGTTGATGGTGAGATCGAGCCCGGCCAGCGCAGCCGGATTGAGGTTGCCACGGGCAATGGGCAGCAGGGTCAGGCCGAAGCTGAACGGCTCGAAGCGCACCCGCCAGGAGTCCAGCACCTCGGAGCCCCAGGAGTTGGAGCCCAGCCCCAGCACCTTGTGATCCAGATTGAGGGTGAGGTAACCGCTCGGCTCCAGCTCGTTGATGTGCTGCGCCGCGTGGATATGCTCCCAGCTGTAGGGCCAGACGCTCAGGTTGATGGGGGCATCGGGCCGCACGTAGAGACCGCCGCCGTGACGGTTGGTCAGGGTCGCCCAACGCACCTGCTGGCGGTTGCCGTTGTCCTGCGGGAAGGGGTAGTGCTCCCACATCTCGCCCACCGTGCTGTTGAAGCGGTCGATCCAGTTGCTCTGGCGGCTGTCCTGATAGTTCTCGCCCGGGCCCATGCCGTAGTAGTGCACCCGGTCGAGATCCTGACGAATGCCCAGCTCGAAGCCGATCTTGGGGATGATGTCGTCATAGCCGCCGTAGGGCTGACCGGAGAGGGCCACATGCAGCTGACCGTTCGGGCTCAGGGTGTAGACGTAGCGGCAGCGCATGCCGAAGTCGAACACCGGCGGCGCGATCAGGCTCTCTACCGTCACCTCGACCGCGTCATCCAGCTGGCGCCAGCTCAGGGTGCGGAAGTGCTCCTGCATGATCTGCAGGTGGTTCGGGTGCCACAGACTCTCGTACTCCTGCTTGTGGTTGTCGATCATCGGCTTGAAGAAGGTGAGGCGCGGCGCCCGCTCAATGAGCTCATTGCCATCCTGCTGCCAGCTCACCAGCTTGCCGTCGAGGCGCGAGAAGCGCAGGGCAAAGCCGCTGCCGCTCAAGGTCAGGTCAAGCCGTTCGTCAGCGATCTGCAACGCCGTGGCGTTGGGATTGGCAAAGGGCTGCAGCTGACGAGTCGACTCTTTCAGCTGGAACTGGTACTGGCCCAGCTCGTGCTCCGCCGCGCTATAGCGAGTGGCGGTGGCCTTGATGACCCGCAGCTGGACGAAGGTTTCCCGCCCATCGAGGGATGGCAGTTCGAGTTGCAGATCTGTGGTGGCACCGGGGGCAATTCCTTCCAGCCGGATTTGCTGGCTGGCCAGCAGCTCGCCCTCCGCCTTCACTTCAACCAGCAGGCGGATGTCGTCGAGATTGGAGAACCAGTAGCGGTTTTCCACCGCCAGCTTGCCGCTGGCCAGATCCAGCGCGCGCACCTTGACCGGGCAGATCACCTGCTTGTATTCGCGCAGGCCAGGCCCCGGGGTCTGATCCGGGTAGATGAGGCCATCCATGCAGAAGTTGTAGTTGTTGGGGTAGTCGCCGTAGTCGCCGCCGTACTTGTAGACGGGGCGGCCCTGCTCGTCCTGATCCAGAATGCCGTGATCGCACCACTCCCAGATGTAGTGACCCTGAATGTGGGGATGACGGTCAAACACCTGCTGGTATTCGCTGAGGCCACCCGGGCCGTTGCCCATGGCATGGGCGTATTCGCAGAGAATGCGCGGCTTCTCCATCGGGAACTCGCCGAAGCAGTTCATCTGGGAGACGCGGGAGTACATGGTACTCACCACATCCACTACCTCGGCATCGCGATCCTCTTCGTAGTGCACCAGCCGGGTCGGGTCGATCGCCTTGCAGCGGTGGTACATGGCTCTGATGTTGCAGCCGTAGCCGGACTCGTTGCCCAGCGACCAGATGATGATGGAGGGGTGGTTCTTCTGGGCGTGAACATGGCGCTCGATGCGATCCACGAACACCGGCTCCCAGAAGGGGGCGTCGGTGATGCGGCTGAGATCACCGACGTTGGCAAAACCGTGGGTCTCTACGTCGGTCTCCGCCATCACGAACAGACCGTACTGGTCGCACAGCTCGTAGAAGCGCGGGTCATTCGGGTAGTGGGCGGTACGTACCGAGTTGAGGTTGTGCTGCTTCATCAGCACGATATCGCGTTCAACACGGTCCATGCCGACGGCGCGACTCTTGAGGTGGTCGTTGTCGTGGCGGTTCACCCCGTGCAGCTTGAGGTAGTGGCCGTTGACGTAGAAGAGGCCATCTTTGACCTTGATTTCACGCACCCCGACCCGCTGCGGGATCACTTCCAGCAGCTCGCCCTGAGCGTTGTAGAGGGAGAGTTGCAGCTGGTAGAGGTAAGGATCTTCGGCGCTCCACAGATGGGGATTGGCCAGATCCAGCGTGAAGCGGCAATCACACTTGCCGTCGATGGCGAGATGGTCGAGCGAGCCGCTGGCGATCTCGCTGCCTTGATCCAGCAGGGACCAGACCAGACGGTGATCACGGGCAGGTGCACCCAGATTCTCCAGCTGGATATCGCAGCTCAGGGTAGCGCTCTGGTTGTCATCGGCCAGCGCGGTGCGGATGAAGAAGTCCTGCACATGGGCGGCCGGTTTGCCCACCAGATAGACGTCACGGAAGATCCCTGCCATCCACCACATGTCCTGATCTTCGATATAGGTGGAGTCAGCCCACTGCATCACCCGTACTGACAGCAGGTTCTCGCCAATGTTGGCGTAGGCACTGATATCGAACTCGGCGGTGAGGCGGCTCCCCTTGCTGAAGCCGACATACTGGCCGTTCACATAGACCTCGAAGTAGGTCTCCACTCCGTCAAACTTGATGATTACCTGCTCGCCATCCCAGGCCGGGCTCAGCATAAAGCTGCGCTGATAGGCACCGGTGGGGTTGTTGGTCGGCACGAAGGGCACGTCGATGGGGAAGGGAAAACCTTCGTCGGTGTACTGCAGCTGGCCATGTCCTTCCATCTGCCACATGTTGGGCACGGTGATCTGGCCCCACTCGCTCATGGGGCTGTGATAGAAGGCCTCCGGCACCTGCAAGGGGTGCTCGAAGTAGTGGAACTGCCACTGACCGCTCAAGGAGAGAAAGCGGCGGCTCAGCTCGCGCTGCATGGTGGCCGCCGCAACGCGATCGGCATAAGAGAAGAAGTAGGCGCGTGGAGCCAGCCTGTTTTCACCAACGAATTGAACGTTTTCCCAGTTATTCACATGTCCTCCCGGAACAAGGCAACTTTGACTGGGTAAACTTTAGATAAACATTTACTAAATGTCAGTGAATGATCGGTAAATTTTTAACCTGATCACACCCGGTGACCCACTTTGTGAGCCACCTCGGATTACGGGTTTAACACACATCAAAAAGAACAAATATGGCACAGTTATTGACTAACGGATCCATAGCGAGATATTAATGCGCTAATTTTAAAGGTTTTTTTAAAAAAGAGGGGGAATATAGGTGAGGTAGGCGACATCATGCATGTGCCATGATGTCGCCAAAATAACGCAGAGTTTTAGTAAAACTAACGGGTCGTACCACGCAGAGTCAGGCGACTTGGTACCAGTACCCGGAGGGGGATCTCACGCTCATCACGCAGCCGCTCGACCAGCAGATTGACCCCTTGGGAGCCCATCAACTCGGAGTGGATCCGCACCGTAGAGAGCGGCGGGAAGGTGAACTTGGCGGTCGGGATATCGTTGACGCTGATAAGCTCAATCTGCTGGGGAATGGCTAGCCCCTTCTCGTGGATGGCACGCAGCACCCCGATGGCGATGGAGTCGGAGGCGACAAACAACGCCTTGGGCCAATCCCCTGCCAACATCTCTTTTGCCAGCCGATAGCCAGAGGCACTGGAGAAGTCGCCGCGATAGAGATCGCTCTCCTGCACCACCCCCAGCCGCTGGCCATAATCCATAAAAGCCAGTTCACGCAGATCCGGGTTCTCATCCTGACCACCGATATAGCCGATGCGCTGGTGCCCCTGCGCGATAAAGTAATCCACCACTTGCTGGCTGATGAGGGCGAGATCCACATCGACCGAGTCAAACTCCTCCATGGCACGAGAATCGACAAAGACCAGCATGCTGGAGCAGGTCCGCAGCTGTGCCAGACGCTCGGCAGAGAGACTCCCCACCACCAGGATACCGTCCACGGCGGTCAGCTCGCGCCCTTCGCCACAGCTGTAGAAGTGAGTCAGCTCGATATTGAGGCGGGCACTCTGGGTCTCGATGCCATATCGGATAGCAAGATAGTAGGGGTCATTGACCTCGGTACTCTGCGGGTAGGAGTAGACCACCAGAAAGTGCAGTTTGCTCTTTTGAATCCCCTTGCGGGCACTGCTGGTCTTGTACTCCAGCCGTTCGGCAATCTCGAAGATCCGCTGCTTGGTCTCTTCCTTGACGCTCAGGCTGGGATCCTCGTTCAGCACCCGGGATACCGTGGCGAGCGAAACCCCCGCCTCCTGTGCAATTTCCTTCAACGTAGCCATCAATACCTCGCTGGCAGCATCACGTGTTAATCGGTAACGGCTAAAGAGTAACGGGCAATGTCTTGATAGCCCAGCATTTTTACTAAAATGCGGGCAGGAAAGCGGGTTAGGGAACGCAGAAATGCAAAAAGGCCTCCCGAATGGGAGGCCTCTTCTAAATAGGTGCCTGACAGTGTCCTACTCTCGCAT
>NZ_JRGK01000240.1 GCF_000764645.1 Aeromonas finlandensis
CGCCACTGCTGTTTCAGTTCCCTGCATGTTCTCCAACATGGGCCGTAAGGAGTTTGACGACAACCGAGCTCGCAACAGTGAAGGGTTGCTGGATGTACTGCAGAAAACTGGAATCTCTATCTTCTGGAAGGAAAATGATGGCGGCTGCAAGGGAGTGTGCGATCGGGTACCCAATATCGAGATCAAACCCAAGGAATACCCGCAGTTCTGCGATAAAACCACCTGCCATGACGAGGTGATGCTGCAAAATCTGGATAATGAAATCGCTCAGATGAAAGGCGACAAGCTGGTTGGTTTCCACCTGATTGGCAGCCATGGTCCTACCTACTACAAGCGCTACCCTGACGAGCATCGCTACTTCCTGCCCGATTGCCCACGCAGCGACATCGAAAACTGTACCACTGAAGAGTTGGTAAACACCTATGACAACACCATCCGTTACACCGATTATGTGATTGCGCAGATGATTGCCAAATTGAAAACCTATGAGGACAAGTACAACACGGTACTTCTCTACGTATCTGATCACGGTGAATCACTGGGCGCATTGGGGCTCTATCTGCACGGTACGCCATACAAATTTGCCCCCGATGACCAAACCCGAGTACCGATGCAGCTCTGGATGTCCTCTGGTTTCATCCAAGAGAAAGGACTAGATATGAGCTGTTTGCAGAAAAATGCAGCCAACATCCGTTACTCACATGATAACTTGTTCTCATCCGTTCTGGGGATCTGGGATGTCAACACAACGGTATACAATGACGAGCGAGACCTATTCAGTCAATGTAGAACCAA
>NZ_JRGK01000241.1 GCF_000764645.1 Aeromonas finlandensis
ACCTCATTGGACTGGGTGATTCAGTCGCTATAGTTGGATATAAAGATTCAACACTATTCACACTTATAGAGAATGATAATGTCTTAATAAAGAAATACATTGTTCCAGAAATGGATGATTTTTTTGTCTCTATTTCTGAACAGTCGTATCTTAGTGCACTTGGCCAGACAATTATTGATGATTTTTCTGGGCAAGAGATATATGTCTTAGCATCATATATTGACGTATTGCATAGAGCTATGCATGTATTCAATGGTGATGTTCGAGTCCGCCTGTTGACCGGGATTCTGCATCCAGAGGCTTGGAGTATTTGGGAGCCTGGTATTGGATTTAATTCTGCGCGGGCATTTAAACCAAAAAAAATTAACAGGTTGTGGCATTATCAACGTCAATTATTATTAAGGTTAGACCGAAATAATGCCATATGGTATTTGAATGATACACATCGAAAGTACAATGAGTATTATTTTGAAACCGAACTTACTTTTAATGGGAGTGTCGCAATTCCCGTTGAACCATCCTCTTGTGCAGCTAATATATCATATTCTACGCCTACTTCAGAAATTCGCGTGTTATGGCTTGGTAGGTTTGATTTTTTTAAAAACCCATGTATTTTAAGGTTTATTGATGAGTTAGAAAGTCTTCTAATTGAAAGAGCTGATTTAGAAATAACATTTGACCTAATCGGATACGGTGTTGGATGCTATGAGCGAGAGATCAAATCATATGCTGGAATAAAAAAAGAACGTTTAAAAATTAATTTTCTAGGTAAGAAAAAAGTAAGCGATATATGTAAGGTAGTTGAAAGTGGTGGGTACCACTTTGGACTTGCTATGGGGACATCTACATATCACTTGGCAATGATGGGATTACCTGTTGTAGTTATTGAGGCCTGTGCAAATGACTATCAAAAATTTATGCGTGGAATGTGGTTGGATGATGCATCGGAGGAATATGATGATGGAAGTGCTCTTTATCTAGCGCTTGCTGGTAAGCATGTCACAAAGCGCAGAATAATCAAGGATTTACTATCGGATATTTTCATTGATGGTTTTTTGCAAAACAAGTCTAAGCATTGTCGCGACTACGTGGAGAAGTATCATTCTGTCGATATTCTTATGCCAAAAATACGCAATCTTCTATTAAGTTCGACATACTGTGAGAAGTTTGTATATACCTTTAATAAAAATATGCCGGATGAATTTTATCATAGATTTGGTAAGGCGAGAAATATCTCTGTTGCAATATTTGGCATTGGGAGTGGTGC
>NZ_JRGK01000242.1 GCF_000764645.1 Aeromonas finlandensis
TCGATGCCTTTCAGCTATCCACATAGTGGATGATATGGCTGTATCTCTGTATGCCCTTGCAATTTCACAAGACTGCTCAGGATTTTGCTGGTGCTTTCTCAGGCGCGGATTTCTGTTTTGGTCAGAATATATTTCCAATCCTGAGGAATTGCCATCTATCAATTCTACGTATGTGATCCCCCATTCACATTCAGGAACGTACGAACTTTTAATAGTGTCATAGTTGTCATCAAAAAAACCTACATTATCAGGATCGAAATACTTCATGTTATTTTCCTATTGCCAGCCACGAAAATGATATAGATGTTGGTGTACTACTAGAGTACGATGATGAAAACCCAGTGTTACTGGCCCTCTCGCTACTCATTATATATCCGCGTGTATTTCCTGAAGAGGCAATTCCATTTCCTGAGTGTGTAAGCAAGTTTGCCTTAACATCTTCTGAAAATGCTGTTGGGAATGTAATATTTAACACTTGGTTTGCTGTTGTGGAACTAACAGAGCCGTATCCACACTGAAGCTTCCATGAACCTAACCATGTTGGCGCAACAAAACATAATGTATTTGATGTCAATGTAAGGGAAAAGCCAAAGCTTAGTTTTTTTGGTGTAATGGCAACATCATCATCTGCGCCAGTATTTGTTTGTTGTTGGCTTGCAATTTTTATAGCTCCGCGCAGCGATTCAC
>NZ_JRGK01000243.1 GCF_000764645.1 Aeromonas finlandensis
GGGCACCGCCCAGGCCGCCGATCAAACCCTGGCGATGGTGGTCTCCACCCTCAACAACCCCTTCTTTGTCACCATGAAAGAGGGTGCCGAAGCCAAAGCCAAAGAGCTTGGTTACGAGCTGGTGGTACTGGATTCCCAGAATGACCCGGCCAAAGAGCTCTCCAACATGGAAGATCTTACCGTACGCAAGGTTGGCGCCATCCTGATCAACCCCACCGACTCCGAAGCGGTCGGCAACGCCATCCGCCTGGCCAACAAGGCCAGCATTCCGGTGCTGACCCTGGACCGTGGCGCCGCGCAGGGTGAAGTCAAGGCTCACATTGCCTCCGACAACGTGGCAGGCGGCAAGCTGGCCGGTGACTTCATCACCGAGAAACTGGGTATCGGTGCCAAGGTAATCCAGCTGGAAGGGATTGCCGGTACCTCCGCCGCCCGCGACCGTGGCGAAGGTTTTGCCCTGGCCGTGGCCGCCAACAAGCTGCAGGTACTCGCTTCCCAGCCGGCCGACTTTGACCGCACCAAGGGTCTGAACGTCATGGAAAACCTGCTGGCGGCCCATCCGACCGTACAGGCGGTGTTCGCCCAGAACGACGAGATGGCGCTGGGTGCCATCCGTGCTGTGCAGGCTGCCGGTAAAGAGGTGATCATCGTCGGCTTTGACGGGACTGACGATGGCAAAGCCGCCGTTGCCAAGGGCAAACTGGCCGCTACCGTGGCCCAGCAGCCTGCCCTGATC
>NZ_JRGK01000244.1 GCF_000764645.1 Aeromonas finlandensis
ATTTAGGGATAACCCGCCTGTTTCGGGCCGCCCTTGGCGGCCCTTTTTTATTGTCTGATCTTGCACCGAGAAACGGTGCCCCTGTGTCACCCCGCTACCATTTTGATAACGCTGGCTACCAGATTGATAGCGGGGTGGCAGACACATTCGCATCATGTCGGTATCGTCGTCGTTTTTAGCCCAAATGGCCCACAGCACGCCTCTGTTTAGCAGAAAGCGGGGGCGAGATGGGATCCTCTTCACACTTCTCTCCATTACCGGCGCTCGGGTGGTAAACAGGCGCATATCTTGCTGTTTTTTCTCTCGGTTCCAGATTTTTCCATTAGAAAAAAGGGCTTGCATATGTCCATAGGATTACCGCTCAAGCGGGTGGATGCCGAGGCCAAGGTGACCGGCAGCGCCCGCTATACCGATGACAACATCATGCTCGGGATGCGCCATGCCAAGTACGTGCGTAGCAATATTGCCCACGGCAAGGTCATCGCCATTGATGCCACCGAGGCGCTGGCGTTGCACGGGGTCGAAGCCGTGTTTACCCATGAAGATGTCCCCACCACCTGTTTTCGTACCGCCGGTCACGCCTGGTC
>NZ_JRGK01000245.1 GCF_000764645.1 Aeromonas finlandensis
GGCTCATAGGGTTATGAATGGTAAGTTAAAATATTCATGCATCAAAAAAGGATTGATTAAACGCGATCAAGATATAATCAATGACTATCACAGTATAAAAAATAAAAAAATAAAAAGTCAGATTAGGAAAATAAAAAACAAAATCAAGTCATCATGTATAAATGCAGCATGGAAAGTTAAATATAATCTCTCCAAGACCATTTGCAAAAATTTTTACAAAGAGGACAATAATATTGTCCTTGTCGGTGAACGGCTAGGGAAAACAGCAAATGACTCAAGTTACCATTTATTTACTCATGTTAAAGATACTGCGAAATATAAAGGGAGTAAAGAATACTATTATGTGATAGATCGTAAAGCAAAAACAAAAACAAATCTAGATGGCCTTTCTAATGTAATTAAATATGGTAGTTTAAAACACTTTATTGTTTTCAATAGAGCATCGACCTATGTATTTAGTGATAGCATGAGAGATGTTTTCCACCAATGGCAACGGGTTGCTGAAGAGCACAATCATAAAAGAAAAATTTTTCTGCAGCATGGTATCTTTGCTCTTAATAGAGCAACTGGATACTATGATAAGAATTCCATGGAAAAACGTCATGAATTGCCAGATAAATTTATTGTAAGTTCTGACTTTGAAAAAAATCTAGTTTGTCGTCAATTCGGTTTTGACAAAGAGGAAGTCGCTGTTACAGGG
>NZ_JRGK01000246.1 GCF_000764645.1 Aeromonas finlandensis
TTGCGGTGGTGGCAGATGAAGTCCGTACACTGGCAGCCCGTACCACGCAAGCAACCCAAGAGATCAACGCAATGCTGCAGTCGATCCAGCAAGGAGCGACCGGCGCAGTGAAAGGGATGAATACCTGCGCCGACAGCATGGGCACAGTGCGGGAGACCACGGATCACTCCAGCAACACCATGGCTCAGGTAGATCAGAGTTCACGCAAGGTGGTTGGACTGATCCAGGAGATCAGCTCCATGCTCCATGAACAGGCGGCAGCCAGCCAGCTGATTGCCCAATCCGTCGAAGAGATCACCCAGATGTCAGTGGAAAACGTGGCGGCAGCGGAGAGCGTGAACCACGATGCCTCCCAGCTCACCGACATCATTCAGCAACTCGATCAAGGGATCCGCTTCTTCAAGGTATAAACAGTGGGCAGACAACAAGCTTCAGGCTGGTTGTCTGCCCTGCGTCATTGTTTAATATGGTTTTTATGCTGCATGGTACGGTTTTTTTTACAACTCACTATCCAGTCTGAAAATTGTGAGTGACAGAGGTTGTGGCGGGAGTAATATCCCGCCACTTTTTTTATCTTATGTATCTTGTGACATGCCTAAAGCGAGGAGACGAGACATGTTTGCAGCGAAATGGCAGAGAGGAAAATAATCTATGCGGAGTGATTTAACATGACCCTGTTTCAAACAAAGAGATGAAGAGGTCCGTTATAAGACGGACTGATTAGCCAGCCCCCGAGTTCAGCTGACCTGACGATATTGCTCGGTCACCACGATGCGAGATTTCATCCGGTTATTCATCACCTTGATCACACCGAAACGAGGCAGGATCTTGCTGGTGGTCAATACCAGATCTGCGGTCAGGTTCAAACAGACGCTGGCCTGCTCACCGGATTCAATGACCATGAACTCCCCTTTGCCATGGGGGGTATTCATCAAGACCAGATCACCATTTTGTGGCACGATGACCGGATGTTGTTCACTAAAAAACCAGCTTTGCGGCATCAGCGGTTTATAAAAACGGCTGACGGCGATGGCATTAAGTACCAGTTGTACCTGATGGGGAATACTCCATTCCAGTTCGGCAGCTTTATCCATCAACTGATAATAGAGTGCCGCGTCGTCGACACAGAATGGCTGGGTAGCAAATGAGCTGGGTACCAGTTGCCGCCCTTGATACTCGGTGGCAAATAACATGTTATCAGACAGGTCCAACATCAGACGGTCACTTTGGGCATCATAGTGCCATTGCCAGCTATCGGTCGGTTGGATAAACATGTTGGAGCCCTTACTTGAAATTTCGTCCATTGACTTTATTCCATGTAGATAAAATCAGCAACGTCGAATAAAGGGCTCCACCCTATTTCTTATATATTGGTCACGATCTCTTTGACCAGACCAGGTCCTTTATAAATAAAACCGCTGTAAATTTGTACCAGACTGGCACCAGCAGCCAATTTTTCACGGGCTGCCATGGCACTATCAATGCCGCCCACCCCGATAATTGGCAGAGCACCATTGAGCGCCTTGGCCAGATGACGGATCACTTCGGTGCTCTTGTGTTGCAGCGGACGACCACTCAAGCCACCCGCTTCACCGGCATGGGGCA
>NZ_JRGK01000247.1 GCF_000764645.1 Aeromonas finlandensis
GGTGTTAGGTACTCGATTGAAAACCCATTCTCATATGTAGATAGCAATGTCACTGGTTATCTATCAATCGCCGAGGGGTGTCGCCATACTGATGTCACGCACTTAGTATATGCTTCCTCGAGCTCTGTATATGGGATGAATGATAGCGTTCCATTTTCCGTTAGTCAGTCAACAGATCACCCAATTTCATTATATGCATCGACAAAGAAAATGAATGAGTTGATTGCGCACACCTACTCTCACTTGTACAAGATACCAACAACTGGACTGCGTTTTTTCACCGTATACGGACCTTGGGGTCGTCCCGACATGGCGTTATTTAAGTTCACCAAGAATATGCTTTCTGGAAAGCCAATTGATGTGTATCAAAATGGTCTTTTAAGTCGAGACTTTACATATATAGATGATATCGCTGAATGTGTTATTAGAATTTCAGATGTAGTACCTAGAGAAAATGCTGGTTGGAGTTGTGAAGCAGGGTCTCCTGCTAATAGTAGCGCTCCTTATCGTATATTTAATATTGGGAATGGTAAGCCTATAAAAGTAATCGATTTTATTGAGTGTCTCGAGAAAGCATTGGGAGTAAAAGCGATAAAAAATATGATGCCGATGCAAGCTGGAGATGTTTATGCGACATGGGCGGATACTGAGGATTTATTTTCTACTATAGCC
>NZ_JRGK01000248.1 GCF_000764645.1 Aeromonas finlandensis
TTTCTCCTCATTAAAGTTTAATGTATAGGTTTCGCCAATTATCTCTTTTAATATTTCAATAAAGTCCTGACGTTCTATGCTAATATCCAAGCTGGGGTTTACTATCATAACTAGTTCGTCAGGAAAGTTATTTAATGGAATTTTTTTATTTAATTTCTTTTTGGATAATGAATCCAAATTGTATTCTAGGTATGCTTCTCGCCTAATTGGTGATTTTGCTAGGGCAAGGATGAATTTATAAGATAGTTCAGGTGTGTTTGCAGATGAAACAATGTTGATTATTGATGATGTTATTCTTTTTTTAGATAAAACATCTAGTAGAGTATGAGAGACCATGTTATTTAACATGAAAACAATAGTATCTGTTAGCCTTTGCTCTTGATTTGTAAGGTATAAATAATATAATCAGTCGACAAAATTTTGGACAATTTGGAATGTATTGAAGAAAGAAAGATTCTCCGAAATTTCGTATCTGGCACTTGCGTAAGCACCTGAAACCAGCTCAGGGTTATATTTAACCAAGGTGAAATCATTTAGATATTTATAGATTAAATCATTATCTTCGTAAGTTATAACATACTCTTTCAATTCATTTAATCGATTAGCTGCTCTGACAGTAGGTGATTCATTTTTTATAGGTTTTTTCCTGGTTGTGAAG
>NZ_JRGK01000249.1 GCF_000764645.1 Aeromonas finlandensis
CAATACAACTTGAGTAAGCGCATTAATTGGCTAAAATGGTTGACATGAAAAAAGCACCAAAGATAGTCATCTGGGAAAACTGCGATCATCACATTTCGGCTGCCATCCAGCAGTTTGAAGAACTCTGGCTACCATACTCAGTGTTATCACGCCGCTACCCCATCCTTCGCTTGATCAAGGAAGTCCTCGACCCCGCTGTAAATAGCTACATAAAAACTCTTCCAGCAAACTACACAGGGTATCTTCCTGGTGCGGCGGTCGGTGTACCTTTCAGTGAAATTGTAAGGCTAGTGGGGCTAGAGGCCATGGTCCGTATGCAACGTCAATTATTGCGACAGTTCATCAAAACTGAAGACCAGCAAACGGCGAGAGACATGTGCTTTGTCGCTACGCTTGAATCTTTGATTGGATTAGTCGGGTGCTGCGCATGTAAATCACCCAAAAGGTCTACCTCCAAAAAAGGCATCAACCTGAACAAGCAACGAAAACATGGATTTTGTGAGTTCTGCGGGAATATGACTGAGTTTGCTACCTTTATGGCAACGGTG
>NZ_JRGK01000025.1 GCF_000764645.1 Aeromonas finlandensis
GTGCTGAAACCCAGCACCAGCGCCGTGCCCAGGGTGGCAATCAGTGCCCCCGCCCAGGCGGCAACGGATGGCCGCTCCCCCGAGTGCCACCACAACAGCGGCAGCAGCAGTACCGGCGTGGTAGATGACAGGATGGCCACCATGCCCACCCCCCCTTGCCGCAAGGCAACCAGGATCAGTGTCATACCTAGTGTCATCGCCAAAAAGCCGTTTGCGGTGATCATGACGAGGATCTGACGGTTGATGGGGTTGACGGGGCGGGCAAGTGGCATCCCGATGATCCTTAAGGCGCAGTGAGCCAGCAGGGCGCTGGCCATTCTGACCCCCGAGCCACTCACTGCATCCACTGCGCCGCTCATCATCACCGGTTTGGCAATGATGACCCCCAGGCTCTGACAGAGAGCGGCCGTCAGACCAAGACCGATTCCGACTCCCAAGCTGCCACGGATCTGTTCCCACTCGTTGCTACCACTGTGTCTGCCAAACAGGATCGCCAGCATCACGCCAACAAAGACCAGCATGGCACCCAGCAGTCGCCAACCAGTCAGTTGTTCGTTAAACAGACAGATCCCGAGCAGGGCGGAAAACAGGGCATGGCAGGAAAAAAGCAGGCCGCTGCGTCTCGGGCCCAGCCGGTTCATGCAGGCATAGAGTGCTGTATCGCCGATGAAAATGCCGATAAGACCCGAGAGCGCGAGCAGGGGCAAGGTGCTGGAAGTGAGCGTTTGCCAGCCACCGGTGAGCAGGCTCATGGTGCCGAGCATCAAGGTGACCAGAAACATGCGCCAGCGGCTATAGGAAAATGCGCCGAGATGACGGGCCGGTTTGACCGAAATCAGGGCGGCAATAGCCCATAAACTGGCCGACGCGAGGGCCAGCCACTCATAACCCATAAAAACTCCTGAAAAAAATAACCCGAAAGACTCCAACTCCCGGGCAAGCCCGATACAATACGGAGCGTTTTCGGGGATAACAAGAGCGGCATCAGGCATTCATCAGGCGCGCCGTCGGCCTTCCCCTCCTGCAGTGGTTTTATTCGAGGTTTTGTCATGAGGTATGGTTTCTTCCCCAAGCTGGCGCAACGCTGGCTCTCTCCGCTATTGCTTGCCGTGCTGGCCGGGCCCTTGGCCCATGCCACCACCGTCGAGCAGCAACCTCTGCTTGCCGATCGGCAAACGCTGGTCAAGGGTAACGGTGCCGAGCCGGAGTCGCTGGATCCTGCGCTGGTGCGTTCCGGCTTCCCGGGTGAAGCCGTGTTGGTAGACCTGTTTGAAGGGCTAGTCAGCGAAGATGATCAGGGGCATATCGTGCCTGCCCAAGCGTTGCGCTGGGAGGTGAGTGAAGATGGGCTGGAGTGGCGCTTTTTCTTGCGGCCCCAGCTGAAGTGGTCCAATGGCGAGCCGCTGGTTGCCGCAGATTTTGTCTATGCCTGGCGCCGTTTGCTCGATCCGGCCATCGGTTCCCCTTCCGCCGGACTGCTACTGGCCACGGGGATCAACAACGGTCAATCCATCTATGCAGGAGCGCTGGAGCTCGACAATCTGGGCATTGAGGCGCAAAGCGATCAGATCCTGAAAATCACCCTGGAGCGGCCAGCGCCCTATTTTTTGCAACTCATCAGCCAGCGTCCCTTTGTGCCGGTCAGTCAGAAAGCAATAGCCAAGTTTGGCAAGCAATGGACCGAGCCCGGCAAGCTGGTGAGCAATGGTGCTTACCGGTTGGCAAGCTGGGCGCCGAACGAACGTATTGAAGCCGAGCGCAATATCCACTACTGGGATGATCTCCACACCCGTATCGGGCGGGTCACCTATCTGCCGATCACCTCACAGCATGCAGAGCGGCAGCGTTATGAGGCCGGTGAAATACAGCTCACCAACAAGGTCTCCCTTGGCTATTACCAGAAGATGAAGCGCGAATCACCGGAGCGGCTCTGGGGCTTGCCGCTGTTTGGTACCTATCTATATGCCTTCAATTTGAAACGTCCCGAACTGCAAGATGTGCGAGTGCGTCAGGCGCTCTCCATGGCGGTTGATCGACAGCAGCTCATTGAATCGGTGAGCGGGCAGGATGAACAGGTGGCATGGTCGCTGTTGCCGGAGATGCCGGGTTATTCCCGATTGGTATTGCCCGTCGCGCTCGAAGATATGCCGACCCGCCAGGCCAAAGCGGCAGCACTGCTGTCAGCGGCCGGGTATAACAGTGCCAATCCACTCAAGCTGAGCATTACCTACAATACCGCCGAAACCCACAAACAGATGGCGATGGCCATTGCCGCCATGTGGCAGAAGCTGGGGGTGCAGGTCACCCTCCACAATCTGGAATGGGGCGCCTATCAGGTAGCCAAGGATAGCGGTGATTTCCAGGTGGCCAGAAGCTTCCTGTTTGGTGATTACGTGGAGCCGTCAGCCATGCTGGGCAGCTTCCGTTGTCAGGATCTGCGCAACGAGAGCGGCTACTGCAATCCCGACTTTGATCTGCTGTTGGAGCAGGCGGCCAACACGCTGGACAGTGCGAACAGGGTTGAATTGTACCGACATGCCGAGCAACTGCTGCTGGAGGAGGCGCCGATCCTCCCCGTATATCATTACAATCAGATGAGACTGGTCGATCCCACGCTGCGGGGGCTGCCCAGCCAGAATTTGAAAGGGACGATTGCGACCAAGGATCTCTATTTCAGCCCGCAGTGAGGAGTACTTCATGAAACTTGCCATCATTTCCGACATCCATGGCAGCATCATTGCACTGGAGCGGGTATTGACCCAACTTCAACCCTGGCAGCCGGATCACTACCTGCTGCTTGGCGATCTGCTCAACCATGGCCCGCGCAATCCTCTGCCTGAAGGGTATAACCCGGCTGCCGTGGCCGATCGGCTCAACGGGCTTGCCCCGCAGATCATCGCGGTGCGGGGCAATTGCGATTCCGAAGTGGATCAGATGCTGTTGCACTTTCCCATCACCGCTCCCTACAACCAGCTGCTGATCGATGAGCGGCGCTGGTTTGTTAGCCACGGTCATCTTTACCGTCCCGATGAGGTACAACTACCAGCGGGCAGTCTGTTCCTGAGTGGTCACACTCATGTGCCGGTGTTGGAGTGGCAGGGGGAGCGGGTATTGATGAACCCGGGATCGATCTGTTTCCCACGCGACGAGTTGCCCGCCAGTTACGGGAGCTATGAAGACGGAGTGCTGCGCGTTAATGCGTGTGAGGACGGGCGGGAGTTGCTACGACTGGTGCTTTAAAACGGGCAGCAAAAATGCAAGGCCTGATAAGAGATGTCAGGCCTTGATACCGTAGGAGCGGGTGCCAGAGCGAGTATTGCCTTTGGCGTCATAGGTCAGGCTGTTGCGATCGCGCAGCTGACTCAGAAAGGTTGCCAGACGACGGTTGGAGACGATGCTCAATTCAAGCAATCGACCGTTGACATCATTTTGTGCCTGGCAGGCATCCAGTTTTGCACGAAGCTGCACCATCTCATCGGGATAGGCTGCCAGCTGCAGTGCCAGTTCCGGTATCTCTGCCAGCGTCTTGTCCAGGGTTTCTATCGCAGCAAGCAACTGCTGTTTGCGCTCGGTCAGTGCAGGCAGGGCCAGTGCCTGATGCTGCTCGAGCAAGCTGAACTCCTCTTCCAGAATGCCTTGCATCTGGCTGAGGTAATCATCTTGAGTGTGCAGTAACGAAGGTAAGTCCATCATCCCAGAACTTTGTCCAGATTGGCTTCGAAACTGAACATCTTCTTGGCAACCGCGTCGCTGTTGACCTGATATTCGCCACTGGCGACGGCTTTTTTCAGCCGTTCGACCTTGCTCTCATTGCCGGTCGAGGCGGTATTGAGGTTTTGTTGCATCTTTTGCAATTGTTGCGCCTCACTGGTCAAGGAGACGGAGTCCAGCTTGACAGTAGCCGCTTTGTTTTCGGGCGATGAGGTGACTGACTTGCTGCCTGTCCCCTGGCTATTAGCGGTATTTTGCAACCGATTGTTCGCCAAGTTGTTGATATTGTTGATGGCCATTTTAGTTACCTTCGTCTGCTTTAAGGTCTGCTTACCTGTTTATCGGTGCGGTAGGTCAAAACTTTAGAAAAAAATTGTCAAGGATCCGGATATTAAAAAGTGACCGATACGGCACCCACAGCACTGACTTTACCCTCAACCGTTTTACCGGATCGAATATTGACGAGTTTGATGATCTCTCCGAAGCTGCCATCTTGCAAGGCGCGAGCCATGGTTTTGATCTGGAAGTTGCTGTTTTCTGCCGTCAGGGTGACCTGATCCCCTCTGCACACTACACAAACTTGGCTCAAACGGATGGGTTGCCCCGGTTTGATTTCCCGCTTGCTGCGAACACCGATGAGGGGGGCAGGGTCTGTCAGATAGTCACCACGGATCAGGGTCTGATCCTGATAGGCCAGTACCAGCTGACTTTCACTCAGCAGGTCCCCCTTGGCGATGGGATTGGTAACTGTGACATAGGGTTTTTGAATGCTGACCCGTACCGGTAGATAGACATCCCAGGGTTTGTCTTCCTCGCATTTAAGGTAAACTGTTGTATTACGGCGAATTTCCATTTTTGCTGGTAAGCTGATGGTCAACAGATCTTCGCAGCGGGTAAGCGGGAGCCGTTCATCAAGGGTTGCGGCTGTGACCTCTGCCCTGCCATCCAACGGAATGTCAAGTTGGCCATAAATGAACTCTTGTGCCTTTTCTTGCAGATAGGTAGTGACGTCCGAGGCGTAGCTGGAAGATATGCTGCCAAAAAAGAGGCTGATGAGTAAAAGTCGGTTAATCATTTTTGCTCGTGGGTCGATAAGTTGTTCACGCATATCACCATATTTAACTATGATTGCTTCAGAATCTGTTCGTTGTCACATCGATAGTCTGACGCAATCCATCACGCATGCATGATTAATGCCAAGCGTTTTTAGGGAGTGTTTATGGCCAGTATCCTGGACTCGGTCAACCAACGTACCCAGCTAGTGGGGCAAAACCGGCTGGAGTTGTTGTTGTTTCGTCTCAATGGACGTCAAAGATTTGGCATCAACGTATTCAAAGTGCGTGAAGTGTTGCAGTGTCCCCCCTTGACCGTGATGCCCAAGCTGAACTCCTGCATTCGCGGGGTCGCCCATATTCGTGGTCAGACCATTTCGGTCATTGATCTGAGCATGGCGATGGGCAAACGCCCTATTGAAGACCTGAGCAAGTGCTTCATTATTATCTCCGAGTACAACCGCTCTATTCAGGGCTTTCTGGTGCACTCCGTCGAGCGCATCATCAATATGAACTGGGAATCCATCCTGCCTCCGCCCAAGGGGGCTGGTCGCATCAACTACATGACGGCAGTCACAGAAGTGGATGGCGAGCTGGTCGAGATCCTCGACGTGGAGCGCATTCTCAACGAGATCTCGCCGGTCTCTACCGAGGTCAGCAAAGAGCTGGTGGAAGCCAGTGTCGAACACCCGACCTTGGGACGCCCTGTGCTGGTTGCCGATGACTCCTCTGTAGCTCGTAAACAGGTGCAACGTGCGCTTGAGGCTATCGGTGTAGAGTGTGTGCTGGCAAAAGATGGACGCGAAGCATTGAACATGCTGTTGGAAATGACCAAAAATGGTCCTATCAAGGATCAGATTGCGCTGGTGATTTCGGATATCGAAATGCCGGAAATGGATGGCTATACCTTCACTGCCGAGATCCGGAATAATCCTAATCTCAAGGATTTGCATGTTATTCTGCATACATCTCTCAGTGGCGTATTCAACCAGGCGATGGTGCAGAAAGTTGGTGCGAACAATTTTATCGCCAAGTTCCAGCCGGATGAATTGGCCAAGGCCGTACAAAACGCACTCTAATAAAGAAGAACAGCTGCATGAAGACACTTTCGGACGACTTATACAAACAGTTCAGCAACTTTCTGGCGGTACAGAGCGGAATTGTGCTGGGGGATAACAAACAGTATCTGGTGAAGAGCCGTCTTTCACCTTTGATGGCTCAGTTTGGCATCGAGAGTCTGTCTGATCTGGTTACCCGTGCAATGAGTGTACGAGAGCGTGACCTGAAAATGGCAGTGGTTGATGCCATGACCACCAATGAAACCCTCTGGTTTAGAGATACTTATCCGTTTCAGCTTTTGACCGACAAAATTTTCCCTGAATTGGGCAAAAGTGGTCGCCCAATCAAAATCTGGTCTGCCGCATCGTCGTCAGGGCAAGAGCCTTACTCTATTGCCATGACTGCGCTGGAACAGCAGATGAAAAAACCGGGGACGTTACCGGGGGGGGTTCAGATTGTTGGGACGGACATTTCGACCACCATGCTCAACCAGTGCAAGGAAGGAGTGTATGACAGCCTGGCATTGGCACGTGGCTTGTCGCCAGAGCGCAAAAAGATGTTTTTTGAGCCCTATGGTGACAATAAAATGCGGGTGGTTGAACGAGTCAGAAAATTGACCACTTTCCGGCCGATAAACCTGCTGGAGAGTTACAGTTTGCTTGGTAAATTTGACATTATCTTTTGCCGTAACGTACTTATCTACTTTGCACCTGAGGTGAAGTCAAAGATCCTCAACCAGTTTGCTGCCAGCCTCAATCCTGGTGGATATCTGATGTTAGGGGCGTCGGAGTCTCTGGCCGGATTGACCGACCGATTCGAGATGATCCGCTGCAATCCGGGGATTGTGTACAAGGTCAAATAGAGCTGCAGGCCTTGATGTCAGTGGCGTTTGTGGGTTCTACACAGTTCAACAAGAGGGAAGCGTAGCGCTTCCCTCTTTGTTTTTAGCTTGTGCTAAACGCAATCGTTTTGTCGCGGCGCATCATCGTTTGCTGACGGTAGGTCAGCGCAAACCTGTGAGGTCACCGCCCTGCGTGAACTCTGAAGCATCTCTTTATAAATCTCTTCTGGCACACCTCTTGCAAACAAAATAAACCAAGCAGGAGGTGTGCTATGGCTCTTTCATTTGACAAGGCATTTGGTGTTCATCAATACACGTTGGGAGTTCGTGCCAAACGTGCAGAGGTGCTTTCCAGCAATATTGCCAATGCGGATACCCCGGGCTTCAAAGCCAGGGATATCAACTTCGCGCAGGCGTTGCAGGATGCCCAGCACCAGCAGGGTTTTGGACTGGCAACGACCAGCGAAAAGCACTTTGCCTTGAATATGGATTCTCCCGGTGTGCTCCAATACCGCAACCCGTTACAGCCAGATACTGGCGATGGCAATACGGTGGACGTGCAGCAGGAACGCAGCGAGTTTCTGCGTAACAGCCTTGAGTACCAGACCTCCCTTGAATTTATGAACAGCAAGATCAGCGGCCTGCTTAAAGCCCTGAAAGGAGAGCAGTGATGAGTTTGTTCAAGGTCTTTGACATTGCAGGCTCGGCCATGAGTGCGCAATCTGTGCGACTCAACACGGTTGCCAGCAATATGGCCAACGCGGACAGCGTCAGCTCCAGTGTGGAAAACACTTACCATGCCAGGCGGCCAATCTTTGCCGCTCAACTCGACCAAGCTATGTCTGATAAACAAGGTTCGGTAGGGGTTGAGGTGAAGGGCATTGTCGAGAGTAAGGCGCCGCTGCTCAAAGAGTACAACCCTAGTCACCCGATGGCAGACAAAGACGGTTTCATCTTCAAACCGAACGTCAACATGGTTGAAGAGATGGCTGACATGATTAACGCCTCGCGCAGCTACCAGACCAATGTACAGGTTGCAGATTCGGCCAAGAAGATGCTGCAGCAGACGCTTCAGCTTGGCAAGTCCTGATAGGGGGAATGCAACATGGTCGATACAAACAACAGTGTGAACGGTATCAGCCGTACCACGACCCAAACGACTGGCACGACAACGGCGCCAAAGAAAGAGCTGGATCAGGCTTCATTTTTGAAGCTGCTTACCATGCAGCTCTCCTATCAGGATCCCTTCAAGCCTGTTGATAACGCCCAGATGCTCTCCCAGATGACATCAATGTCAACTTCGGAAGGGATTAATAGCTTGTCGGCCCAGATGGGTAGCCTCAACACCCTGATGACCTCCAGCCAGGCGTTGCAAGCCTCTGCGTTGGTTGGGCAGAATGTGTTGCTACCGAGCAATATCGGTTATCTCGAAAAAAATGGTTCAGTCTCCGGTGTTGTGGCTGTCGGTGTCGAGAACAAGTACTCGAACGTCAAGGTCACAGTGGAAGATGAAAAAGGTCAGGTTATCCAGGAGTTTCCCCTGGAAGGGGATGTGCGGGGCAATGTTGAATTCTCCTGGGATGGTAAAGACAAGGCTGGTAATCCGGCCCCGTCAGGAAAATATGTGATCAAAGCCAATGGCACCATGGATGGGAAGTCAGAGAGCATCTCAGCCTTGACCTATGGCAAGGTAGATAGTGTGGTCTTGGGGAATGGAACCAACCCGACCCAGCTCAATCTGCGAGGCCTCGGCACCACCACGCTGAACAACATTCTGCAAATTGCAGGATCTAACCAAAACAAACCAACTACGCAGTCAAAAACCACGTCGACAGCATCGATCTAAGGAGCTGGATATGTCATTTAACAATGCCTTGAGCGGTGTCAACGCGGCACAAAAAGACTTGAACGTCACCGCCAACAACATTGCCAACGTTAACACAATGGGCTTTAAAGAGTCCCGTGCCGAGTTTGCGGATGTCTACGCCAACTCCATCTTTGTCAATGCCAAGACCCAGGTTGGTAACGGTGTGGCAACGGGTGCGGTGGCCCAGCAGTTCCATCAGGGCGCGCTGCAATTTACCAATAACGCGCTGGATCTGGCGATCCAGGGTAACGGTTTTTTTGTGACCTCTGACGGCTTGACCAATCTGGATCGCACCTATACCCGAGCCGGTGCCTTCAAGCTCAATGAAAACAGTTATATGGTCAACAATCAGGGCCATTATCTGCAGGGGTATGAAATAAACGCAGATGGTACCCCCAAGGCGGTCAGTATCAATGCAACCAAGCCGATCCAGATCCCGGATCGGGCGGGTGAGCCGATTAAAACAACAGCCATCGAAGCGAGCTTCAACCTGCCTTCTACTGCTGCCCCGCTTCCGGCGGGCGGCACAGCAGGATCTCCTCCTCCTGCAGATGCCTCAACGTTTGATCCAAAGAACTCAAAGACCTACTCGTCATCCACCTCTGTGGTGATCTATGACTCATTGGGTGAGCCCCACACCATCACCCAGTATTTCGTCAAAGAGGCTGATCCGGCAGATTTGACCAAGCCAGCAAACCCGACGGCATGGCGCATGTATCTCTATCAGGGAGATAAACCGGTGGACATCGTCGGTGGTGTGACCCCGAATATGGCGACGGGCCTGAACCAGGCTCCCGCCGGTGCTCGAATTACCTTCGGTGCTGACGGTAAAATGATCACCCCGACCACACCTGCGACCATCAAGACAGAGCAATTGGGAGCCGCGCCCCCAGCTGGCGCTGGCATTATCACCAACGGTGCAGATCCCACTCAGCAGGTGGATATCAATTTTGGCTCAGTGACACAGTACGCCTCGCCATTTGAAGTCAACAAGTTGTCCCAGGATGGTTCTACTGTCGGTCGTTTGACCAAGGTCGAGATCACGCCTGACGGCATTGTCTCTGCGACTTACAGCAACGCGACCACCATCAAGGTCGCCATGGTAGCCATGGCCAAGTTTGCCAACTCACAAGGGCTGACCCAGGTGGGGGATACTTCCTGGCGGCAATCTCTGCTCTCTGGCGACGCTTTGCCGGGAACCCCCAATTCGGGCACTTTCGGTACAGTCAAATCTTCGGCACTGGAGCAGTCCAACGTCGACTTGACTTCCGAGCTGGTCGACTTGATCACTGCCCAGCGCAACTTCCAGGCCAACTCCCGTTCGCTGGAGGTCAACAGTTCGCTGCAGCAGACCATTCTGCAGATCCGTTAATCGCGCAATGAATGATAATGGGAGGGGGCTTGGCCCCCTCTCTGTTTCTGTCGCATTCCCGCCCTACTCATCCCCCATATTTCTGCTGTTGGCACTCTAATTGCATTTCTCCTGTCAGAGTCATCTGTTTGACGGAGAATTCCATGGATCACCTGCTTTATATCGCCATGTCCGGGGCTAAAGAGAGCATGAACAGCCTGGCTGTTCGTGGCAACAACCTCGCCAATGCCAATACCACCGGCTTTAAATCTGATTTCGAGCAGGCCCGAAGCATGCAGGCCTTTGGCGAGGGATTGCCTAGCCGGGTATTTGCCATGGCAGAGCGCCCCGGTCAGAACCTGCAGCATGGCATGCTGATGACCACCGGGCGGGATCTTGACGTGGCCGTGGACGGTCCGGGCTGGATTGCGGTGCAAGATCCCAAGGGGGGAGAAGCCTATACCCGTATGGGGAACTTGCAGGTCAATGCGACCGGCAACTTGCAAACCTCGACTGGCCTGAATGTGGTGGATGACGGTGGTCAGCCTATCGTGCTGCCGATGCCGATGGAGAAGCTGGCGATCAATCGGGATGGCACCATCAGTGGTCGTCCTGAAGGGGCCGCCGCCAACTTGTCAGAGGATTTTCAGCGTATCAAGCTGGTTAATCCGGAGGCCAGTATGGTTGAGAAGGGAGCCGATGGTTTGTTCCGCCGCAAGGATGGCCAGAAGGAACTCGCCTCTGCCAATGTCGGCTTGATCGCTGGATCGCTTGAGGGGAGCAACGTCAATGTGGTGGATGAGATGACCAACCTGATCCAGTTGCAGCGTCAGTTCGAAACCCAGATCAAATTAATGAAGACGGCCGAAGAGAATGATGAGGCCCAAACCCAGTTACTGCGTATCAGCTAATCAAGGAGTTACCTATGAATCCTGCACTCTGGATCAGCAAGACCGGGTTGGATGCTCAGCAGACCAATATATCGGTCACTTCGAACAACCTGGCGAACGCCAGCACCGTGGGCTTCAAAAAGTCACGGGCCATCTTTGAAGATCTGCTTTACCAGAACATCAATCAGCCCGGTGGCCGTTCCTCTGCCGATACCACGCTCCCTTCCGGTTTGATGCTGGGGGCGGGGGCCAAGGTAGTGGCGACCCAGAAAAACCATAGCCAAGGCAACGTACAGACCACGGATAACTCGCTGGATCTGATGATAAGCGGTCGCGGTTATTTTGAAATCCAGTTGCCGGATGGCAGCTCTGCCTATACCCGCAACGGTCAATTCACGCTCAACAGTGAAGGGACCATTGTCACGCCGGGCAACGGCTACACCCTGCAGCCTGAAATCCAGATCCCGGAAAATGCCCAGAGCGTCACCGTAGGCGAGGATGGACAGGTCTCTGTGCAGCTTAAAGGGGATGGTGCCTCGCAGGTGGTCGGGCAGGTCACCTTGTCAGATTTTGTGAATGCCAGCGGATTGCAGCCGATGGGGGAGAACATGTTTCTTGAAACCCAGTCCAGCGGTGCTGCAATTCAGGGGACTGCCGGGGCAGATGGGATGGGGGTCGTGAAGCAGGGCATGCTGGAGACCTCCAACGTCAACGTGACCGAAGAGCTGGTGAACCTTATTCAGGCCCAGCGGGTGTATGAGATGAACTCCAAGGTTATCTCGGCCGTGGACGGCATGATGTCCTTCCTTATCCAGCGAACCTAATTAGGAGAGCCATGATGAAAGCCGTATGGATGCTGGGATTACTGGTGCTGGGAGGGTGCAGTAGTACCCCCAATACCCCCAAGCCCGATGATCCGGAGTTTTCCCCCGTGTACGGGGAGTCGGAGCCGGTCTCGGTGCGACCGACAGGGGCTATTTTTCAGCCGGATCAGGTCAATGGCATCTATTCGGATATCAAGGCGCACAAGGTGGGCGACATCATCACCATCGAGCTGTCGGAGTCGACCTCCGCCTCGAAAAAGGCCAATACCCAGAGTGGCAAGGACAACAAGCTCAATCTGGATCCGGTCAAGTTGGGCGGGGTGCCGGTCACAGCGGGTCCTTATGATATGTCGGCCTCCATTGGTCAAAACAGCGCGTTCAAGGGACAGGCCAAGGCGGATCAGAGCAACAGCCTGCAGGGCAATATCTCGGTCAGCGTGGCCAAGGTGCTGCCCAACGGTAATCTGGTGGTGCGCGGCGAGAAGTGGATCATGCTCAACAATGGCAATGAATATATCCGGATCACCGGCCTTATTCGCCCGGAGGATGTGACGTCTGATAACAGTGTCTCGTCCCAGAAGGTGGCCAATGCCCGCATTTACTACGGTGGTACCGGCGATCTGGCCAATACCCAGGAGCAAGGGTGGCTGACCAGCTTTTTCAATGGCCCCTGGTGGCCGCTCTAGGAGATGTTATGAAGTCACTCCGTCTTGTTACTCTGCTCTGCTGTCTGCTGCCCTTGGGCGTGGCGAATGCCGCCCGGATCAAGGACATCAGCTCGGTTGAAGGGGTGCGCAACAACCAGCTGATTGGCTATGGTCTGGTGGTGGGGTTGCCCGGTACTGGCGAGAAGAACAACGCCTTCACCGAGCAGACTTTCCGCACCATGCTCAACAACTTTGGCATCAAGGTGCCGGATAACATCAAGCCCAAGATCAAGGATGTGGCACCGGTGGCGATCCATGCCGAGCTCCCCCCCTTCTCCAAACCGGGTCAGACCATTGATGTCACGGTGTCTGCCATCGGCGAGGCCAAGAGCCTGCGTGGCGGCACCCTGTTGCAAAGCTTCCTCAAGGGGCTCGATGGTCGGGTCTATGCGGTCGCGCAGGGTAGCCTGGTGGTCGGTGGTCTGGGGGCCGAGGGGGCTGATGGCTCCAAGGTAGTCGTCAATACCCCGACCGTCGGGCGGATTGCCAACGGTGCGACCGTGGAGCGTGAGGTGCCCAACTCCTTCAGTCAGGGTGACACCATCACCTTCAACCTCAACCGTCCCGACTTTACCACTGCGCGCCGTCTGGCCGATGTGGTCAACGATCTGGTGGGGCCCAATACTGCCCAGGCGCTCGATGCCACCTCGGTCAAGGTCTATGCCCCGCGGGATCCGGGGCAGCGCGTCTCCTATCTGGCGACCATCGAGAATCTGGAGGTAGACCCAGCCAATGAGGCAGCCAAGATCATCGTCAACTCTCGCACGGGGACCATTGTCATCGGCAGTCAGGTCAGGCTGAAACCGGCGGCGATCAGCCATGGCGGATTAACGGTGACCATTGCAGAAAATCAGCAGGTCTCCCAGCCCAATCCGCTCTCTGGCGGGCAGACTGCGACCACAAACAATTCGACCATCAACATCCAACAGGAGCCAGGACGGATGTTCAAGTTTGATACCGGTGCCACGCTCGATGATTTGGTTCGTGCAGTGAACCAGGTCGGGGTAGCCCCCGGTGATTTGATGGCCATCCTTGAGGCGCTGCAGCAGGCGGGTGCCATCGAAGGGCAGCTGGTCATATTGTAACAAGCGGCAAGTGATTGCCACGGGCGGCAATGAGGTAAGCAAAATGGCTGAGTTTGACACTAACAGCGGTTTGAATCTCGGGATGGTGCAGGACGTCAAGAACCTGGACCGTCTGCGTCAGATGAGCCAAAGCAAAGAGGGACAGGCCCAAGCGCTGCAGAGTGCATCGCGCCAGTTCGAGTCAATCTTTACCCAGATGCTGTTTCAAAGCATGCGCCAGGCCAACGGGGTGTTGACTCAGGACAACCCGATGAGCAGCAGCTATACCCAGTTCTATGAAGGGATGCTGGATGAACAGCGGGTCTCCGATATGTCCAGCAAGGGGGGGCTGGGATTGGCTGAAATGGTGGCCAAGCAGCTCTCCCCAGAGACATTTACCCACAAGGATGGGCGAGTGCTCAAGATGCCGCAGCGGACGGAGCGGGTGTATAAACCTTATGAGCCGCCGGTGGCAGCCGCCAACGATTTGATTACCGCCTCAAAAGTTGGCAAAGATTTTGCTGAAAAAGAGATGTCAGAGGAAAAACACGCCCTCACCATGCCAACCCGTCCTCACCGAACGGTGCCGCCAATGGGGCCTTCCGCTCAGAAAAACGGTGATGTGGAGGGGGGGCGAGCCGAGTTTGATAGTCCGGAAGAGTTTGTGCAGCGTTTGATGCCGCTAGCCAAGAAGGCTGCCGACAAGTTGGGGCTGAGCCCGGCGGTGCTGGTGGCTCAGGCAGCACTGGAGAGTGGCTGGGGCAAGCGGGTGATCAAGGATGGCGAAGGGCAGGTAACCCATAACCTGTTTGGCATCAAGGCCGATCCTCGTTGGGAAGGTCCCAAGGCGGTGGTCAGCACGCTCGAGTATGAGCAAGGCGTCGCCTCCCGCCAGAAAGCAGCCTTCCGCTCCTATGAGTCGTTTGAAGAGAGCTTTAACGACTATGTGGATTTTCTCACCTCAGGATCCCGTTACAAGGGGGCATTGGCCAAGGTAGATAGCCCTGACCGCTACTTCGAGGCGCTGCAACAGGCGGGTTATGCCACCGACCCGCACTACGCCAGAAAACTGAAACAGGTATTGCGCAGTGATGCCATTGCGCAATACAACGAGATGGAGCTGTAACATATGGCAAGCGACCTGCTTGGAATAGGTACATCGGGCGTACTGGCACAACAGCGCCTGCTGCAAAGTACCAGTAACAATATCGTGAACGTCAATAGCCAGGGCTATGTGCGTGAACGTACGCTGGTCTATACCAATTCCGTGGGTCTGGGCACCGGGGATATTCTGACCGAGCGGGTGATCAACAACTATATGCAAGGTGAGGTGCGTCGTGACACCTCCGCTTACCACGCTGCCATGACCCATTATGATCAGCTCTCGAGTGTGGATAGCTTGCTGGGGGACACCAACAATAGCGTTGGTGCCGCTATTACTTCCTATTTCAAGGCATTTCATTCGGCGAATGAGTCGCCTGCCGATATCGGTGGCCGCAAGGTCAGCATGACTGAACTGAGTGGCATGGTGAACCGGTTTCATACCCTCTCTGCCCAGTTTGACAAGCAGAGCGATACCATCAATACCCGCATCGATGATGAAACCAAGCAGGTGAACAGCCTGCTGACCAGCATCAATGATTTGAATCAGGCCATCATGCGTACCCAGGGCTCACCCGAAGAGAACCTGATGCTGTTTGATCAGCGCGATGAGGCCGTTCGCCAGCTCTCCGAGAAGATGGATATTCGTACCGTCCCCCAAGCCAATGGCAGCCTGCTGGTCAACATGAGCACCGGTCATTCACTGATCCTGGACGGCGGCGTAGCCCAATTCAAGCTGGTGGCAGGGGACCCCGATTCTCGTGATCAGGAGCTGCAGCTGACGCTGGGAGATAACCAGGCGTTGATCGATCACGACACATTTGGCGGCGCTATGGGGGGATTATTCAAGGCTCGTTCTGATCTGGAGCCAACCAAGCGGGAGCTTGGGCAGTTGTCAGTGGCGATGGCGGATGCGATGAATCAGCAGAACCGCCTCGGGATGGATCTGGATAACGAAATTGGTGGTGATATTTTCACCCTGCCAACCAGTAAGGGCTTACCCTACGGCAACAACACGGGGACGGTCGGGGCGAATGTCAGCTTCGTGCCGGGCAAGGGGACATCAGTGACCCCGTTTGATTACGAAGTGCAATTTAGCAGTGCCACCGGTTATGAAGTGTTCTCGCTGGACAAGTCTGGCAATCGTACCTCTGTGAGCACGGGGACCATGCCGCCAGCGACCTTTGAGCTGCCCGGGCACGGGATCTCGATCGATCTCACCGGCACGCCAGCTGCGGGTGACAAACTGTTGCTGCAACCCACCAAAAGTGCGGCCGCCGGTCTGGGTCAGTTGATCACCCGACCGGAAGATTTGGCCTTGGCCTCTCCGCTTAAAGCGGAAAAGACCACCAATAATGGCGGCGGGGCTGATATCAAACTGGGTGGCGTATTCAATACAGGTGCGGGGTCAGGTTTTGGCACCAATAGCCTGAGCCCGACAGCGCCTCAGGTGGTCAAAATCGATGCCAGTGGTAACTATCAGGTATTTCAAGCCGATGGTTCTACCTTAATTGGCACGGCGCCTGCGAGCAGCAAGGGGCAAAACCTGATGTCGGCGATCGTCAACCCTTTCCCCGCTGGATCAGCAGTCTATGCCAACCCGAAGCAGGCGCCTGGCTACGAGTTCAGTATCACCGGAACCGTGAATGCCAATGACAGCTTCAAGCTCAGTTACAACAGCAATGGCTTTGCCGATAACAGTAATGGTCTGGCACTGGCCGAACTACAAAACAAGGATCTGGTGCGCAAGAGCACCAATGGTGGTACCACCAATGACAAGATGACCTTCAACGAGGCCTATACCGGACTGGTGATGGAAGTGGGTAACAAGACCAGTCAGGCTAAAACCTTGCTCAAGGCCAATGAGTCCAAGTTGATCCAGAGTACCAGCATTTATGAAAGTGTCTCAGGGGTCAATCTGGAAGAGGAAGCCGCTAATCTGATCCGCTTCCAGCAATCCTATGCTGCATCGGCGCAAATCGTCAGTACGGCCAAAACCATTTTCGATACACTGCTCTCTTCCGTGAGGTAACGTCATGCGCATCACCACCAACATGATCTACGACCGGAATATCTATTCCCTCAACAATGCCAATGAGCGGTTGGACAAGGCGTATCAGCAATTACAAACTGGCAACAAGTTTCAAACTGCCGGTGAAGACCCCGCAGGTATGAGCCAAAAAATGGCGTTGACCAAAGAGATCGACCTTTTCAAGCAGTATGGCGTTAATGGCAGCTTGCTCGAGAACAGTCTGGGGCATGAAGAGACGGTATTGGATTCTCTCAATACGGCGATGCTCAGTGCCCAGACTCTGATCCAGAAATCAAATAACGGCTCTATCAGTGACGATGATCGCAAGGCCATCGCCAGCGAACTGGAGGGGCTGCAGCAGCAGATGTTTGACCTGATGAATAGCAAAAATTCCTCGGGTGAATTTATATTTGGCGGCAATCAGAGCAAGAATCAGCCTTATATAAAAGACGTCAACGGAAAATATATTTATCAGGGCGATCCTGGCCAGCGAAATATTCAGGTGTCACCCACAGTACAAATTGCTGCCAATGATTCCGGGCAGGATCTGTTTGAAATTGTGGCGACCAGAAGAACCGCCAGTGCAACCACTGCAAATATCAAGGTTGGGATCGGCGATCAGGGTAATTTTGATAATTTTTTCAAATCCAATTACAACTCTGCATTGCCCAGTAACTCCTATACCGTATCAACCACCATAGGGCCACCTGATACCTATGATATCAAGGATACCGGGGGCAATACCCTGCAAACGGGTAACTATACTCCCGGCACCAAGATCCCCTTCAATGGCCTCGAATTGACACTGGACCAGCCTGCCGGTGGAGCAGCTCAGCAGTTCGCTCTCAACCCGCCAAAGAATGATAATATTCTCAATGGCATGTCAGACTTTATTACTGCGCTTCGCGATCCCACTATCCCGGCTGATACTTTCTCGCAAAAGGTAGCCGATGCAACCGTCCATATGAAAAATGCCCGCCTGAATATCGATCATGGATTGGGTGAGTTGGGTGGCCGGATGAACAGCCTGGAGCAGGTTATGGGCTCCAATGAGGGATTGAGTACCCTCAACGCCGAGGCAAGGGCGAAAGTATCGGAAGCAGATCTTTATGAAGTGATCTCTACCCTGTCAAAAGAGGATGCGGCATTGAGTGCCTCGCAACTCTCTTTCAGCAAAATAAGTCGTCTGACGCTATTTGACTATATTCGCTAATAAAGAAGGGGCCCTTTGGGGCCTTTTCTTTTATCCAGGCGCTGCAAATAGGTTCCGCGTCATCTCCTGCCAATTGTAACAAGCTGTTGCCGTTGCCCATTTAATGGTTGCTTCGGGGTTGACCTC
>NZ_JRGK01000250.1 GCF_000764645.1 Aeromonas finlandensis
ATCCAAAGGACAATCCAATGCATATTTAGTCAGCCGATAAAGTAATCCACGTAAAATAAACAATTTAGCGAGATATGTTTGCCTTTCGGGTAGGCCAAATTGTAATGACAATTCGTATACTTTAGTCAAATCATAAAAAACCTTTTCATTGACTATCTGAGTACAAGATGGGTTATCCTCATCATCTCGCCCACGATAAAGATAGCTGATATGTGGCGTTGTTGAAATATGATTGGCTTTATACATTGCCTTCATTACAAAGATCCAGTCTTCAGCCAACTTTATTCCCACAGGAAATTCAATATTATTTCTTAATAACAAGTTCCGTTTATATAATTTTGCCCAGGGAGCCGGAGTTTTAATAAGTATCGAGTGATGGAAAAACTTTACTTTCCGTAGAGCCGCACTGGCAACTTCAGCATGTTCTTCTATAAACCAACTACGTCTTGAGTTAAAAGCCTTGCTATGAGAAACGATGACCTCTGAAGCTGTTTCTTTTGCCAGTTTATATAATGGCGAGAGAGCATCTGGAGGTAATAAATCATCAGAGTCCAAGAAAAATACATACTCACCAGAAGCAATGTGGATTGCATTGTTTCTTGCTACAGACTGACCGGCATTTTCTTGCTGTATAAGATATATATTC
>NZ_JRGK01000251.1 GCF_000764645.1 Aeromonas finlandensis
GATAAATATAATGAATTCACAGTTCATGTACTTCAATCAAAAAGCATTATTAATAATCATCTCTCTGCTTTCCACAAATTAGAGCCGTCACAATTAGTCAAGCAACACTTGGATAGAAACCAGGGCATAATAAATGCTCGATTAAATAAATTCTCAAACATGATCCAAGGGCAATTAAATGGCCTGTCTGAACAGTGGGATAATGATATTAAAAATGATAGAAGTATATATTATAGCGATGCGATAAAAATTCTTGATGCGGTAAATGATGGTAGTGAGGTTGAAACTGCACTAAACACAATTGATAGCATTTATTTGAACCTATTAGACTCATTAAACTTCAAATATCAATCAATCATGAAGATTTTAGATAGAATGTCTGAAGGTGTAAATCTTGAGTCTGCTTTTTCTATCTCAGAAGAAGAACGTGAGTTTTTTGAAGCGAAAACAACTGAGCTTAATGCATTAGCACAACTTGGGATTAGTGTGGAGATCATATCTCATGAGCTAGAAG
>NZ_JRGK01000252.1 GCF_000764645.1 Aeromonas finlandensis
GGCCAGCCGTGTCTGTACGGTAGGGCACGTAAAGCGCATTGATACAATAATCGATTGATATTTGTATGAAATATGTCATGTCACGAACAAAATGAAGGTGAACAGTGTATGACTATGTTAGGTTGAACTGGGTTTTATTGAGCGTTGGAATTTTTATGATTGATAATTGCAATCCACAGCAAAATTATTTGTTGGCTGCGCTATCGGCTGACACATATGGCAGATTACAGCCCCATCTTGAGTTGGTAAATTTGCCTTTGGGCATGGTACTATCTGAATCTGGTGATATTATGCGCTATGTTTATTTTCCTCTCGACTGTATTATTTCGCTTTTGTACGTTCTCAAAAATGGTGCATCTGCCGAAATCTCTGTGGTCGGCAATGAAGGTTTGATTGGGGTCGCACTGTTTATGGGGGGAGAAAGTACCACTAGCCGAGCAGTTGTTCAAAGTGCGGGGCATGCCTATCGCTTGGCAGGCTCGTTGTTAAAGTCCGAGTTTAACCTCCACGGCGATTTGTTACATCTGATGTTGCGATATACCCAGTCATTACTGACACAAATGGCACAAACCGCTGTCTGTAATCGGCATCACTCTATTGATCAACAACTGTGCCGTTGGTTGCTGCTATCGTTGGACAGATTACCTGATAACCAATTGACGACGACCCAAGAGTTGATTGCCAATATGTTGGGGGTACGTCGTGAGG
>NZ_JRGK01000253.1 GCF_000764645.1 Aeromonas finlandensis
CGGTGAGGTTGATGATGGGCGGAGATCGATAAAGCGTAGAGTGGAAAGAGCAATTCCTTTTTTATTTGATAAATGTTGTCATCATGGTGCATTTTTGGCATGTTCAGCATTATCTATTTATACAAAAATAAGACCAGTAAAAAGCTATTATGGTGTGATGGATGAAAATTATGAATCATCTAGATCTGTTTATGCAAAAAACAAGGCCTGTGTACTGCTCTCTGGAACTTTGACTGCTGATACAGGCGCTAATAGATTGATTTCCGCTATACGTAAAATGCGGGAAAATTATGAAGATTGGATGGATCACATCGAGTTTTCTATTTGTGGGATGGGTGATAGTCTTATCACTTTTCGTGAATTGGAGTCCACTTCTCAAGCTCCAACTGTCAGGGTTCATGGTCGATTAAATAATGTTGAGTATAGCGAGTTACTTGCGACTTCCGATATTGGGCTGTCTCTGAAGCCTGTTGGCGGTATATATGCCGATACAACATTTCCATCCAAAGTAGTCGAGTATTCTAGCCATAACTTATTGGTAATTTCGACTGACATCAGTGATGTTAAAAGTGTGCTGGGCCAAAACGGTGCTTGTTATTTAAACGGCAATGAGGCTGACGAATTAATTGATTGTTTGAAGAGATTAATTGACAATAGAGAGTTGATTAACTCCATCGCGATGGCTGGAACTTTATCTTTGAGG
>NZ_JRGK01000254.1 GCF_000764645.1 Aeromonas finlandensis
CTCTTGCCGCTCGTCCACCGAGAGCATGGCGGTCATTTCATACGAGAAGTCATAGATGGTGAGCAGCAGGGTCAGATGGGCGTTTTCGTCCAGCTCGGCGACTTTGACTGCCCGTTCGAGGGCGATTTGACGCTCCTCTTCTGGATTGATAACCACCAGAATATTCTGATATTTGACCATCTTCTCCTCCTTGGAAAAGTCCAATGACAGCAGAATCTTAGCCATTACAGCTTAGCGCAGGAGGAGGGTATGGGGAACGTACCGGATCACATTCCAGAGGAAAGGATCCGGCAGGGAAAGCAGGAGAAACGCGGGAGGGTAAGCGGAAAAATCAGCCGCAGGGCGGGCGAGTGGCACCGGCCATCATGCCCAGCGCGACCTGGTCCAGCACGGTGATGTATTTGCCTTTGACGCTGATAAGACCGGACTTCTGGAAACGGCCGAGCAGACGACTGATGGTCTCAACGGTCAGCCCCAGATAGTTGCCGATGTCACCACGGGTCATGGAGAGACGGAACTCCTTGGCGGAGAAGCCACGCTCGGAGAAGCGCACCGACAGATTGTGCAGGAAGGCGGCGAGGCGCTCTTCGGCATTCTTCTTGGAGAGCAGCAGGATCATCTCCTGATCGCCCATGATTTCATTGCTCATCAGACGCATGATCTGCTGACGCAACTTGGGCATCTTGCCGGAGAGATCATCGAGCACTTCAAACGGGATTTCGCACACCATGGCGGTTTCCAGCGCCTGAGCGAAGGAGGGGTGTGCC
>NZ_JRGK01000255.1 GCF_000764645.1 Aeromonas finlandensis
GTGGCGTTGTACTGTGCTGATTTTGCTATGGCTTTAGGATTTGAAGTTGTAGTTTGCGAAAACCGTCCTGATGTAATGGAAAATTTAGCTGAACAGCTCAAACCTGAAATAAGACTACAACAGACATTTCCTGCAAAATTTCTTGAAGATAATGGGTGCCATGCCAATACAGCCATAGTGGCACTCACACATGATCCACGAATGGATGATTTAACGTTGATGGAAGCTATCAATACACCAGCATTTTATATTGGTGCCATGGGCTCAGCAAAAAATAGTGAACGACGTCGACAACGACTGCAGGACATTGCAGAATTAACATCACAAGAATTAAATCGTATTCATGCCCCCATTGGCTTGCCATTAGGCAGTAAAACACCAGCTGAAATTGCATTGGCCATTATGGCGGCTATCATTCAACAAAAAAACAACTCGACAAAAACGCATGATATTCCTACAGCAACAGCACCGGAATATAAGCACCAAGTACCTGTTTATAGCTGTGCCTAAATGGCCATTTATAATTTAATATAATCGTATTCAAGAATGCCTCAGCAATAACGCTTTAGCACAAGCTAATCTCAACATATTGGC
>NZ_JRGK01000256.1 GCF_000764645.1 Aeromonas finlandensis
ACACCACACCATGTCGGCGTAGGGGGCGTAAGCCAGACCGCGAGCGATGGCCTGATCGATACCGGCACGCACCTTGTAGAACCCTTCGGCAGTGCGCTCGCCAGTCAGGAAGTCTGAATCGTACGGGTCGGCGTCGGTGGTCAACAGGTCAGCCGCGTTGGCGTCGGTACGGGCGATCACTAGCGTGGTGGTGCCGCACACATCGGCTGCCAGACGAGCGGCAACCAGCTTCTGTACCGCTTCCTGAGTCGGTACCAGCACCTTGCCACCCATATGGCCGCACTTCTTGACGGAAGCGAGCTGATCTTCAAAGTGCACACCAGCGGCGCCCGCTTCAATCATCCCCTTCATCAGTTCGAAGGCGTTCAGCACGCCGCCGAAACCGGCTTCCGCATCGGCCACGATGGGCAGGAAGTAGTCGATAAAGCCCTCATCCTGCGGCCCTACCTTGTTGGCCCACTGGATCTGATCGGCACGGGCGAAGGAGTTGTTGATGCGCTCCACCACGGATGGCACGGAGTTAGCCGGGTAGAGGGACTGATCCGGATACATGGTGGAGGACAAGTTGTTATCCGCCGCCACCTGCCAGCCGGAGAGGTAGATCGCCTCGATCCCCGCCTTGGCTTGCTGTACGGCCTGACCACCGGTCAGGGCACCGAGGCAGTTGACGTAGCCTTTCTTGGCGTCGCCGTGGATCAGACCCCACAGCTTGTCGGCACCACGTTGGGCCAGAGTGTGCACCGGTTGCAAGCTGCCGCGCAGGTTCACCACATCTTCGGCGCTGTAGCCGCGCTTGATCCCTTTCCAGCGGGGGTTTTCCGCCCAGTCTTTCTCGATAGCCTGGATCTGTTGCTCACGGGTCAGTGCCATATCAGTTCCCTCTTTCATTGATTTCACGTTTCCATTGACTTGTTATTGGCGGGCCCCGCCCGGGGCCCGTGATTCAGAGC
>NZ_JRGK01000257.1 GCF_000764645.1 Aeromonas finlandensis
GGCTGAGGTTCGTAATATCGAGCATCCCGATGCCGGACTTCTTGCAATACAGCTTGCAAGATCTCTTTAACTACATTCCCTCGGATGTTGTCTACTTCCTGAATATGTCGGGAATATCGCAGGCGTTCCTGTTTATATCGGCAGGGGTCGCCTTCCGGATTGTCCGAAAATTCGCAACGCTGTTCCAATGGTAATAACTGCGTGACGCGGTTATTTATGTTAAATGGAGTCTTAACATGCTGATATTTCACGAGGGATTGCCGGGCTCCGGTAAAAGCTATGAAGCTTTGGTGTCCCATATTATTCCGCGACTCAAGGATGGTCGCACCGTGGATGCCTATATCGAGGGCCTGAATTACGAGAAGATTGCCGAGCTGTCCGAGATAACGCTGGAGGAATGCCAAGAACAGCTCCGGCAGATCACCCGCGAACAGGTGCCGGCCATCCACGAACACGTAAGGGACAAGAGCCTGGTCATCATCGATGAGAGTCAGAACTTTTGGCCGTCTGGTCGGCAAAAGTTACCTGACCCGATCATCCAATTGATAACAGAACATCGGCACCGTGGCCTTGATATCGTGTTGATGGGGCAGAACCTCAACGATGTGCACAGCATGTGGCGTAACCGGATAGACAAGAAGTTTGTCTTCAAGAAGCTGGACGCCGTAGGCCAAGCCAAACGCTATTCGTGGACCGCCTACAGTGGTTCCCTCAGGGCAGACGGCCAGCGTAGCCGTATCGAGTTCGAGAAGCTGACAGGCGGCATCCGGCAGTATGACCCCAAGTATTTCGGCAGCTACGCCAGCACCACCTCAGAAGACAACGAAATGGGGGTCTATGAAGATGACCGGACGAACATCTTCAAGTCTGCCAAGTTCAAGTACGGTCTCCCCATCGCTGCCCTGCTGTTCATCGGTGGGCTATGGTTCGCTATCGATACCATGCTCAACTTCAACAGCAAGACGGGGGCCGACGACTTGGCCAAGCAGGAGGCACAGCAACATGAGGTTGCATCACCCAGTTCACCTGGGCAACCAGCACCAAGGCCAGAGCCACCGCCCAAGCCCAAGGTGGATGATCTCTTCACTCAGACCCTTGAATCCGGCAAGCCTGTCCTGACCTCTCAGACCATCGTCAACAGGCAGCTCCTTGATGCGTGGGTC
>NZ_JRGK01000258.1 GCF_000764645.1 Aeromonas finlandensis
GTGCGAAACTCGCACAGGTCACACTTGACCGCAATGCTGCGCACCCCCGGCTCCCAGCTCAGCAGATCCTCGCCAAAACAGCGCAGACCGGCAGAGGTAGAGGGGTTGCTGGAGCGGATGGAGCAGGGGATATAGGTGTCGTAACTGTTGGCCATGGCTACCGGGCGGCTGCCACCGCTCTGGATGGCACCGAACGGGCAGGCCACGGCACAGAGGTTGCAGCCGATGCAGAGCGACTCGTTGAGCTGCACGCAATCGCCGGTCTGGGCAATTGCCTCGACCGGGCACACCTTGATGCAGGGGGCATCGTCACAGTGACGGCACTGAACCGGCATGGTTGCCTGCTCGTGTCGCATAACGGTTAAACGGGGGGCTTGCTGCAAACCTTGCGCCTTGTGTACTTCACTGCAGGCCGCCATACAGGTGCCACAGCCGATACAAAGCTTGGGGTCAGCGATAACGAAGCGGTTCATAGCCTACCTTGTCGTGTCGCGAACGGAGAGAATAGGGGCAGGTTGGCAAGATGCGGGCCAGATTGGGTGCTGACGTGGAATTTATTTTAAGTGGCTGTTTTTAAATGGTTTTAAATTGAGTGCCGCGCCGTGTCGAAGGGGCGGCACTGTGTCGAAGTGTGACGTTCGTCACTTGTGACGAAGGGCGGGAGAGGGTTCGTCACACCGGGAATCAACGTTGTGATCTCGGGGACTTTTTTGCCTAACCCGCGTCAGCTGGCTGGTGTGAAGGATGTCGTTCTGGACGTGTATCCGCGTGTAGACCCCGCTCCATATCCGCTGGTTATAAGGGGTATAACCAGCGTGTGACAGCGCGAGCCTTTAGACTGCAGGCCTCAAAACAGCAATTTTTCAGGTGGTGCAGTTATGGTGATTACTCAGGGTCCACAGTTCAACGGCAAGGCATCCAAGCGGATGCATGTGATGGCCAAACCGATCGGGGCCGTGTGTAACATCGACTGTACCTACTGCTACTACCTCAGCAAGCAGGATCTGCTGGAATACAAGAAGGGTTGTTCGCCCCAGATGGACGAGCAGACCCTTGAGACCTATATCCGCCAATATATCGAGGGGCAGAATACCCCCGAGATCATCTTCTCCTGGCAGGGGGGCGAGCCGACCCTGCTCGGGCTCGCCTATTTTCGCAAAGTGGTCGAGTTGCAGCGCAAATACCAGCCGCAAGGGGTGGTGATCGCCAATGATCTGCAGACCAACGGCATCTTGCTCAACGACGAGTGGTGCGAATTTCTGGCGGCCAACAACTTCCTCATTGGTCTGAGCATCGATGGCCCCGAGCTGCTGCACAACGCCTATCGGGTCAACCGTGCCGGGCGCGGCACCTTCAATCAGGTGATGGCGGCGGTGGCGCTGCTGCACAAGCACAAGGTGAAGTTTGCCACCCTGACCTGCGTGAACAACCTCACCAGCAAGAATGCGCTGGAGGTCTATCGCTTCCTGCGCGATGAGGTGAAGTCGCCCCAGATGCAGTTTATCCCCATCGTCGAGCAGAAGAGTTTTCGCACCACCGCGCCCCAGACCTGGCAGCCGCAGGAGCAGCTCAAGCAGGGGGACAAGCGCCTCAATCCCTGGCACAAGAACGCGGTGGTTGAGCCCTGGTGCGTCTCGGCCGAGGGGTGGGGGGATTTTCTCATCACCATTTTCGATGAGTGGGTGCAGCGGGATCTGGGACGGGTCTTCGTGCAATATTTCGAGGCGAGTGTCGAGACCTGGATGGGACGCAAGAACCCCCTCTGTACCTTGGGGGAGATCTGCGGCAAGGGGCTGGCGATGGAGCCCAACGGCGATGTGTTTGCCTGTGACCACTATGTCTATCCCAAGTACAAGATCGGCAATATCCACCATCAGCCGCTCAGTGAGCTGGCGTATTCGCCCGCCCAGCAAGCGTTCGGCTTTGCCAAATCGCGCAGCCTGACCCGCCAATGCCAACAGTGTGACTACCAGTTTGCCTGCTATGGGGAGTGCCCGAAGAACCGCTTTATTCGCACCCACGAGGGGGAGGCAGGTCTGAATTACCTCTGTGCCGGTTGGTACAAGTTTTTCAGTCATATCGATCAGTCGATGGCCTATATCCTGCGCCGTGCCGGTTATCCGGTGGCCCATGGCAAGTACCGCGATGCGCTGATGAACAAGGGGAAGGTGAACAACGGTGTCATGGCACATGGGCAGGGGAAATAAGCGATGAAGAGGATGTTGAGTCGCCGCGAGTACCGTCAGCCCCGCTCCGGCACCATGGGCTCATGGTGGCTGGCCCTTGGCATGACGCTGTCTGGTGCAGCGCTGGCGGGAGTCACCACCGAGGCGCCGGTCATCGCATCAGCGAAGGGGGCACCCACCGCCTCCGTGGCGGCCAGTGCGCCCTCGGCCGCCCAGATCCAGCAGTGGGCTTACAGCGCCCAAGATCTGTCCCAGCCCGAGACAGTACGGGCCGATGCCCTGCGCCAGCTGGCCGCCTATCCGAACCAGAACAGTCTGGTGGCGGTGGCCAGAAGCCTGCGCGACGAGAGTGCGCTGGTGCGAGAAGCGGCGGTCCTGGCC
>NZ_JRGK01000259.1 GCF_000764645.1 Aeromonas finlandensis
GTCGCACCAGCGCCGCCGGAAAGGCGCTGCTGTGCAGGGCATCGACCACCTCGGTCATGCTGCGGGTCAAGCTATCTGTTGTGAATGGCTGGGTCATGGTGGCATGTTTCCGGCGGCGAGGAGCGATTCCCCGCTATGGTTGAATGCTAGCACGAGAGTGGCAAAACTGTCCCTCAGGGGACATATCCGCCACCAGCCAGAACGGCGAGGATGACGGCTTTTCCCCCTGCTGTTGGAGCACCCATGATCAACCCCCACCTGCTCGATGAGCTGACCGAGCGCGGCCTTGTGGCCCAGAATTCCGACCCGGCGGCCCTGGCCTCCCACCTCGCCACCCCGCGCACCGTCTATTGCGGGTTCGATCCCACCGCTGGCAGCCTGCATATCGGTCATCTGGTGCCGCTCTTGATGCTGCGCCGCTTCCAGCTGGCGGGCCACACCCCGGTGGCGCTGGTGGGCGGGGCGACCGGCCTTATCGGCGATCCCAGCTTCAAGGCGACCGAGCGCAGCCTCAACAGTGCCGACACCGTGCTGGGTTGGGTCGCCAGCCTGTCGGCCCAGATCAGGGCGCTGCTGCCCGCGGACGATGGCCTGTCAGCCCCGCAACTGGTCAACAATGGCGACTGGATGGGGCAGATGTCCGCCCTCGATTTTCTGCGGGATATCGGCAAGCACTTCTCGGTCAATGCCATGCTGGCGCGGGAGTCGGTGCGCCAGCGGCTGGCCCGCCCGGATCAGGGCATCTCGTTCACCGAGTTCTCCTACGCCCTGCTGCAATCCTACGATTTTGCGGTGCTGCACCAGCGGCTCGGTTGCACCCTGCAGATTGGCGGCAACGACCAGTGGGGCAATATCACCAGCGGCATGGATCTCACCCGTCGCCTCCATCAGGCGCAGGTACACGGCATGACCCTGCCCCTTATCACCAAGGCGGACGGCACCAAGTTCGGCAAGACCGAGGGTGGCGCGGTCTGGCTCGATCCGGCGCTCACCTCCCCTTACGCCTTCTACCAGTTCTGGCTCGGCACCGCGGATGAGGATGTCTACCGCTTCCTGCGCTACTACAGCTTTATGCCGCTAAGCGAGATTGATGCACTGGAGGCGGAAGATGCGAAGCGGCAGGGGCGCAAGCAGGCCCAGCAGGTGTTGGCGAACGAGCTGACCGAGCTGGTGCATGGCAAGGCGGCGCTGGCAGCGGTGCAGCGCATCAGCGAGCTGCTGTTTAGCGGCGATGTGGCTCGCCTCGGCGAGAGCGATCTGGCCCAGCTGGCGCAGGATGGCATGCCGAGCAGCACCATCAGCGGCGAGACGGATCTGGTCACCCTGCTGGTCAGTTGCGGTCTGGCCAACTCGAAGCGGATCGCCCGCGAGTTGCTGGCAGCGGGGGCCATCAGCCTCAATGGTGTGCTCAAGCAGGATGAGCAGCTGAGTGCCGATGATCGGCTGTTTGGCCGCTACCTGCTGCTGCGCCGGGGCAAGAAGCAGTATCAACTGGTGGCGTGGCAATAAGCCGCAGGGCGGGGAGCACAGCCTCCCCGCCCGCACCCTGAATCCCTTTTGAATCCTGAGTTGCGATCCCCCTCACAGCCTCTCCCGTCATCAGCCACCATACTGGCACCGGCGAACATGGAGTACGCCACACAATCTGTTCCTCACGAATCAACAAGGATGCTGATGATGAAGAGATGGCTTCTGGTGCTGCTCTGCACCCTGCCCATGCTGGCACATGCCAGCGGATATACCCAGACCCGCTACCCCATAGTGCTGGTGCACGGCCTGTTCGGCTTCGACAAGCTGCTCGGGGTCGATTACTTCTACGGCATTCCCCAGGCCCTGAGCCGGGATGGTGCCAAAGTCTACGTGGCCCAGGTGTCGGCCACCGCCAGTTCGGAGCAACGGGGGGAGCAGCTGCTCGCCCAGGTTGAGCTGCTGCTGGCGGCCACCGGCGCCGAGAAGGTCAACCTGATCGGCCACTCTCACGGCGGCCCCACCATCCGCTATGTCGCCTCGGTCGCCCCCGAGCTGGTCGCCTCCGCCACCAGCGTCGGCGGGGTCAACTACGGCTCCGACATCGCCGATCTGGTGCGGGCCAATGCCGCCCCCGGCTCTGCCGCCGAGAAGCTTGCTGCCGCCGCTGCCCACGCTCTCTCTGGCGTCATCTCCCTCCTTTCGGGGGGCAGCCAGCTGCCGCAGGATCCGGTCGCCGCACTCGATGCCCTGACCAGCAAGGGTGCCAGCCAATTCAACCAGCGCTATCCGGAAGGGCTGCCCAGCCAATATTGCGGCGAAGGGCCGATGCAGGCGGCCAACGGCGTCTACTACTTCTCCTGGAGCGGGCGCGGCAACATGACCAATCTGCTGGATCCGGTGGATCCGGCACTGGCGCTGACCGGGGCCTTTTTCAAAGAGCCCAATGACGGGCTGGTCGGGATCTGCAGCAGCCACCTCGGCAAGGTGATCGGCACCGGCTACCGGATGAACCATCTGGACGAAGTGAACCAGTCCTTCGGCATCCACCATCTGTTCGAGACCGATCCGGTCACCCTCTATCGCCAGCATGCCAGCCGTCTCAAGGAGCTGGGCCTATGAGACTCGTGACCCTGCTCGCCGTCCCCTGCGCCATCGCCCTGCTGATCGGCGGCGTGCTGCTCTGGCCGACGGCGCCGACAACCGACACGGCCCGCCAGCAAGCCACGCCAGCTAACAGCAACCATCACCATGACCCCGTGAAGGAGGCCGCCGATGAACTGCAGGCGCGCTATCGCACCTTTATCTCGGCCCAGAGCAGCCTGACCGTGCCTACCGATATCACTCTCGCCAGCCTGCAGATCCTGTTTGACGAGCGGGAGCAGCTGCGCCAGCAGAGCTTCACCCCGGCCGAACAGGAGCAGCTGTTTGCCGAAGACCGGCTGATGGAGCAGTGGACCCTGCGCCGCAAGGCGCTGGCGGAGGCAAAAGATAGCGACAAGAAGATGCTGGCCAACGAGCTGGAACTCTGGCTGGCGGAGCAACCCGGCTGGTTTCAGGAAGCGGAGGCCAACAGCCGTCTGCTTGGCGAGCTGCAGGCGCTGGAACCTGCCAAACAGGAGGCCATGCTGCTGGAGCTGGCGGGACCGGAGGCGGTGGATCGCTTGCACCAGCTGGAGCAGAACCGACAGGGGTTCAACGACCAGCTCCATGGCTATCTGGCCGAGCTGGGGCAGTTACCCGCCACCGCCAAAGCAGAACAGCAGCGGGAGATCCTCGCCCGTTGGTTCGAGCCACAACAGTGGCGCCGGGTCGAGGCGCTCACCCGGATGCAGCAGGGGGAACGGTAAACCAATGAGAAGGGGCCCGCGATGGGCCCCTTGCTGTTGCGCACTTATTGCGGCTTGTTGGCCGCCGGCAGCGACTGCCAGGTGAGACGGGTTACCTGAGTGCCCTGAACCTCGCACTTGAGGCTCAGCTCCTGCCACCCCTTATCCTGGCGCAGGGAGACCTCCCCCTCGATCCCCTGCTCACCAATCTTCAGCCTCTCCTGCTCGAAGATCACCTTGTCGCCTTGGGCGAGCTCCATCAGTTTGCCGTTGCAGAGCCAGTGAGCGAGATCGGCCCCCTTCAGCTTGACGCCCCCCTTGGCCGCTTTCTGCTCGGCCGCGCTCACCACAAACAACTTGCTCAGCTCGGCGGCCCGCTTGGTGAGCCACCCCTGACGCTGCTGCATGCTCATCTTGCTGACGAACTCGGCGGGCTGCCCCTTCTCGTCCAGCCATTGGGTCAGCTTGCCGCTGTCGTCAAAGGCGAACTGGGCGGCGGGCTCTTTGACCCCGAACAGCTTGCCACCCTTGAAGTAGTAGCGGCTCTCCCCTTCCAGCTTGCCCAGCTCGTTCATGATGGGCACGGCGATAATGACGGGGGCGCCATCGATCCAGGCCTTGATATCGACGCCGTCATGACTGAATTGACGGGTATCGAGAGCGCTCGCGGCCCCCTTCTCCATCAGGGTAAACTGCTCGGCGAGAGAAGCGGCCAGAGAAGGGAGGGAGCAGAATCCCAGGGTCAGCGCGATCGCTGTATTGCGCATTGAGTTGTACATAGCACTCCTGTGATGGGCCATCCGGCCCGTGGTTAACTCTCTGTCAACCAGGCCCGCAACCCTTCCCGATGAGCATCGCTCAGAGGCAGAGATTGGCGGGCCCGGTAGTCAAAATGGATAAGGGTCGTTTCGGCGGTGACGGCCAGTTCGCCGCCCTGCCAGGCCTCCTGCCAGACCGTGAAAGAGCTGGTGCCGATGCGGCGCACGCCACTCTTGATGGTGACCTGCTGGCCGTAGAACAGCTCCCGTTTGAACTGCACCGTGTAGCCCGCAATGATCAGATGCCAGTCATGCACATCCAGCTCGGGGGAGAAGATCCGGAACAGGGGATCCCGCGCCGACTCAAACCAGACCGCTGGCACCGTATTGTTGATATGGCCGAGGGCGTCTGTCTCTTGAAAGCGGGGTTGGATCTGCATTTCCAGCATGGGTTGACTCCTTGTCGTTGAACCGCGCTCAGGCTAACGCGCCCCGCATCAGGACTCAAGCTCCCTGCTGTCGCCCTGTGCCGGGTCAACCAGCTCGGGCCGCAGCCAGGCGCTGCGAAAATCGAACCAGCCGAGCGCCGTCATCCGCACCCCGTGCACGCCGGTGCGGCTCTCCAGCTCAAGCCAGTGGTGAAACAGCGGCACAAACCGGCCCTGCTGCTGCACCCTGGCCAGCAGGGCGCGGGGGCCAGGCTCGGCACCACTGGCCCGCCACTGCAGCAACCCCTGCCACAGCTCGTGCTGGCTGGCCCACACCTTGCGCAGCAGCGGGGTACCCTGCAACCAGACGTAGGGGGCAAAGGGGCCGGCATGTTCGAGGTTGAGGGTGCCGAGCCAGAGGTCCACGTCTTCATCTTCGCCGCTCACCCAACGGCCGTAATCGAGGGTGCGCACCTCCAGCCGGATCCCCTGCTCTGCCAGCAGGCTGCTCATGGCGTTGGCGCACTCGTTGAACTCCAGATGCTGGTTGAAGCAGGCGAGCACCAGGGTCGTCGGCAACTGCGCCGGTGTGGGCAAGGGCGCGGGCAGTGCTTCGCGCCAGTGAGGCAGCAGGCCGAGGGCGCTGGTCCAGCCCCGCTGCAGCTCGGGGGCGACCCGCCCCATCAGGGCCACCGGATTGAGCAGCTGGCCCAGCCACTGCCGCAGGGCGGGATCCTGCAAGGATCCGGAACGATCATCCTGCAGCAGGAAGTAGCAGCCCGACTCCAGCTCCGACTCACCGCGCATGGTGCCCAGCTCCGGGCTGTCGCGCCCCAGCTGCAGGTGGGTCTCCAGCCGCTCCGCCAATTCCGGCAGCATCCAGATATCGATCTCGTCGAGCAGGGCCCGCAGGCCAAAGTAGTCGTCGAACGCCGCAAGGCAAAGATGCAGCGGATCGTTGGCGGCGACCCGGTAGGGGCCGGTGCCCACCGGGTGCAGGGCAAAGCCCGCCTCGCCCTTGAGCTCCCGCGGCAAGATGGTCGCCACCGGCTCTGCCAGCAGCTGGGGCAGCCAGGGATCCGGGCTGTCGAGATAGAGATCCAGCGTGCGCGGCCAGGGGCTCTCCAGCCGGTCCAGATGAGCGAACAGCGGGCGATCCCGCAGGGCCAGCAGACTCTCCATCACATCCTCCACCACCAGCTCGCGACCGTGGTGAAAACGGACCGCCGGACGCAGATAGAAGCGCCAGTGGCAGGGGCCCAGACACTCCCAGTGGTGGGCGAGATCCCCTTCGATTTCCCCATTTTCCTCATTTCGCCGGGTGAGGCCGTTGAAGATCTGGCGGCTCAGATGAATTTCGGAGCGGCGCATCGGGCCGGTGGGCAGCAACTGCGGCAGCGGCCGGTAGTAGGGCACCCGCAGGATCTGGCGCCCCTCACGGGTAGCCTGACCGAGCTGCTCGATCAGCAGCGGGGTGAGCAGATCGAGGCGATCCTCGGCCAGCCGTACCGCCTGTGCCAGCTGGCCCTGACTGAGCAGATCCCGCAAGCGGCGCCGGGTCAGGCTCTCCTGACTGTCGAGCAGGGTGAGCCGGGAGCGCCGCCCCCGCCCCGCTTCGGCCGACCAGCTGAGCCAGCCCTGATCCTGCATTCGCCGCAACAGCAGACGGGCGTTGCGCGGGGTGCAGCAGAGCAGATCCGCCACCTCGGCGAGGCTGATCTCCCGCTCATCGCTGCCAAGCAGCTGAGCGAGTCGTTGAAATTGCTGGTAGAGGCGACCGGTCGGCATAAAAGAGGAAATCCTGTTGCTGTAATTCATCAGTTTTTACTTCCGCATTTTAGCTCAATACTGCTGATGAACGTGAGAACCCCAGCAGAGGAGCACCATCATGAGCCACGCCAACCCCCTCAAACCGAACCGGATCCAGCAGACCTTGCGCCGTTACTTCAAGCGGATCCTGCCGCGCCCGCTGTCGCTCATCGAGGATCCCATGAGCCAGCTCAACCGCCTGATGCAGTGGGATATGAACCAGATCGATGACAAGGAGTATCGCCGTCGCCTCTGAGTGCGGGCCATGCCAACCACTCGGGACGCACATCCCCTGCGGGCGACATTGCTTTGCCGGATCTTGCTGTTTACATCGGCCACGGGCCTGATAGATTGGACGTCTATCCATCTATAACTGCTCAGCTATAACTGCGACAAGCAACATCCAACAAGGAGTGTGTGATGAAAGATGCGACCCTGGCCCTGCACCACGGCTTTTCCAGCGACCCCACCACCAAGGCGGTCGCCGTGCCCATCTACCAGACGGTGGCCTACGAGTTCGAGAGCGCCCAGCACGGGGCGGATCTGTTCAATCTGGCGGTGCCGGGCAACATCTACACCCGCATCATGAACCCCACCAACGATGTGCTGGAGCAGCGGATGGCCGCGCTGGAAGGGGGCATAGCCGCGCTGGTAGTCTCGGCAGGTTCCGCCGCCATCACCTACGCCATTCAGGCGCTGACCGCCGCCGGTGACAACATCGTCTCCACCCCCCAGCTCTATGGTGGCACCTACACTTTGTTCGCCCACATGCTGCCGAGTTTCGGGGTCGAGGTGCGCTTCGCCAAGGATGACAGTGCCGAAGCCATCGCTGCCCTTATCGATGACAAGACCAAGGCGGTCTACTGCGAGAGCATCGGCAACCCGGCAGGCAATATCGTCGATCTGGCCGCACTGGCCAAGGCAGCCCACGCCCGTGGCGTGCCGCTCATCGTCGACAACACGGTCGCCACCCCGGTACTGTGCAAGCCCATCGAACACGGTGCCGATATCGTTGTGCACAGCCTGACCAAATATGTCGGCGGCCACGGCAACTCGCTGGGCGGCGTGGTGGTCGACTCGGGCAAGTTCCCCTGGGCGGATCATGCCGAGCGCTTCCCGCAACTGACCAAACCCGAGCCCTCCTACCACGGAGTGGTCTATACCGAGGCCTTTGGCCCGGCCGCCTTTATCGGGCGGGTGCGCACAGTGCCGCTGCGCAATACCGGCGCGGCGCTGGCGCCGATGAACGCCTTCCTGCTGTTGCAGGGATTGGAGACCCTGAGCCTGCGCATGGAGCGCCACGTCGACAACGCATTGCAGGTCGCCCACCACCTCCAGCACCACCCCAAGGTGGCTTGGGTCAGCTATGCCGGTCTACCGGGTCACCCGCACTATCTGCTGGCGGAGAAATACATGGCCGGTCGCCCCTCGGCCATCCTCTCGTTTGGTCTGAAGGAGGGTTACGAGGCGGGCGTGCGCTTCTACGATGCGCTGAAGATCTTCAAGCGGCTGGTCAATATCGGTGACGCCAAGTCGCTGGCCTGCCACCCCGCTTCTACCACCCATCGCCAGTTGAGCGAGGCCGAGCAGGCCAAGGCAGGCGTGAAACCCGAGATGATCCGGCTGTCGGTGGGGATCGAGGCGATCGAGGACATTCTGGCGGATCTGGATCAGGCGCTGGAGGCCTGAGTCAATCAGCGGAGGAGCGGGCATCAGCCCGCTCTTTTTTTTACTGCCGGTGAACCACGCCCCTCGCCCGCTCGTACACCCCATCCTGCCACCGAATCGAGGTCGTTATGATAGTCCTGCACCACCTGAACAAATCCCGCTCCCAACGCATCATCTGGCTGCTCGAAGAGCTGGGCCAACCCTATGAGATCAAGGCGTATCAGCGCGATGCCACCACCTTTCTGGCACCGCCCGAGCTCAAGGCCATTCACCCCCTCGGCAAGTCACCGGTCATCGAGTTCGACGGCCGGGTGCTGGCGGAATCGGGCGCCATCACCGAGTACCTGATTGCCCGCCATGCCCCGGAACGGCTGGCACCGGCCACCGACAGCCCGGACTATCCCGAATATCTGCAGTGGCTCCACTTCGCCGAAAGCTCGGGCATTCTGCCGCTGCTGCTCGACATGTTCGTGCGCAAGGATGGCAGCCCGATGCGCTTCCTGCCGGACTACGCCAAGGCGGAGTGCGCCAAGGTGCTGGGCTACCTCAACGATGTGATGGCGAATCGCCACTATCTGGTGGGGGATCGCCTCTCCGGCGCCGACATCATGAACTCCTTCCTGGTGGATCTGCTGGCGCAAAGCGGCCAGCTGGCCCACTTCCCGCACCTGCAAGCCTACTGGCAGCGCCTCAATACCCATCCGGCCCGTCAGAAGGCCGTAGAGCTGGAGCACGAGCTGGATCAGCGCCCCTGATCCGAGCCGCCGCCATGCAAAACGCCCCGACAGTCGGGGCGTTTTTGTTATGCGGGCAACGCGCGGTTTACTTGGTCACTGGCACCTTGTCCCGGCGCGACTTCCACCACCATCTCAAGCAGATCTGGGAGATGAGCATCCCCGCCAGCATCAGGGCACAACCGGCGATAGCGCGCTCCCCCAGCGTCTCTCCCAGCAGCAACACGCCACCCACGGCGGCGAAGACGGTCTCCAGACTGAGGATGATGGCGGCGTGGGCCGGATGGGCGCCCCGCTGCCCCACCACCTGCAAGGTATAACCGACCCCGACCGACACCAGCCCGGCATAGAGCAGCGCCTGCCAACCGGCCACGGCGCCAGCCACAGTCGGGGTTTCGATGACAAAGGCGGTGGCGAGGCTGAGCAGGCCGCAGACCACGAACTGCACCCCGGCCAGCTTGATGGGGGCCACCCGGTGGGAGTAGTGATCCACCAGCAGCAGGTGCACGGCCCAGAAGAGGGCGCCGACCACCTGCAACAGATCGCCAAAGCCGATGGTGAACTCGTCGGTGACGCTCAACACATAGAGACCGGCCAGCGCGATGACAGCACCGATCCAGGTATTGAGCCCGCTCTTGTGGCGCAGCAGTAGCCCCAGTACCGGCACCAGAATGATGTAGAGTCCGGTGATGAAACCAGCCTTGGCGGCAGTGGTATAGAGCAGCCCCACCTGCTGCAGGGAGGCGGCACAGAACAGCACCAGCCCGGCCAGCACGCCACCGGTCAGCAGTTGGCGATGGTCGCCCGCGACGGCAACAGGTTGCCTAGATTTGAGCCACCAGAGCAGTGGCAGCAGGGAGAGGGCACCGAGCAGAAAGCGCAGGCCATTGAAGGTATAGGGCCCCATATGATCCATCCCGAGGCGCTGGGCGACAAAGCCCATACCCCAGATGGTGGCAGCCATCAGCAACATCAGATTTGAGCGCATGGCGATTCTTCCTTAAATCGGCGCGTGACGGGTTATCCGATCCAAGATACCCGTCTCCCTACCCTCTTGTCTTTACAGCGATGGATGTTTTACCAACAGCGCGAAGAGGATAACCAGCACCATATTGCCCCGCAGGATCCAGACCACCCAGAACTGCTGCTGGATGGAGACCATGGGAGCCCGCCCCTGACGCAGGGAACGGCGCCAACGATAGAAGAGCCGACTGGGGTAGTCGAGGGAGCCGACCATCAGCAAAAACAGCGCCATCTTGAGGCCGTGATCTGGATAGGAGAAGAGTCGGGACAAGGAACCGGCATGCTCGAGAGCCAGCAGACAACCGGTGGCAAAAATGCAGAAGAGCGCCAGCGCAGATACCCCGTCCACCAGCAGCAGGCGACGCACCCGCACCAGAGTCAGACCGTGACGAAAAATCAGATATTCGACACAGAGGGCCAGGATCAGCGCCACTATGCCGCCATAATGAGCCATTGAGAGCAAAGAGTGGTTCAGCATCGGCAAATTCTCATTTTCTGCCTTTAGACGAGCAGAGCGGCATCATATATGCTGGTGTCACCCGAGACGAAAAGGATCTATTCATGTCCCCCGGCAAGCCCAAGAACACTTGGTCTTTAATCTCCCGCATGCGGCTGGGCCTCCTCCTGCTCTTTATCCCCGTATTGCTGCTCGGCAGCATCTACTACCTGCATATGGAACGCACCCAGCGCCATGAGCAGGAACTGCACCTGATTGCCCGCAATACCCAGTATCTGCATACTCTGATCGAACCCTATCTGGAGACGCTCAAGCGCCAGTTTACGCTCATTTATCAGCAGGTAAATTATCAGGACTTCATTGAACCGACCATCCGCAATAGTGAGCACTATCTGCAGTCATGGCGGGCCTATCACAAGGTGATGGAACTCGACTATGTCTATGTCGGCACCGAGCATCGCAAGATGTTGATCCACCCGGCATGGCAGGCAGACGAGAAGTTCGATCCCCGGGTGCGCCCCTGGTACAAGCTGGCCGCCAGCCACCCCGGCCAGATCGTCTTTACCGATCCCTACTACGACTACACCCTCGGCACCCTGACCATGGCCATTGCCAAGGTGATCCTGAGTCCGGAGGGCAAACGGGTCGGCGTCCTCTCGCTGGATACCCAGCTCACCCCCCTCGCCAGCTGGCTCAACAGCAAGCTCGACAGGGACGGTCAGGGTTATCAGATGCTGATCAACCATGACGGTCTGGTACTGGCCCATCCGGACCGCGAACACGTCTTCAAGCCGCTGCCAGACGCCGGTTGGCTGGCCCGCATGCAGGGCAAACAAGGTTTCTTTCTCGATGAGGCCAGCGGCCAGATGGTGGCCTATTACCGCATCCCGGAACAACGCTGGATCCTGCTCAGCGTCGAGCCCACCGCCAACATGCAGCAGGTGATCGACAGCGTCTCCATCAACGTGCAGCTGATGATCGCGCTCGCCTGCATTCTCTATCTACTGTTGGCCCTGCTCTGGTCACGCTACTTTCGCCGCATGCTGGGGGAGATCACCCTGCTGATCCGCGCCAGCCGCTCCGGCGGCATCGCCTATAACGGCCGCCGGATGCTGGAGCTGGCCAAGGTCTATGAAGAGATGGATGCCGCCACTCAGGACTTTGCCCTGATCCGGCTGCAAGCCAACCAGGACAAGTTGACCGGCCTCTACAACCGCCGTTTCTTCGATGAGTGCCTGCAAAAGCAGCTCAACAGCAGCGCCCCCTTCGGCGTGGTGATGTTCGATCTGGATGATTTCAAACGGGTAAACGATACCTACGGCCATCAGACGGGGGATGTGGTGCTCAAGCGGGTGAGCAAGCTTGGGATGAAACTGTTTCACGACTGGGGCTGGTTCTGCCGCTACGGCGGCGAGGAGCTGGTGCTGATCTTTCGTCTGGAAATGAAAATGAACGAGGTCGCCTCCCTGCTGGAGACCTTCAGGCACGCTGTCGAACAGCTGGAATGGCGTGAAACCGACCTCACCATCACCATCAGCGGCGGGGTCGCCTTTAGCCACTCCGGGCTATCGGCCAAGACGCTGGTAGAACTGGCCGACAGCGGGGTTTACCAGGCTAAACGGGAAGGGAAAAACCGTATCTGCTTCCCCCAGCGCCTGGTCAGCGATCTGATGGAAGAGGAGCTCCCTCCACACTTTGATCAGGCTCGCCAGCAGGCCCATCAGTAGAGAGTGATCGACCACAGGGACACGGAAATGATGAGAGAGGCAATCGCCTCTCTCTTTTTCTTCATCTCTTTTTTTGCCGCTGTTCAGCGTGCTTGAACACGCGACTCAGCGCTGCCACTCCCACACCGGCCAGCCCAGCTCCCCGGCCTGCTGGCGCAGCGCAGGGGCCGGATTGACCGCATGGGGATGGCTCACCGCCCGCAGCATGGGCAGATCGTTGTGAGAGTCACTGTAGCCGAAACTCCCCTGCCAGAGGTTATCCCTTCCGGCAAACAGCTGGTTGATGCGGGCCACCTTGCCTTCGCGAAAGCTGAGGGTGCCGCGGGTCTGACCGGTCAGCATCCCCTCCTCCTCATCGAGCAGGATGGCGACGCAGTGATCCATCCCCAGCATCTGCGCCATGGGGGCCACCAGATGCTCGCCGGAGGCGGAGATAAGCACCAGCTCGTCGCCCCGCTCCCTATGCCATTCGATACGCGCCAGCCCCTCCGGGTAGAGGCGCTCGCGCAGCACCTGCTCGGCAAAGTGGTGACACTGCTGGCTGAGCCACTGGCGCGACTTGCCCGCCAGCGGCTGCAGGGTGAAGGCCATGTACTGATGCATGTCCATCTTGCCCTGATGGTAGAGAGACATCATCCCCTGCTCCTCGGCGATCATGCCCGCCGGAGCCAGCTCTTCGGCCACCATGTACTCCAGCCAGAGGCTGGCGGAATCCCCGGCAATCAGGGTTTCGTCCAGATCAAACAGTGCCAGTGCCATGAGAGCTCCTTGCGGTAACAACGAAAATGAAACGAGGCGTCATGCTACCTCACAGAGTTGATCCCGGGCCACCGCCAGGGTCACGGCACTGCCAGTGGCCAGCAGATCGCCAGCCGAGCGGTTGAGGCAATCCACCGTCAACAGCCCCGCCTCGCACTCCACCTGATAGCGGATGACGTTGCCGAGCAGCTGTTGCTGGCGAACGATGCCGGGCAGGCTGGGCTCGCTGCTGGTCACCCCTGCGGGCAGCAAGGTGATGGACTCCGGCCGCAGCGCCAGCTTGCCCTGAAAACGGGGGCCGAACAGCGACTTGCCCTGCTCGGCGCCGAGCAGGTTGTAGTTGCCGATAAAACCCGCCACAAACTCGCTGGCGGGACGGGTGTAGATCTGCTCCGGCGTACCGCTCTGGACGATGGCTCCCTTGTTCATCAGGAAGATCCGATCCGACATGGTGAGCGCCTCCTCCTGATCGTGGGTCACGAAGATGGTGGTGAGTTCAAGGCGCTGCTGGATCTCGCGGATCTGCTGGCGCAGGCTGCGGCGGATGCGGGCATCCAGCGCCGAGAGCGGCTCGTCCAGCAGCAGGATCCGTGGCTGCACCACCAGCGCCCGAGCCAGTGCCACCCGCTGGCGCTGACCGCCGGAGAGCTCGCCCGGATAGCGGCGCTCGAAGCCGGTCAGCTCCACCAGCTCCAGCGCCTCTTTCACGCTGGCCGCCAGCTCCCGCCCCGGCTGGGGTTTCATCTTGAGGCCAAAGGCAACGTTGTCCCACACCGTCATGTTGGGGAACAGCGCATAACTCTGGAACACCATGCCGATGCCCCGCTTCTGGGGCGCCTGCCAGGTAATGTCCTCACCGGCCACCCGCACCTGACCGCCATCCACCGGGGTGAGCCCCGCCAGCGCCCGCAGCAGGGTGGACTTGCCACAGCCGGAGGGGCCGAGCAGGGTCACCAGCTCCCCCTTGCGGATGCCGAATTCGATCCCCTCGAACACCGGGGTCTCGCCGTAGGATTTGTGCAACTGATTGACTTCTAAATGAAACATCTTGGATCACCGATGAAATCTGTTGGCCGCCCAGGTAAGCAGCAGGGTCAGCAGGAAGTAGCTCATCACCAGCGCACTGGTGAAGTGGCCCGAAGTGGCGCGCATGTTGTAGAGGTAGACCTGCAGGGTCTCGTAACGGGTGCCCACCAGCATGTTGGCAAACACGAACTCGCCGAGCAGGAAGGAGAGCGAGAGAAACAGCGCCGCCAGCAGCCCCTTGCGCAGACAGGGGATCACCACCAGCAGAAAGGCGCGGCGACTGCTCGCCCCCAGCAGATGGGCGGCATCCATCAGATCCCTGAGCGGCACCCCTTGCAGGCTGTTGGCCAGCGCTCGGTACATAAAGGGAAGCACCACGGTGAACCAGGTGCCGATCAGGATCCACGGCGTGCCGATAATGGGCAGAACGCCGTCGGCGTAGATCTGCAGCAGCCCCACCGAGGAGACCACTGGCGGCACCGCAAAGGGGAGCAGGATCAACAGGTTCATCCAGGGATCCAGCTTGGGGAAGTAGTAGGCCACCACCAGCACGGTGGGCACCAGTACCAAGGTCCCCAGCAGCAGGGTGGCGAAACAGACCAAGAGGCTGCGGCCAAACGCCGCCAGAAAGCGCGGATCGCCCCACAGCTTGAGATACCAATCGAGGGTGAAGCCGTCCGGCAGCAGGGTCGCCCCCCAGCGGGTGGAGATGGAGTAGAGAAAGGTAGCCAGCAGCGGCAGCAGCAGGGTGGCGACCAGCCCACCCAGCACCCAGCGCGGCCAGCTTGGTTGCAAATCACGCATGGGATTGCCCCTTGTTCACATAGCTCTTTTTCAGCAGCCACTGGTTGGCGGCCGTCACTACCCCCAACAACACCATCAGGATCACCGCCAGCGCAGCCGCCATATTGGGCTCGAGGAAGATGTCGCCGGAGACCAGACTGGCCACCCGGATGGTCACCAGATTGAAGTTACCGGTGGTGAGGGCGTAGGCGGAGGCATAGGCCCCTACCGCGTTGGCAAACAGGATGATCAGGGTGCCGAGCAGCGCAGGCGTCAGCACCGGCAGCGCCACGTGCCACACATACTGCCCCTTGCTCGCCCCCAGCAGCGCGGCCGCTTGCGGCCACTCATCCTGCAGCGCATCGAACGCCGGGTAGAGCAGCAGCAGGGCGAGCGGGATCTGGAAGTAGGTGTAGATAAGGATAAGGCCGCTGCCCGAGTAGAGGTTAAAGCCGTCGATGAGGCCCCAGGATTTCAGCAGCAGGGTCACCGCACCGTTGATGCCGAGAATGATGATGAAGGCGAACGCCAGCGGCACCCCGCTGAAGTTGCCGGTCATGGTGACGAAAGCCAGCAGCAGCCGCTTGACCCGCTCGCCGCTGTGGCGCAGCGCCGCCGCCCCCAGAGTGCCGATGGCAAGCCCTGCCAGACTGGCGATTCCGGCGATGCGCAACGAGTTGCCGAACGATTGCAGGTAGAAGGGGGAGCTCAAAATCTCCCGGTAGTAGTCGAGGCCCCAACCATCGGGGGTCTGAAAGCTGCCCACCAGCACCCACACCATGGGGGCGAGCTGGAACAGGGTCATCAGCAGGATAAACGGCAGCAGCACCAGCGCGGGCAGCCAGTGGCGGCGCACCTTGTGCTTGGTTGCCACGGGGTGATCCGCGAGGATCTCGGTGGTTGCAGGCATCATCAGTGCACCTCGCGCATAAAGGCTGCCTTGAGCAGCGGTGGCGCTGCCGGCTTGTCGTGGGGAACCCCCAGCAGATCCGCCATCAGGGCGCAGAGCTGGGTCTGGGCGATCACCACCCCATCCGGCCAGCGCTCGATAAAGGCATCGCCAAACAGCCAGAGCGGCACGGTGCGCTCTTCCGGCAGTGTACCGCCGTGGCTCAGATCGTTGTTCATGCCGTGATCCGAGGTGATCACCACCTGATACCCCTCCGCCAGCCACTGGGGCAGCAGATCGGCCAGCAGGCTGTCCATGCGGCGTGCCTGATTGCGGTACTGGCGGGAATCGAGGCCAAACTTGTGGCCCGCATCGTCCACCCCCATCGGGTGGATCAGCAGAAAATCGGGGTCATATTGGGTTCTGAGCCATTCCCCATCCATCAGCAGATGACTGTCGGGGTAGTGGTCATCCCAGTAGAAGCAGCCGTGCTGGATGGGCAACTGCTCGTCGTGAGTAAAGCGATCACGGGCCGCCAGCCAGGGGCTGCGGTTATAGAGTTCGCTCACCCAGAAGTAGGCCGCCGCTGCGGTGCGTTTGCCCGCGGCGCGGGCCAGATGGAAGATGGCGTCGTGCTGGCTCAAGCGACTCACCCCGTTGTGGGTGATGCCGCTTGCCACCGGTGGCACGCCGGTCAGAATGCACTCGTAGAGGGGTCGGGAGAGAGACGGCAGGGCAGAGATCAGGGTCGTATGCAGGCCCCGCCCCGCCTCCACCATGCCACCGAGGTAGCCCATGGTGTGGGCTACCTCGGCTGCCAGACCATCCACAAGTACCACTATCACCTTGTGTTGCACTGGATTCCCTTACTGCATGTTGATCATGACGGTTTCTTGCCACTGGCGCGGCAGGGCCTTGGAGCTCTGCTCCCAGGCGGCATGGTCGCTGACCGGCTTGGCATTGGCATACTGCTCCGCTGGCAGCAGCTTGGCCTTCACGTCATCCGGCAGCGCAACGTTGCTGCGGATCGGGCGAGCGTAGCCACGGGCCAGGTTGATTTGACCGGCATCAGAGAGGATGTATTCACGGGCCAGCTTGGCAGCGTTGGGGTTCTTGGCCCACTTGTTGATGATGGTGGTGTAACCGGCGATGACGGAGCCGTCGCTCGGGATCACCACCTCAAACTTCTTGGGATCGATCTGGTCGCGGTAGTTGAGGGCGTTGAAGTCCCACAGCACCCCCACTTCCACCTCACCCTTCTCGATGTTGGCGATGGTCGGGTCGTTCAGCGACAGGCGACCCTGCTGGGCCAGCTTGCCGAACAACTCCAGGGCGGGCTTGAGATTCTTCTCGCTGCCACCGGTGGCATAGGCCGCCGCCAGCACGCCGTTGTTGGCTTGCGAGGCGACACCCACATCACCCAGGGTCACCTTGTAGTTGCCGCCCAGCAGGGATTGCCAGCTGGTGGGGGCGGCCTTGACCAGATCCTTGTTGATCAGGAAGGCGATGGTGCCGGTATAGGCCAGCATCCAGTGACCATCCGCATCCTTGGCCCAGTTGGGAATATCGGCCCAGGTGGAGGGTTTATAGGGCTGGGTGACCCCCTGCTTGACTGCAACCGGACCGAAGGCACCGCCCACGTCGCCGATATCGGCGGTGGCGTTGGCCTTCTCGGCGGCGAACTTGGCGATCTCCTGCGCCGAGCTCATGTCGGTATCCTGATGCTTGATGCCGTAGATGCTGCCCATCTGCTGCCAGGTATCCTTCCAGTTGGCCCAGCTGTCGGGCATGCCGATACTGCTGAGTTGCCCTTCGCCGCGAGCGGCCTTCTCCAAGTCCGCAATATTTTCCGCGGCATAGCTATTTGCGGCAAAAAACGGTTGGCTGATGGCCACCAGAGCCAGTGCACTTGCGATCACGCTTTTCATCATCCCATCCCTCTGGACTAGGTCAGTTAAGGTTCGAGAGGGATGCTAGAGGGGAAATATGACGGTCGCGGGGCGCTTTGATGGCAGTTTGATGACAATTGCCCTGTCATGTCGCTGTCATCCACAGCGGTTACAACTCTGAACCCAAGTGAAGCTGGACTACTCCAGCAAGGACTGAACCAACAAGGGCTAAGCCAGCCCGCGCAGCCAGAATGAGCGACAGGGATATCAGCGTGATTGAACCGAGATTGAGCGAACGGCTAGCGGCAGATGGCCGCGCCTCCAAGTGTGAACAGATTTGCCAGACCCTGCGCCGCTATATCGGCAGCGGCCAGCTGGCGGCGGGTCAGCAGCTGCCCGCCGAGCGGGCCCTGAGCGAGCGCTTCGCCACCACCCGCATCACCATCAAGGAGGCGCTCTCCAGCCTCGAAGCGGATGGCCTGATCTACCGGGCCGAGCGGCGCGGCTGGTTCGTGGCCCCGCCTCGCCTCACCTACGATCCCGCCATCCACACCCACTTTCACCAGTGGATCGGCGAGCAGCAGCGCACCGCCGAAACCCGGGTGCTGGCTCACGGTAGCGAGCTCGCCAGCAGCGAACTCTGCCGCTGGATGGGGCTGGATCCCTTCACTCCACTTTATGAAATCCGCCGCCTGCGTCTCATCGACGGCCGCCCGGTGCTCCACGTCAGCCACCATCTGCTGGCCAGCCGCTTTCCCGATATCGCCAGCGCACCGCTGGCCAGCTCCCTCACCGAGCTCTATCAGCAGCGCTATGGCATAGGCCAGGGCGGGGCGAGTCTCGAGATCACCCCCTCGGCGGCGCGCGGCGCCATCGCCCGCGCCCTCAATCTGGCGGAGGGGAGCGCGGTGCTGCGGCTGGTGCGGGTCAACTATGACGAGCGGGGAGCTCTGGTGGATTGCGATATCGAGCACTGGCGGCCGGATGCCATCCGTATCTGCCTCGATACCCGGGCGTTGCAACCCATCATCGCCAAAGCACAGCCCGTGCAACTGGCAGAGTAGCCACGTTCAGGCTCACGAGCAGACGCGGATCCCGCAGGATCCGCCGGGATCAGTTGTCGATATTGGGGATCATGTCGTCAAAGCTCTGGTAGCCGCAGTCGGCCAGTTGCAACGACATGGTGTAGGTCTTGGCATGCTCCTGCTGGCCGATGGCCGGGCGGTTGAGCTTGATCTCCTGATGCCAGTACTCCTTCATCCGGTCGATCAGCGCCATCGCCTCCCCCTCGTTGAGGTGCAGCTGACAGAGCGCCATATAGTTGTTCGACTTGTGCATGTTCTCCACCAGATACTCCCCCAGCACCGACATTGCCTGCCGCGCCTGCTGGCGGGCGAAACGGCTGTGCTGCTCGAAGCTGATCCGCTCGCTGATCAGGAAGTGGTAACTGTTGTCGATACCGAGCTGCAAAATGCCGAGCCTCTCCAGCTTGCGCAGATAGAGGTAGCAGGAGGCATCGGTCAGGCTGTACTCCCGCTTGAGATCGATCAACGTCTTGTCGCGCCAGAAGATATTGGCAAGAAAGGCGTAGAGCCCCGGCTCCTTGTGAAACGCCTCGTCCTGCTCCTGAGTAAAGACGGCGCGGCGGCTCTGGGCATCCTGAGTGCGATCCAGCAGCTCCTCGAACGAGAGCCCCACCAGATGGCAGATCTCCAGCAGGGTATCGAACGGCAGGGAGGGCTTGTTCATCATCCGTTTCACGGTCGCGATGGAGACGCCCATCGCCTCCGCCAGGGTCTGATAGCGGATCCCCTTGTCGGTCAGGGTCTTCTTCAGTGTGTCGAGAATATTGTTGGCCAGGGTCTGGCTGTAGGTCATGCCACTATTCCTTGTTATCGCACTTTCATTGCATGGTTATGCCGAGTCAGCTTCTGACCTGTTTTTACCTTCAAGGCTCAGATATTGACACCGAAAAAACAGCCTAGAGAAAAAATCACCGCATATTACCGTGAGGACAGACCAGTTGAACGGTGAGGTCGCAAAATATGACACCGGACAGCGCATATCTTTCAACCCGCAAACATTTTGCTAGTGCCGCATAGAACATCACGCATAATCGAAACGTATCGAATTCAAAACCCTTCCTGGTTGAGAAATCGATTGTTTGCTTCCAAATTTTTTATTTTAAACCGTAAGGTTTTTTCTCTTTCCTGGCATTGAGCGGCGCTTGCAAAAGCACCGCTCTTTTCTTTTGCCCGTATCCGTCGCTAAAAGCAACTCCCCCAGCCGTTGCCTCTATCTCGAATCGCGACAAACACCAAACGTCGGACGCAAAAAAGCGCCTGCCGATGGCAGACGCTTGCGTTCCTGTTTCAGCAATCAGATATAGCGGATCGCAGTCAGCAGCATCACTACCGCCATGCTCGCCATCATGGGGACGAAGGTGCGCTTCACCACGTCCACCGGGCTGAGATTGGCGATACCGGCCACCGTGATGATCACCCCCGCCACCGGCGAGATAGTGCGGCCAATCCCGGCGGCAAACAGGATCGGCACCAGCAGCAACAGCGGGTTGATATCGAACTGGCTGGAGACCAGCGGCACGATGGGAATAAACGCCATCACGGGGGCATTGCCCGATCCGGTGATAAAGGCGGTCAGCAGGATAAAGAGCGAGAAGACCAGCGACAGCCCGAGCGGGTTTAGCTCGAACGACTTGGCCAGATCGATCAGCTGGGTGATGGCGCCGATATTGGTGAGACCGGCGGAGAAGAATTCGGCCGCCAGCATCAGGGTCAGCACGCTGCCGAAGATCATCCCGGTACCGGTCAGCCAGGCCTCGAAGTTGGCGAATGCCTTGTTGAGGGAACGGTAGCGCAGCGCCTCGATGATGATGCAGAGGGTCATGGTGGACATCATGGCCACCGGAATGGTCATCTTGATGGCGCTGACAAACAGCTCGGAGAAGCCGAACAGAAAGACGAAGGGGATCACCGGCAGCAGGGCGTAGTAACCCGGGGTGTTCTCGTGCTTCGCCTCCAGCTCGTGCAGATACTTGCCCCGCTCGGCGGCTGCGTCATGGCCCTCTTTGCGGTCACAATGACGCTGCCACATGATGTTGACGAACGGAATGGTCACCAGCAGCGCGATCTGGAAAAGCAGCTGATGGTTCACCACGAACGGCATCACCTCGATATTGATCGCCTTGGCGCCGATCACCGCGTTGATCTGGCCGGGGCCAAACTCCCACGCAGTGGGGATAACGATGGTGGCCACCGCCGTCTTGGCGCTGATCCCGGCGTTGCGCAGCAGCGGATAGAGGGTGCCCATCAGCAGCAAGGAGAGCGAGGTCGCCCCGGTGATAAAGACATAGAGGATGGAGACCAGCAGCAGGATGATCGCCAGCAGCACATAGGGGTTCTTCAGCGCCATGATGGGGCGCGATGTGGCCTTCACCAGTGCCGCCGAGGCGCCAATCTGGTTGAGGTAGGTCGCCACCCCGGCAATTGCCACCAGGGTCAGACCGGTGGAGGCGAGACGGGAGTTGGTCACCATGGCGAACTTCTCCCACAGGTCGAAGAACCAGAAGCCCTGACTGTTCTCGGCGGGCAGGATCGACGAGATCCCCGCCCACTGGGCATACGCCAGCAACACCAGACCTGCAGTCAGCAAGGTCGCCTGCGGATTGAACCGCTTGAGCATGGCGTAGGCAACCAGCCCCACCACCACCAGAATCAATATTGTCGACATATAAATATCCCTGTTACTGCACGATGCGACCCAATTAAAGCGAATTATTATTGCTGATAATTGGGAACCGGAGGGTATCAAGAGCAGCCTTAAAATAGAATTGGCTGGTGTGATCACTGCCGCAATAATTAATATTTGACCAGTTTTAAAATATCGCTATAGCACATTCTATATTATCAAAATGTGGTGCTACTCAAACTTGCCACCTAGCTCATTTCTATCTTTTCATAAAATAACGAACAACCCCCTTTTCGCTATTTACCCTCTCGTGGGAATCAAATGGAGCGATAACCAGCCAGCGATCGAAGATCGGCCACTTAGCCCCTCTGCTTGCCTGTTATCGCCAGTAACCAGATGAACAGAGTGCCGTGAATGCAACCAGACAAGAGCAAAACAACAGCGAAAAGCGACCAAATATTGACCGTTTTCAGATAAAAAATGCAACCAACCAGAATAAATTGGCCCGTTTGGAGGGAAAAACACGTGTTCAAAATTGCAACAACAGGTCAGCAATCGACACCATCTACAACTGCTTGAAATTCACCCAACCAGTAATCAAATAGGCTGTCGGTTGTGAAAAATAATCCCCTGTAATATCAAACACCTCTGGCCAAGCTATCGGGAAAGTCATCCAGCCCTGTTATTTCGCTTATTTTGGTTATCTATAAATAACGACAGGATAACATTAATCATTAATTAAACAGTTATTGTCAAAGTTAATACTTACCAGCTTTGCGTAACCAACCGGAGGCGGCTTGTTATTGAAAAATGGCCTGATTATACTGCACCACCTAGATTTAGGAGTTTCAGGGAATATTAATAACTTTCATGGATGGGAAAGACCAATCACATGCAGTTCACATATCAGGACAAACAATTCATGAAAAAGTTTAACAGCGCAATTGCCCTCTCCCTGTTCGGCCTGCTCCTCAGCGGCGGTGCCTGTGCAGAAGGCTGGTATGCAGGTCTGGATCTGACCACCTCTAAAATGGACCTGAAAGGCGAAGCCGAGTGGGCCTATAACAACAAGATCATCGACAATCGCCTCAATGGCGGCAGCCTGATTGCCGGTTACGACCTCAACTCCTGGCTGGCCATTGAAGGGGGCCTGCACGCCCAGCGGATGAGCCAGCAGACCACGTTAACTGGCGCGATCAACGGCTCCATTGACTCAACCATCGACACCCGCAGTATCAGCATTGCAGCCAAACTGAGCCAGCCGCTGGCCTGGGGCTTCAGCGCCTATGCCAAACCGGGCCTGGCCTACACCAGCACCAAGGTGGATGCGACCAGCAGCGCCTACATCCCCAGCATGAGCATGACCACTCAAAGCAGCCAGACCAAGGGCACTGTTCACCCGAATCTGGAAGTGGGTATGGACTACGCCTTCAACGACCACTTCTCTGCCGGTATCGGTTACGAGCGCCAGTTCAATGCCATGACCCTGGGTGACGAGCACTACTCTCTGGATACCTTCAAGCTGGGCCTGCGCTACCACTTCTAAGTCGCGCCGCGCCAGCAGTGCGCAGATACCAATATGCGCACCAGAAAAAGGGCCGCAGGTTTCAATCCTGCGGCCCTTTTTGCTGCCTTTATGTCGCACTTTTTGCCACACTCTGCGCCGTTAGCAGATCTGGTCTTTGCCCAGCTGCTTGGCCTGATAGAGCGCCCGATCGGCGCGCACCATCAGGTTCTCGCAATGCTCATTCTGCTGATACTCCGCCACCCCGAAGCTCATGGTCGCGGGGGCGTGGGGGCAGATGGGCTCGCTCGCCATCAATGCCTGCACCTTGCTCGCCACCACCCGCGCATCCTCGCGGCCGGTGTTGGGCAGCAACACCATAAACTCGTCGCCACCCCAGCGGGCCAGCAGATCGATCTCGCGGATATGGCGGCGCACCAGCGCCACTATGTTGATCAGGGTCTGATCCCCCGCATTGTGGCCATAGCAGTCATTGATCTGCTTGAAGTTGTCCACATCCATGGCGATCACCGTAAACGGCTGATGGAAGCGGCGAGCCCGCTCGCACTCCAGCTGCAACGCCCGCTCCAGCCGATAACGGCTGGCGGCGCCGGTCAGGGCATCGGTCTCCGCCAGCTGACGATTCTCCTCCGCTTTCTGTTGCAGCGCCGCGTTAAGCCGCACCAGCTCGGCGGTGCGCTCGGCAATCTGCTGCTCCAGTGTCTGATTGCGCAGCTCCAGCTGCTCCAGCAACAGCTTCTGGGCGTGGATGTTGCGATGGGCGCCGATCATCCGCGCCACAGAACCGTCCGGGTTGCGGGCAATGATGCGACCGCAATCCTCAATCCAGAGGTAACTGCCATCCTTGGTACGGCAACGATACTCGGCGCAATACTCGGCAACGGCGCCGCTCAGGCAGAGATCGAAGTTCGCCATTACCCGCGCCATATCGTCCGGGTGGATCACGCTCTCCCAGGTAAAGACCGTATTACCGAGGGAGTGCGGCTCATAGCCCAGCATCCGGTACCAGCCGGGGTTGCGATAGACGAAACCGGTATTGGCATTCCAATCCCAGATACCGTCGCTGATCACCTCCAGAATGCCGTGAACCGCAGCCTCGCTAAGATTCGCAATCCTCATCGTGTCACTGTCCTGCACCATAGCGGTTTTCCTTATTCTTCTGCCCCGCGCCACCACGGAGAATCGCTCTGTTATCGTGGGGCGCTACCTTGGCATATTGCAACAGATCTGTCAGCCAGAACCCCACCGCACCACCGTTTCCCCGGTTATCAGCCACTCACGGCGCAGGCTGAATCAGGGTGGCCATAAGTGTGGCTCAAGCGCGCCCCATTTACCGGATTTAACTCACGATTCAGTCATTTGGGGGATGGGATAGATGAGGGGATACCCAGAGGCACCCACAGAGGTCAATCGGCCAGAGTCAGCCGATAAAAATCCGTCTCCTGATGTTTCGGATTGGGGCGCAGAAATACCCAGCCAGATCGCCGGTAATGGTTCAACGCCCGCATATTGGTGCGACTCACGGAGAGAATCGCCCATTTACAGCCCGCTCCCAGCAACTGCTGGCGAATATAAGCCTGCAAGCCAGCGGCCAGACCACGGCCGCGATATTCGGGGAACAGATAAATCAGCTGCACATAGCCAGTCTCGGGTTCATCGGAAAAAGTGCGAAATTCCAGCTGGCCCACCAGTTGTTCACCCACCCAGATATGGAGGTAGTGCCATTGCGCTTGCCCCAGCCTTTCGCGGATCCGCTCCCGATAGCCGTCGATAAAGTCGGCAAAACCATCATGGGTATGAAAGCTGCAAAAATAGGCATCCCTGCGCGCCTGCACACAGAGCTCGTAATCCCGATCCAGATCGATAGTGTTAAATTCAAGTCTCAATCAATGACATCCTGTCGTGTGTTGGTTGGATGTAGGGTGTAATAAGCGCAGCGCATTACACCTTTTGGCAGATAAATAGCAGCGGTGCAATTCACTTCGTTCTTTGCACCCTACCCGATTTTACCAAGTGGGCGAAGTGGACATTGTGGCAACCTGCTCCCCTCACCCTAGCCCTCTCCCAGAGGGAGAGGGGATAAAGCAGCATCGGAAATATGATCGCCAGCCACGTAGGTTCGATTAGCGAAGCGTAATCGGACAGCGGTAACGGCATTGCTCCCTTCTCCCGTTTATTTAAAAAGAAGGAGAAGGGCTGGGGATGAGGGGCGGAAAAAAGAGATTACGCGGTAAACGTTGGGCTTCGCAGGCTCAGCCACAACCTACACAATCGGTAGGTTGGTGCTGAGCCTGCGAAGCCCAACATGCGAGTTCAGCTTATAAGCATGTAAATAGTTCCATTGCGGTCATATTTGAAGGTAAACTGACGACAATTGCAAAATACAATTTACATTACTTCATGGTTTTATTAAATGAACAGCATTATTAATGACTTACTCTCAAAAGGTAAAGAAGGTCTCTGGTGGGACTTCAAACAAAAATTCCACAACAATATGGCTGCAATGGTCCATGATATTCTATGTATGGCTAATGTAATTCACAATGGGAATAGATACATAGCTTTCGGAATATCTGATTCATTAGAAGTAGTTGGATTAAATGACAGTGATAAAAAATATACTCAAGCAGATATTATCACTGCGCTTAGAGGACTACGTTTTAGTGAAGATAACATTCCAAACATTCAGCTTGATTTTTTACAATTTAATGAAGCCAAGTTAGCAATTCTAACAATATTTAATAAGCCTTTAAAACCATATTACCTGACAAAAGAATACAGTCATCAGGGTAGATCAATACGAGCTGGTGTTGTTTATTCACGGACAAATGATGCTAATACACCATTAGATTCATGTGCCAATCCAATTGATGTCAGAGCGATGTGGTTTGAAAGATTCGGCCTCAACCTGACAGCCCCTGATAGATTCTCCATTCTTTTAGAAGATGCCAAATGCTGGGACTATGATGGTATTAGCCAAGCCTTTTATTCTAATGATCCTGATTTCACTATTGAGATTGGGAGTGTAGAGCATGAGGGAGGTAATTATTGGTGGCAAAATTTATATTTTGAGAATGCAAGACAGTTTGACTACCACTTAAAATATAAGAACAAAATTATTAAAACCTTGCCTGTGGTTAATTACTACAACGAGGGTTTGACTATACCATTCCCAAACATTGAATTTATTACCTATCCAGAAGCTCAAGATGGGTCAAATGCCGAATTTTACTGTGAGATTTACTATTATAAAAAAGGAACTATTGAATATAGTTTATTTCAACACATAAGAAAAAGTGAAGTGCCTTGTGATACATCTCAAACACTATCTACACCAATCACAACCCAACTAAAACCACCCATAATAAAATTGCCGTTTTTTATAATTGACAGTGACAGTGAATTAAATGAACTTTCCAAAAAATTCATGGAAAAATATCATGAATTTAATTCCTGCAAGTCAGATTTAATGAGAAAACGTTACCCTAACGAAAATTATAATAGATGGGATGTTGAAAAAATTTTTTCGGAGTGGGTTTTTGAGCAAATAAATCCTCCCTCTGGATTTTAAATTAGTGAATGACATTAAAACGGCGGTAGATTCCTTTACCGCCGTCCAATCCAATCACTCCCCCAACCTCTCCGCCAACCCTGAATAACGCTCGGTCTTTTTCCGCACCGCTTGTGCCAGCAGGGCGCGATCGCCATAGAGATCGAGGCGGGCCTTGGCACGGGTGATGCCGGTATAGACCAGCTCGCGGGTCAACAGCGGGCTGGGGCTGTCGGGCAGCACCAGCACGGTATGGGTAAATTCCGAGCCCTGGGATTTGTGGATGGTCATGGCATAGACCGTCTCGTGGGGTGGCAGGCGGCTGGGCAACAGGGCGCGCAGGGTGCCGTCCGGCTGCTCAAACCATACCTTTAACCGCCCGGTTTCATCGGGCAGGCAGAGCCCCATATCGCCGTTGTAGAGGCCGACCCCGTGGTCGTTGCGCACCACCATCACCGGGCGACCGGCATACCAGTCGCCATCGCGGGCAATGAGGCCAGCCCGTGACAGGGCCAGTTCGAGCCGCTCGTTAAGCCCCAGCACCCCGAACGGGCCGTCACGCAGAGCGCAGAGGATCTGGAAGCTGTTGAATGCCTTGAATACGGCGGCGGGCGCTTCCCCCGCGCGGGCTGCCTTCAGATAGCTGCCGTAACCGGCTACCCCCTGGGCAATCAGGGCGTCGTAGGCCTCCCCGGCCCAGGGGTGCAGGCTGATATCGGCAAAGCCCATGCCCCAGACTGATTCCACCGCCGTGGCATCGCCGCTGTTGCAGGCGCGCGCCAGCTGGCCGATGCCAGAGTGCTGATCAAAGCGCCAGCTTTTGGCCAGCAAGCAGAGGCTGTCGCGCACCGGTGCCCCCGCGGGCGTGCCTTGCAGGCGGTAGCCGGTCTGGCGGGAGAGCCAATCCGCCTGCGCCGGGCTGATGCCCTGTTCGATAAAGCTGCAGATATCGCCGAGCACGGCCCCCGCCTCCACCGAGGCGAGCTGATCCTTGTCGCCGAGCAGGATCAGGCGGGCGTGGCTCGGCAACGCATCGAGCAGGCGCGCCATCATCGGCAAATCGACCATGGAGGCCTCATCCACCACCAGCAGGTCGAGGTGCAGCGGGTTGCCCGCGTGGTGGCGGAACTGGCTGCGCCCCGGGATCACCCCGAGCAGCCGGTGCAGGGTGCCCGCCTCGGTGGGGATCGCTTCGACCCATTCGGGGGGCAGATCGAGGGCCTGCAGGGCAGAGCCGATACTCTCGGTCAGGCGCGCCGCCGCCTTGCCGGTGGGAGCCACCAGCCGGATCGCCGGGGCCTTGCCCGCCTGCAGGCCGGTCTCCACCAGAATGGCGAGCAGTTTGGCGACCGTTGTGGTCTTGCCGGTACCGGGGCCGCCGGAGATCACCGCAAAGGGGCGCGCCGCCGCCGTGGCCGCCGCCAGCTTTTGGCCGTTGCAACAGAGCGCCTCGGGCACCAGCGTATCCAGCTTGCTCAAGTCGCTGGCCGCCTGGGCGCTGGCCAGCAGCCCTTCGATGGCGGGCCAGTCCACTTCGCTAGGGAACACCAGATCGAGATACTTCTCGATAAAGTGGCGGGCTGAGAAGTCAGGGGCGAGGCGGGCGTTGAGCAGCGCCGCGAACACCAGCCCATAGTCGCGGGCAAACAGCCGCGACAGGGCGGGGGCTATCTCCGGCCATTCGGCTCTTTCACTCAAAGCGCGCAGATGGCGGGCCACCCCCTGCTCGTGATCGTGGTAACGGGTGAGATAGAGCCGCCCGTGCCACAGCCGCAGCGGCCAGCGCGGGGCAAGCCCGTCATCCTGTTCCGTACCCACGAGCGGGCTTGCCGCAAACAGGGCGGGCCAGCGGGCAGGGTCCGCCAGATCAGCCAACAGATCCCGGCTCTGCTGGGGATCCAGCCCGAACGGCCGCAGGGATGGCTTTTCGTTACCAGAATGCGCGAGCATCTCCAGCGGCAGGCAGACATGGCCACGCCCCAGCTCGAAGCAGGTGAGCGCAGCCCCCAGCACCAGCTCGGGGCTGCCGCCAAGGTCGGCCACCAGCCTGGCAAACTGCAGATCCAGCTGGCGGATACGGCCAGCCAACGCCAGTGTTTTGAGCCGTTCAACCATCATTGCGCTGGCTGCGGTGCTGATCATGGTGCCGCTCATGCCTCTACCTCGTTTAATTCTGCTGATGAAACACCGCCTGAGCGATCACCATTTCTAAACAACTCATCCAGCCCCAGCACCAGTTCACGGCTCGGGCGGGTATGGAAAATGCCCCCCTGCGGCATGCCGCGCAGGAACAGATAGAAAACGCCGCCAAAATGCTGCTCGAAGTCGTAGCCCGGCAGGCGCAGGGTGAGCAGCCGGTGCAGCGCCAGCGAGTAGAGCTGGTATTGCAGGTCGTAGCGGTGCTCGGCCATCGCCCGCTCCAGCGCCGGACGACTGTAATCGGCGGGACTCATGCCGAGGTGGTTCGATTTGTAGTCGAGCAGATACCAGCGCCCCTGCCACTCGAACACCAGATCGATAAAGCCCTTGAGCATCCCCTGCACGGTGGCAAAGCTGAGCGGCTTGTTGCCCCGCGACAGCGGGTCGTGCTGCTGGCAGAGGGCGGTCAGCGCCGGTGCCGTCACCCGCCCCATGGGCAGGAAGAACTCCAGCTCCACCTGTTTGCGCTCGGGGGCCAGATCCCGCAGCCGCACCGGCTCGCCAAAGCCCGTTTCCAGCGGGGTATCCAGCACCGCTTCGACCTGCTGTTGCAGCACAGGGGCCCAGCTCTCCTCGAAGCCGTCTTGCAGCAACAAGCTGGCGATATGCTCTGCCAGCGACTCGCCACCAGCGCTCTGAAAGTCGATGGTCTCGAACAGGCTGTGCAGCAAGGTGCCGGGGCGCGCCCCTTTCGGGAAGGTGAAGATGGAGGGCTGGGGCGCCTCCTCCGGTTGCTCGGAAGCCAAAGCGGCAGCTTCGGTGACGACCTCATCATCGAAGCCGGGATTGGCCAAGACCCCCTTGCTGTGACCGTGACCCTGCGCCGCCAGCCCGGAGTAGGAGCTGATCCACCAGTCCCGCTCAAGAGAGCCGGTAAAGTGGCGCACCTGCGGCTCGCCCAGCTGCTCCTCTTCTGGCGGCAGCGGGGCCGGACGGGTGAGCGAGGGCTCACCGACGGCCACCCCGGGCAGCGCCTGCGACAGCTCGGTGAGGGCGGTCGCCAGCGTCTGTGCATCCCCCTCTTCGCCCTTTTGCAGCAGGTAGCCGATGGCGGTGTGGTGCAGGTCGGTCTTCTCCGACTTGCCCGCCCCCGCGCGCACCGGCGCCAGCCCCAGCCAGGTGGCGTAAACGCCCCGGGTCAGCGCCACATAGAGCAGCCGCAAATCTTCGGCAAGGCGCTCCCTGTCCGCTTCAGCGAGCGACGAGTCGGCGCCGGTCAGATCGAGAATGGTGCGATTGCCCGCCTCATCCGCCTCGTGATAGAGCGGGGTCTCGGCGGTCCTGTGGCTGCAGATAAAGGGCAGGAACACCAGCGGGTACTCCAGCCCCTTGGATTTGTGGATGGTGACGATCTGCACCAGCTTGCGCTCGGATTCGAGACGCAGTACCTGCTCCGCATCCTGCCCGTTGGGGCGGCTCACCGCCTCCCCCAGCCAGCGCAGCAGGGCGTACTCCCCGTCCAGCTCGCTGCTCACCTGTTGCAGCAGTTCGCCAAGATGGAGGAAGTTGGTCAACCGCCGCTCGCCATAGGGGCTCGCCAAAAGCGAAGAGGCGAGATTGCGCCGGTGCAGCAGGGCCCGCAACATGGCCAGCACGCCGCGGCGATGCCAGATCTTGCGGTACTCCATAAACTCCTGCACTGCGCTCTCCCACGCCCGTTCGTCGCTGGCCAGCCCATCGAGCGCCTTGGCATCGAGGTCAAACAGGCCGGTGGCGAGCGCCGCCCGCAGGCTGCGCTCTTCGCTCGGATTCTGGCAGGCGTGCAAAATCAGCAGGATCTCCCGCGCCTCAGTCTGCTCCAGCACGCTCTCGCGGTTCGACAGATAGACGGAGGCGATGGCGAGGCGCGCCAATTCCTGCTGCACCAGCTTGCCCTCGGCGCCGGTGCGCACCAGCACGGCGATATCCCCGGCCTTCACCGCCTTGTCACCGATCAGCGCCTTGCCCTCGCGGGCCAGCGTCAGCAGGCGGTGGATCTCGGCGGCGGTGGCGCGGGCCATCTTGCTCTGGTAATCCCCCCGATTGAAGGTGGGCTGGCCGCTCAGCTGCCAGCAGTGGAGCACAGGGGCAGTAGCACCCTCGAGCAGCAGCGCCTTGCTCTTGCCCTGCGCCTCCACCGGCAGGAAGGGGATATCCGCCTCGTAGATAAAGGGATCCTTGGCTAGCTCGAACAGGCCGTTGACCGCCCCCACCAGCGCACTGCTGGAGCGCCAGTTGCGCCCGAGGGTATAGTGGGCGCTCACATTTCGCCGCGCCTGAATGTAGGTAAAGATGTCGGCGCCGCGAAAGCCGTAGATGGCCTGCTTGGGGTCGCCGATCATCAACAGCGCCGTGTCTGTGTGGCCGCCGTAAAGCCGATGGAAGATGCGGTACTGCTGGGGGTCGGTATCCTGAAATTCATCGATCATCGCCACCCGGTAGGTGGCGCGAATGCGATCGCAGAGCCGCTCGCCAAGGCTGGAGCCAAGCGCCCCGTCGAGGTCTTTGAGCAGGTCATCGAACGAGAGCTGATGGGCTTGGCGCTTGCTGGCCTGCATCCGGCTGCGCACTACTTTGGCCGCCCGTTGCAGGATGAGATCCCGAATACCGGGGCGGCTCGCCAGCAGTTCATCGATCTGGCTGAACAGCGGCAGAGTCGGCACGGCGCCCCCCTTCTTGAGGTTCTCCTCCAGCACCGTCTGGCCGAAGCGCTCCAGCTCCTTGGGGATGGCGTAGCCACTGCTCTCGTCCTGTGCCCAGTCGGCTATCTTGGCAAGCCACCCTTCGTAGTTCTTGCCGGTGTAACGGCTGATCTGGCCGTCGGTCTGGCGGCGGATCTCGTCCGTCTGCGCCAGCCATTCACTCTTCACCGCCGCGATGCGGCTCATGGCCGCCTGATGGCGGGCGGCGAGGGTCTCGTCCCCCAACACGGGGTGGATCTCCAGCTCGCTGTTGTCGAGCCAGCTGCTCATCTCCCGCAGCAGGGCGGCGGGGCTCGGCCAGAGCGCGCGCACCGAACTGGCGAGGGTTTTATCCACCGGATAGAACTCGGCGCGCCAGTAGTCGCTTACCGCCTGCAGCCTGAGCTGGCTGTCGTCGGTGAGAAATTCGGTTTCAAAGAGGGCACCCGACTCGAAGGCGTTCTGCTTGAGCATCCGCTGGCAGAAGCCGTGGATGGTAAAGACCGCCGCCTCGTCCATCTGCCGCTCGGCGGCCAGCAGGCGGCGGGCCGCCAGCTCGTGATCCGCCACCTCTGCCAACAGCTGGGCCAGCAGGGTGTCACTGCTGTGACCGCGCATAAAGGCGAGGCGCGCCTCGTGGATGCGGCCGCGGATCCGCCCGCGCAGCTCGGCGGTGGCCGCTTCGGTAAAGGTCACCACCAGAATCTCGGTCACCGAGAGCGGCCGTTCATGAGCGCAGGATTGACCCACATCGGCGCCCTCTTCGCCACTCTCTTGTTCAATAACCGGGCCGTGGCCCAGCAGCAGGCGCAGGTAGAGACCGGCGATGGTGTAGGTCTTGCCGGTACCGGCGGAGGCTTCGATCAGTCGTTCACCATGGAGGGGAAAACGCAGGGTATTGAGCGGGTTAGCCATTATTTCAGCTCCTCCAGGGTCTTGAGCAGCGGGGTCAGGTGTTCGCGGGCCAGCGCCTGCAACTGCCCCAGCACCTCGTCATCGAGTTCGGGGAAGCAGCGGGCAACGTAAACGTCTGCCCCTTCCCCATTGATCATCCAGCCGCCGTTGAAACGGGTGAGGGCCGCCTTGTCGGCCGCCTCCGGCTTGTCGGGATCCTTCTCGATCGCCTTGAGCCAATCCCAGGCTGTGTTGGGGAAGAATGGCAGCGGCCGCTTCATCCCCTGCGCCCAGCACGCCACCAGCGCCGCCAGCTTGGGCCGCGCCTCGTCGGCAGCGAGCTTGGCTAACCGCAGACTCTGCTTGGCATCGAACAGCAGGGTGTCGCCGGGGGCGCCGCTCAATGAGAGGCAGAGGTGCTGGATCCAGCCCAGCAGCAGATCCTTGCCGTTGAAGCTGCCGGGTTTGACCACCAGCAAACGCCCCTTCTGAGTGTCAATCCACCCTTGCAGCTGGCCCTGAGTGAGGGAGATATCGATCTCCACCGCCTGCTTTTCTGACTCATTGGCAGCAACCCATGGCCGCAGCCGATCCGCCAGCTTGCCCATCTCGGCATCCAGATCGTCCAACAGCAGGCTGCCGAACCACCCTTGCGGCAACAGGCCGGTGAGCTGCAACCGTTCGCGACGCTCGGTACTATCTCCTTCCGCCAGATGGGCATCGAGCAGCAGATCTTTCAGCTGATAATGTTGCAGGCCATCCAGCTCGAACGGCTCGCTGTCCTCGATGTTGGCCTCGTGCAGTTCAAACCACACCTTGAGGCGGCGGTTGAGGAAATATTTGGTGGGCTGGCGATAGAAGCGCAGCAGCTCCGCCAGCTCCAGCCCCTGTTCCTTGCCCCATTCGGGGGGTAAAGGCAGCTCGCCGCTCTGGAAGTTGGCCGCGCCGCGCACCGGATTGAGGGCGGGCAGCCAGTCGGCAGCATAGGTAAAGAGGCGCGAACCCGCCTCCGGGTAGAAGTAGTTGCGGCTGTAGGGGGTGAGCGGGTGCGCAACCATCAGGTGGTTGAGCAGCCGCTTGCCGGAGGTTTCATCGTCCAGATCCTCATCCCCCGCCAGCACAAAGCCCTGCCGCACATAGTCGATCAGCTCCGCCAGCAGCACCGACGGCACCTTGTCGCTGTTGTCCTGCGCGCTGAAGCCCTGATAGCTGATATAGAGCCCCTGCTGGGCGCTGAGCAGTGCCTCGAGGAAAAGGTAGCGGTCATCATCACGACGGGAGCGATCCCCGCGCCGCGACGCCACCGCCATCAGATCGAACCCCATGGGGGCCAGGGTGCGCGGGTAGACGCCGTCGTTCATGCCGAGCAGACAGACCTGCTTGAAGGGGATGGAGCGCATCGGCATCAGGGTGCAGAAGTTCACCTGACCGGCGAGGAAGCGCTGGCTGGAGCGGGATTCTCCCAGCACGCTGCCGAGATAATCCTGCAACAAGTCGGCGGTGATGGGCTGCTCGAAACGGGCCTCGCCGAGCCGGGTCTGCCACTCGACCAGCTGGCTGCGAATAAGCTGAAGCTGACGCTCTTCATCCTCGTCGGCCAGATAGAAGCGCTCCAGCAGCGCCAGCAGGCAGGCGTTCCACTCGGCCAGCGGCTGGGCCTGTTGCAGGCGGGGCAGGAATTCTGCAAGCGAATCGACAAACCAGGCGAGCTTGCCGAGCGCCAGCCCCTGCTGCCCCTCGATATCGGCGTAGGGCAGGATGCCCGCCACCGGCTCGCCATCCCCCATGGCAAAGCCGAGCAGCATGCGGCGCAGGCCGAACAGCCAGCTGTTGCCGGACATGGGCGGCAGATCGAAGCGGACGGGATAGCCGTCGTTCAGCCCCCAGCGGATGCCGGTCTCCTGCACCCAGACCCGCAGCTGGTTGAACTCGTCGTCATCCAGCTCGAAACGGCGCAGCACGGCGGGCACCTCGAGAATGGCGAGCAGCTCCCCTGCCCCGAAACGGGCGTTGGGCAGCCTGAGCAGGGCGAGGAAGCTTTGCAGCAGCGGGCTCTCCTGACTCGCCGCCCGATCCGATACCGCAAACGGGATCTGGCCCCGCGCGCCAAACACCGCCTGAATGTAGGGGCCGTAGCTGTTTACATCCGGCATCATCACCACCACATCTTTCGGGGTGAGGGTCGGGTCCTGCTCGAACAGCGCCAGCAGCCGATCGTGCAGCACCTCGAGTTCGCGCATCGGGCCATGGCAGGCGTGGATCTGCAAGGATCCATCCGCCGGATCGATGGGGCTCTTGTGATGGCTGCTGTCGAGATCGAACTGACCGGCGCCCCGTTCTGCCAGCTCCAGCACATCCTTCTGGATGGCGCGCAGCAGGCTGACATTGCCTTTGCCATCAACCTCGTCGATATCGACGAAGGCCTCGATTTGCGGCACCTCCAGCTCCATCAGCTGGTGCAGGTAGTCGCGCCCCAGCTTGCCCATGGAGGCGAGCAGCGGGTTGGCGGGGCCCTGCAATGTCTCGATATCGGTGCCGGGTTTGAGCTTGTTTTCGAGGCGCGCCAACGTCTTGCGATCCAGCAGATCTCCCCAGTAGTAGCGGCAGGGGTTGGTGACGAACAGGTGCACCTCCACCTCCGGCCGACTGCCGAGGGCCAGCAGCGCCTCCACATAGCGCGGCGGCAGCGCCGAGATGCCAAACACAAAGACCCGCTGCGGCAGCTTGCCCGGCAGATCGGCGGTACGCTCCAGCTCGTGGATAAACTCCTCGTAGAGGTTGGCGCGGTGGTAGCCGCTCGGAGAGAGCGCCAGCGTGCGGGCCACCAGCTCGCGCCACAGCTCGGGCTGCCAGTCCTGACCGCTCACCCCGGCCAGCTCCTGACTCAATCCTTCCCCCTCTTCCCAGCGGGCGATCCAGTCCGGCCGGTAAACCAGATACTGGTCAAAGAGATCCGCTACCTTCTGGCAGAGCTGCCACAACCGCACCTGCTCGGGATCCCTGGCGGGATCCTCGTCCTCTCCACCGCCCAGATAGGCGGCGAGCGGGGCAAAGGCGGGGCGATCCAGCAAGGCAGGCAGAATGGTCATCAGCTGCCAGCTCATGGATCCCTTGTTGTAGGGACTCTGACGCGGCACATCTGCCAGCACCCGGGTGAACATCTCCCAGATAAAGCTGGCGGGCAGCGGAAAATCGATATTGGCGGCGATGCCGAAGGCTTTGGCCAGCTCCAGCTTGAGCCACTGGGCCATGCCCGGACTCTGCACCAGGATCTGCTCCCGATCGAAGGGGTGAGAGAGAGGGGCCTGCCGGATGCGGCTCACCAGCAGCTCTTTGAGCAGATCCAGCTGATTGGAGTGGTAGAGGGTAAACATGAGCAATTCCCGCCTGTGGATGAGAGGGGGCGAGGGAAAAGGCGAGCCATTTCCGTCACTTCACAAGAGAGGGAATTGTCGGGGATCGGGGGATAAGATGCAAAAGGCACTTGTGGCCAGCTGGCGGGCAAACCGCTGAACCATGAGGGGGGCCGCAGATTTGTGCAGCTGCCTTACCGACCCGGAAAACGCAGACAGAAAAAAGCCGGTGCAGGGCACCGGCCAAAAGGCATTGGAAAACTCAAACTGACTGGCTGTTACCAGCTTTTGCCGAGACGGGCATCCACACTGAAAGCCCCTGCTCCGGCCGCCGCCAGCGCCAGGAAACCACCGGCGACGGAGACGTTCTTCATAAACATCAGCATCTGCATCTGTTCGGCAGGCTGGTAGTGGAAAATAAAGGCGGCCATCAGGGTGAAACCGGCCATCAGCACCGACAGGCTGCGGGTAAAGAGACCCAGCATGATGGCGAGGCCACCACCCAGCTCAAGCAGGATCACCAGCGGCAGGATAAAACCCGGCACTCCCATCGCTTCCATATAGCCCTGGGTGCCGGCGTAACCACCGATCTTGCCCCAGCCCGCAATCACGAACATCAGCGCCAGCAGTACACGACCCGCCAGCAGCGCTACATCTTTCATCTTGTCCATTTCACTCTCCTCGTTTAACTCGTATCGCCACTGACCAATCAGGGCAGGTCAAATAACAGGGCCTGAGTGGCACTTGTCGCAACCAACTCCCACCGGAATTCATCACGACTGAGTACCCCGTCGCCGGGTCGGGCAGCCAGACCGTTGGCGGTCAGCTCCCCTGAAATCATCTGCAGGTAACCGTGTCGGCCAGCCAGTGCCCAGTCGAGCATTTCGCCCGGGGCCAGCTCCAGCCGCCATACGCGGGCCTGCTGGCGGATCACGAAGGATCCCGCCTCGCCATCCGGTGACGCCACCAGCGTCATACCCGGTCTGGACTCAATTTTCTTCTGCTGATATCCGGGTGGAGTGCCGACTTCATTCGGCTCGATCCAGATCTGCAACAGGGAGAGGGGTTCCGTCTGCGAGGGGTTGTACTCGCTGTGGCGGATCCCGCTGCCTGCACTCATCAGCTGGAAATCCCCTGCCGGGATCTGCTCGGCGTGGCCGAGGCTGTCCTTGTGCTCAATGGTGCCTTGCAGCACGCAGGTGAGGATCTCCATATTGGCGTGAGGGTGGGTGGCGAATCCGCCACCCGGCGCAACCAGATCCTGATTGATCACCCGCAGTACCGAGTGTCCCATCCACTCCGGGTCGTAGTAGTGACCGAAGGAGAAACTGTGGCGCGCGTCCAGCCAGCCGAAGTTGGCCTTGCCCCGCGCTTCTGCGGCTCTCAATTGCATCATGGTCTGCTCCTCATCTATCCGGGGTTCGACTTAGCGGGGGTTGCCACCACCGATACCGAACGGAATACGATATTCGCTGCTCTGGCCAGCCAGGCTCACGGTCACTGTGCCTTGAGTGCGCAGCGGCAGACGAACTTGTTGTGTGCCAGTCAGGTCGGCATGCGCTGAGGTGATCAGGTCACCGGCTTCATCGCGCACTTCCAGCATCGGATTGGCTTTGCCATCCATTGCAGCGGTGGCATTCCACTTCACAAACAGCACGCCGGGTATGGCATTTAAGTCAGCCGGTACGGCGGCGTTGGCGAAACCTGTGGTCATCAGGCCTGCAACGGCCAGCATCTTGATTACGTTTTTCATGTTCATTCACTCTCTTGTTTTATATGTCATTGCCAAGGCCGTTTCGGCCAGAATCAATGCATCCATGCAAGAGGTTATTCAAATAGTGTGTTGTTCTTTCACCGACGTCAGACAGACCAATTTGGTGTGTCACAGTGCGGAACTACCCGCATATTTGGCCGCTCGACGTTCCTGCCTAAGCGTTGATTGAATATTAAAGACACTTGGCCTAACTTGTTAGCGAGATAAACTGGCAAACATATTCAAAAAAATTGAAGGTGATAGATGGCCAAGGAATCGAACAAGGAGCGGGCGCTGACCCTGGAGGCAATCCGGGTGCTGGACGCCATCGACCGCCGCGGCAGCTTCGCGGCGGCGGCCGACGAACTGGGCAAAGTGCCCTCGGCGTTGAGCTATACGGTGCAAAAGCTGGAAGACGAACTGGATGCCATGCTGTTTGATCGCAGCGGCCACCGCACCAAATTTACCCCGGCGGGACGCATGCTGCTGGAACGTGGTCGGGTGCTGCTGGAGGCGGCCGAACATCTGGTGGGCGAGACCCGGGCGCTGGCCCGTGGCTGGGAGACCGACATCACCATCGCCGTCGATGCGCTGGTCCCGCTGCAGGCTCTCTACCCCTTGGTGGAGCGGCTGGCCGAACAGACCGATACCCGACTGCGGCTGCGCGCCGAGGTACTGGCGGGGAGCTGGGAGTGTCTGGAAGATGGTCGCGCCGACCTGCTTATCTCCTCGATCAACCCCGATATCATGATGACCGGCATCAAGCATCAGGTGCTGAAAGAGGAGGTGATGCTCTACGTCGCCCATCCCGATCATCCGCTGCATCAGGAGCCCGAGCCCCTGGCGGACGAAACCCTGCGCCGCTACCGCGCCATCGCGGTGGCCGATTCGGCGCTACGCAAGCCGGTGCTCACCTATCGCCTGCTGGACAAGCAGCCACGCCTCACCGTCAGCACCATGGCGGAGAAACGGGATGCCCTGCTGGCAGGGATTGGGGTCGGCACCATGCCACAGAGCTGGATCGATGAGGACATCAGGGCCGGACGGCTCAAGGTGATCAGCCCCGAATATCGCCATCAGTTGCAAGTCGTGCTTGCCTGGCGGCGGGACACCATGGGCAAGGCCAAAAGCTGGCTGGTACGAGAAATTCCCAAGCTGTTTCAAAACAGTCGCGGTGAATGAGCCTCGCGTTGCCATAGCCATTCGCCATAACAAAAAGAGAGGGGGAGCAACATGCTCCCCCTCTCTCATCTTCGGCACACCTTGTCAGGTATGGCTTACTGGTTCGCTTCTGCGAACTGCTTCATCGCTTCGGCGTGCTTGGTCATGCCGGCGGCACGATCGTTGAGGTTCTTGATGAACTCCGCCTTCTTGGCCGGATCTTCGATGCGGTCATAACGTTGCTGCAGGTTGGCCTGGATCTGCTCCGGGGTCATGTTCTGCATGCGGGCCATCTTGTCGTGACGACCACCGTGGTGCTTGCCACCTTTCATACCACCGCCATCCATCGGGCAATCCACCATGGCACCGGACTGGCCGGTGGGGGCCGCTTCACTGGCGGCATAGGCGCCCAGCGGCAGGCCAAGGATCAGGGTGGCGGTCAGCAGGGTTTTGGTCAGCTTTTTCATGGTCTATCTCCTGTAGGGATGATTCTGGTTCGGCGCTCTTGCCTTGCCCTCAAGTAAACACCCGTCAAGTGTCTGAACTTTGCCAGCATCGCCCTTTTTTGTAGCAGAGTGTGGCATCGTGCGGATCTGGCACACTTTGACACAAACCGCAGGGCGGATTTTCGTATACTCGTGCCAACGCCAAGCAGGGGAGGTATTCATGAACCAGGGCAACACCCACATTCTGGTGGTCGACGACCACAGCGAGATCCGCGATCTCTTGAAGCGCTTTCTGGAACAGCACGGCCTGCGGGTCAGCTGCGCCCGGGATGGTAAAGAGATGAAGCGACTGCTGGAGGAGCGGGAGTTCGATCTGCTGGTGCTGGATCTGATGATGCCGGGTGAAGATGGCCTGACCCTCTGCCGCGAACTGCGCGCCAAGTCGAGCCTGCCCATCATTATGCTGACCGCCATGGGGGAAGAGACCGACCGCATCATAGGGCTGGAGATGGGGGCCGACGACTACCTGGCCAAGCCCTTCAACCCGCGCGAGCTGCTGGCGCGCATCAAGGCGGTGATGCGCCGAACCCAGGCGGATAATCAACCCGCCGCCGAGACCCTGACCCGGGATCTGCGCTTCGATCGCTGGCTGCTCGACGTCAATCGCCGGGAGCTGGTCGATGAGGATGGGGTGGGCCTCAGCCTCTCCACCGCCGAATTCGATCTGCTCAAGGTGTTTCTCGAACGACCGCAGCGGGTGCTGAGCCGGGATCAACTGCTGGATCTGGCCCGTGGCCGCGAGGCGGTGGCCTTCGATCGCGCCATCGATACCCTGGTGAGCCGCCTGCGCCGCAAGCTGGAGCGGGATCCCAAGAATCCTGAGCTGATCAAGACCATCTGGGGTGGCGGCTATATGTTCTCCGCCGACGTGACACAGGTTTAAGCAGTGGGCGCCTTGCGACGACTGTGGGCACGGATGTGGCCCAAGGGGCTGACCGGCCAGATCATTCTGGTGGCGCTGGCGGGGTTGATCCTGATCCAGCTGCTCAGCATCCAGATCTACCGCTCGGATCGGGAGGAGGCACTCGGCTTCGTCAACAGCCGCAACGCCATGCAGCGGATCATCTCGGTGGTCAGGCTGCTCTCCCTCTCTCCCCCATCCCTCTATGACGAGATCCTCAAGGCGAGCCGCAGCGAGACCCTGCTGCTGCGCCTCTCTGACGAGCCGTTGCAACCGGATAACCGCAGCCCGCGCTTCGAGCAACTGGTGCGCTCGCGCCTCAACTATCCCCCCGGCCTCACCGTCGAGATCAGCGCCGAGCTGAAAGAGGATACCCAGCGCAGCAAGGCGTGGGAGCATCACGCCCGCATGATGCGGGATCGCAAGGGGCCGCCCCCGCCACGGGATATGCGGCTCTATGGCTCCATCGAACTGCCGCAGGGGGGCTGGCTACAGTTCAGTTCGCTGGTCGACAAGGAGGCGGGCAGCTGGTCGTGGCAGACCACCCTCAACCTGATGCTGGTCGCCAGTCTGGTGATCGGGCTGATGGTGCTGCTGTTTCGCCGTGCCACTCGCCCGCTGCAACAGTTGGCTGGCAATGCCGAACGGCTCGGACGGGGCGAAGATATCGAGCCGCTGCAGGAGGTGGGGCCGACCGAGATCCGCGAATCGATTCAGGCCTTCAACCGGATGCACACCCGGCTCGATCGCTTCGTGCAGGACAGAACCCGGATGCTGGCGGCCATCTCACACGATCTGCGCACCCCCATCACCAGCCTGCGGCTGCGCACCGAATTTCTGGCCGAGGGCGAGGACAAGGAGCGCATCCAGCAAACCCTGCAACAGATGGAGCAGATGCTGGCAGCAACCCTCAGCTTTGCCCGCGAGGAGGGGCAGCAGGAGGCCACTCGCGAGCTGGATCTGGTCAGCTTGCTGGTCAGCCTGTGCGATGACTATGCCGATACCGGCCAGCCGGTCACTTGTCTGGCGGAGGGCAAAGAGGTTTACGCCTGCCGGGCCAACACCCTGCGCCGGGTGCTGCAGAACCTGATCGGCAACGCCATCAAATATGCTGACAGCGCCGAAGTGTCGCTGGAACGCCGCAAGGAAGAGCTGTTGATCCGGGTCTGCGACAACGGGCCGGGGATCGATCCGGCGCGGCTGGAGGATGTGTTCAAACCCTTCGTGCGACTCGACGAGGCGCGCAACACCGAGTCGGGCAGCGTGGGGCTGGGGCTCTCCATCGCCCGCACTCTGGTCCATCAGCACGGCGGTGAGCTGACCCTGCTCAATCGGCCACAAGGGGGACTGGAGGCGCGGATCAGTCTGCCGCTGTAAGTAGTCACTCTATCCGCCAGCCTTGTCATGGCGCCGTTTGCATCATGCAAACTTCATCATGTGAGCGCTTGTTCTTCGATGAGAAAGGTGGTGATAATCGATGACCACGGGACGGTATACGGCAACGGATTGGAGCAAGGATGGCCTCTTCCAGGACAGGAGTCATAGTCACTATCGGATGGGGGCTCCTGCTGCTCGCCCTTGCCCTGCCTGCCTGGGCCAAAGCCCCGGCAGAGCCGATCATCATTACCAACTCCAAAGCCTGGCAGCCCTTCTCCTATATCAATGAGTCGGGCCAGCCGGATGGCCTGCTGATCGACCTGTGGCGTGAATATGCCCGGGTAACCGGCCAGAAGATCGAGTTCCGGCTGGTCGACTGGCAGCAATCTCTCGATCAGCTCAATGAGGGTCAGGCGGATGTTCATGCCGGACTGCTCTGGTCCCCGGAGCGGGACAAGCTGTTCGACTATGGTCAGTCCCTCGCCCAACTCGACTCCCAGCTCTTCTTCTCGAGCGAGCTGCGCGGCACCGATGTGCACTACTCCCTGCTCCATGAAACGGTCGGGGTGGTGGCCGGTGGCTACGAGGAGTATTACGCCAGACGCTACTTCCCCAGCACCAGACTACAGACCTTCGATGACAATGACGCCATGCTGGCCGCGGTTTTCAAGGGGGAGCTGAAGGCCTTTATCGCCGATCTGCAGGTCGCCAATTTCTATCTCTATACCTCGGAAGATCCCACCCGCTTTATTCCGGTTCGCCACCTCTATACCGACCAGATCCGCTTCGCCGTTAAAAAGGGTGACCTTGCCCTGTTAAGCAAGCTGGAAGAGGGGTTTGCCAAGATCAAAGAGAGTGATCGGGAGCGGATCATCCGCAAGTGGATGCATGTCGAGACCATCTACCCCATCCATCTCGGCCCCTGGCTGCTGCTGGCAGGAGTGCTGATCACGGTGGCCTACATAGTGCAACTGCGCCGTGCAGTCGCCAGCCGCACCGCAGAGCTGAGCCGGGCCAACGCCAGACTGGAGAAACTGGCCAGTACCGACCCCCTGACCGGCCTGCTCAATCGACGGGCATTCATGCCTGCCATGGAGCAACGGCTGGCAAGCGGCACGCCCTGTGCCCTGCTGCTGTTCGATGTAGATCACTTCAAGGAGACCAACGACCGCTTTGGTCATGGCATCGGGGATCTGTTGCTGGAAAAGCTGGCCACCACGGTGACCAACCTGTTGCCCGAAGAGGCTCTGCTGGCCCGCATCGGCGGGGAGGAGTTTTGCCTGCTGCTGCCGCTGGCCACGCTGGCGGAGACAGAGCAGTGGGCCGAGCGCATTTGCCTGGAGAGCAACCGGCAAACTCTGCACACCAGCAGCGGCGAAGTGACACTCTCCATCAGCACCGGGGCGGTCTGGGTAGAAGCAACGATAAAGGCTGATGCCGACCAGCTACTGCGGCAGGCCGACACCCTCATGTATCAGGCCAAGGGGCTGGGGCGAAACACCTGGCAAGCCGCCCCCTATCAGGCATAGCCCCTGACGGAGGCACAATAAAAACGGCCGCCATCCGAAGATGGCGGCCGCATGACAGGTTCCCAATCAGAAGTTGTAGGTAACGCCCAGGTTGTAACGGCGACCATCCAGCACAGTGCCATAGCTGCTGTAATCCACCGCCTTGTCGAACAGGTTGTAGACCCCGGCGGTCAGATCCAGATGCTTGTTGGCCTTGTAGACCAACCCCATGTCAAAGAAGGTATAGGAAGGGGTCCCCTCCGCCATCTTCACCCGGCTCAGGTACTCGGAGGTCTCGCCACGGAAGTTGACCCGTGACCAGAGGTTGAGATCCTCGGTGGTCTGCCACTCTACGCTGCCGTTGAACATATGGCGGGGCATCTGGTTGAGGGCATGACCCGCCAACGGGCCGCTCTTCTGCTCGGACTGGGTAAAGGTGTAGCTGGAGCTGACCGACCAATCCTCGTTGATGGCCCAATCCATCATCCCCTCAACCCCGCGCATGTTCGCCTTGTCGACGTTGACCCGGTCACTGATGAAGTCATAGCTGTGACCATTGAGGGTACAGGCAGGATCGCTCTTGCTGGTGCAACGACGCACTTCGGAGATCTTGTTCTTGAAGTCGGTGTTGAACAGGGTAACCCCGGCGTTGAAGCCCTGATGGCCGTTCCACAACAAGCCAATCTCTTCACTCACGCTGGTCTCCGGTTTGAGATCCGGGTTGCCGACCAGCATGCCATCGAGGCTGCCACCACCGGTGACCTGACCCCAGTTGGCCGCCGACATGCGCAAGTCAGGGGAGCGGTAACCGGTCGAGACGCCCCCTTTCAGGGTCCAGCTCTCATCCAGATGCCAGACGCCGTAGAGACGTGGACTCCAGTGAGATCCGTAGTTCTGATCCCGATCCATGCGGGCGCCGCCGGTCAGGGCAAAGCTGTCAGTGAGTGACCACTCGTCCTCGACAAACATCGCCCAGCTCCAGCGGGTCAGCTGCTCGGCAGGGTTGGCCACTTTCAGGGTATTGCCCTGATCGTGCAGATCCTCATAGCGATACTGACCACCGACACTCAGGTAGTGATCCCCCAGAATGAACTGGGTATGGGTATCGGCGATGGTGTTGGTGAGCTCCATCTTGCGGCCGGGGTTGGTGTTGGTCTCCTGCTGCAGATAGCTGCTGGACGAGCCGAAATCATACTGACCATCATGGGTCAGCGCATAGTTGGTGCGCTCGTAGCGGTTAAGGCTCTCTTTCGCCTTTGCATCCAGTGAGTTGCCAGCCGTACGATCCCGATCCTGCAGGCTGCGACTGGCTTCCAGATCGAAGCGGTTATGGTCGTCAGGTTTGAAGCTGATCACGGCCGTGCCACTGCGAGTCTCCTGCTCGGCAAAGCCCTGGGTAAATTGGTCTTCACCACGATGCGCCAGCTGACCATTGAAACGCAGCCCCAACACACCATCAATCAATGAACCTGCGGTATAGGCATCAGTCTGGAAGCTGTTGCCGGCATCCTTGTTCTCCTGGAAGGTAGAATCAGCGTGCACCGAGCCCTGCCAGGCCAGTCCGGTGGTCTTGCGGGTAATCACGTTAATCACGCCGCCCATGGCATCCGAGCCATAACGGGATGACATGGGGCCACGGACGACCTCAATCCGCTCGATCGCCTGCAATGGTGGCAGCCACCCCTGCTCGATGCCCGGGCCATCACTATTGGGGCGAGTACCGCGGCTATCCACCTTCTTGCCATCAACCAGCATCAGGGTGTATTTCGAGCCCATACCGCGAATGCTGATATCACTGCTGCTGCCACCGCCAGTCACCACGACACCGGGTACATCCTTCAGGGCATCAGTCACATCCCGATATGCCCGTTTCTCCAGCTGCTCACGGGTAATAACGGAGATGGAGGCGGCAGAGTCTTCAATCTTCTGCTGGAAGCCGGCAGCGGTGACGACCATCACCTCTTGTTCGGCAGCATAGGCTTGGGTTGCAAGAAGGGAGCAGATCAGCAAGGCAAGCTTGTTCGGTTTCACTGTTGTCATGTTTTGGCCTGAACGTTTTTAGTAGGAAAGTGGCGTATTCCCTTACTTCACTTGTTACAACGCCCTGGCATCCGGCCAGGAGCAGCATTAACAAAGGCTCATTTGAAAAGCACTTTATTAATCAGCCGGCATTGTAACGACCCCATCCAGATCATTCAAACAATAATCATTATCATTTAATTCGTATGGCATTCCTGCCGTAGAACAGACCAATAGAACAGCCATTTCTTGATAAGTGGCTGTTTAAAAAGAATAAATCCATAACGAAATAAGGGGATTACACAAACAAGAGCAAGCGATGACGTACCGTTGCCAGACGGCCTGATTTAATCATCAAGCTCTGTCAGCTTGCGGTGGAAAAACATGTTCAACATGGGATGTGCAAGAATACAGAGGTGAAAGCAGTGTAAAGAACACCAACAGGGAGCAAGATATTGCCATCGTGGTGGGATGGGGCAGCAGCCCAAAAGCAGGCTAAAAACACCAAAGCCCGGTCGAGAGGCCGGGCTTATATGTTCGTTCTGGTGTGCAAATCTATCGGCCAAGGGGTAAATAGCCCATAGCAAAAA